>CAZZFB010000017.1:0-11479 GCA_964653385.1 uncultured Bifidobacterium sp. | reverse complement strand
CGGTCGACCTTGCCGTAGTTGTGCTCCACGCCGTGCTTCTTCTTCTCTGCCATGTTCTTTCCCCTGTGTTGTTCCTGTCGTGTTCCTGTGCCTACTGGCGGCCCATCCCGGCTGTGCCTACTGGCGGCCCATCTCGGCCTTGGCCTCGGCAGCGGCCGCGGCGCCCGACTTCTTTCCCGCCTCGATCTCCACCTCGAGCAGCTCGCCCGTGTACGCGAACGGTGCCTCGTACCTCAGGCTGACCGCGGAGCCGTGGTCCTGGCCGAGGCTCGGCCCGACCGACGACATCATCGACATGTACAGCGGCACGTCGGCACGGCCCACCTCGACACCATCGAAATCCAGGGTGATCGTGCCGTTGCGGCCCTCTCCCCTGCGGAGGTGCACACCGAGCGCCACGACACCGGCCGGCACCGGGACGGTGGACTCGATCACCGTGTGGTCCCCGAACGCGTTGTAGTCCACGACGAACCTCCCACGCTGGACGAACATCGAGAAGCCCGAGTTCTGGGTGCCGGTCGCGTAGAGGACTCCCTCGTCTCCGGCTGCGTAGTTGACCCTGGCGACCAGATCCACGCTGCGGCCGCCGAGACCCGCGGATGCCTGGCCGGGCATCGGCGACATCGGCGGACGGTACACGTAGCGCCGGTTCTCCGGGTGCGGCGAACGTGCCCGGAACCGGGCGCCGAACAGCTGCACGCCGCGGTCGTCCAGCGGCAGCACTCCGTGCGTCTCCGCCTCCTGCCACCACAGGTCGACCATCTCCTCCAGCTTCGCCGGCTGGGACGCGGCGAGGTCGTTGCATTCCGAGCGGTCCGTGTTCAGGTCGTAGAGCTCCCACTTCTCGTCGTCGTACGACTGCCCGGGGGTGTGCTTGAGCACCGCCTTCCAGCCGTGCGCGACTACGGCCAGGCTGCCGGCGTTCTCGAAGTGCTGCACCGTGTTCGTTGCCGGCGCGGCGGCGTCGTTGATGACGGACTTGAACGACTTCCCCGTGACGGGCATCTGCTCGTAGCCCTTCACCACCTCCGGCGGGGTCACACCGAGGATGTCGTACACCGTCGCAACGATGTCCGAGACGTGCACGAACTGGTCCCGCTTCGTCCCGCGCTCCTTCTCGGGCACACCCGCGGGCCAGTGGAACACCATCGGCACGTGCACGCCGCCCTCGTGGGTGTTCTGCTTGTACCAGCGGTACGGGGTGTTGCCGCACTGGGCCCAGCCCCACGGGTAGTTGCAGTGGCTGTTCGGGCCGCCGATGTCGTCGATGTGGTTGATCGCCTCGTCGGGCATCTCGATGATGCCGTTGAAGAACTTCATCTCGTGCATGACGCCGAAGGGCCCGCCCTCCTGCGACGCGCCGTTGTCCGCGTGCAGCACGATGACCGTGTTCTCCAGCTGGCCGAGGCGGCGCAGGCCCTCCACCAGGCGTCCGATCTGCTTGTCGGTGTGGTCGAGGAACGCCGCGAACGCCTCCTGCATGCGGCACGCGAGGCGCCTCTCGTTGTCGGTCAGCTCGTCCCACGGCTTCACACCGGGGTTGTGCGGCGCCAGCACCGTGCCCGGCGGGATGACACCGGTCTCGAGCTGCTTGCGGAACCACCGCTCACGGATGACGTCCCAGCCCTCGTCGTACCTGCCCCGGTACTTGGCCATGTACTCCGGCGGGGCCTGGTGCGGCGCGTGCGTCGCACCGAACGCCACGTAACCCAGGAACGGCCGGTCGGGGCGCACGCCCTTGTAGTCCGCGATGATCCGCAGCGCGTTGTCGACCAGGTCCTCGCTCACGTGGTAGCCGTCCTCGGGTGTGCCGGGCGGGTCCACCGGGTGGTTGTCGGCGACGAGCTCCGGGTGGAACTGGTCTGTCTCGCCGTCGAGGAAACCGTAGAAGCGGTCGAACCCGCGCGCGAGCGGCCACTGGTCGAACGGGCCGGCCGCGGAGCACTGCTCCATCGGCGCGAGGTGCCACTTGCCGACGGCGAACGTGCCGTAACCCGCGCCGCCCAGCACCTCACCGACTGTCGCAGCGTGGTTGGAAATGTGGCCCAGCTGGTTGGGGAAGCCCGTGACGAAGTTCGACACAGACCGCATCCCGACCGCATGGTTCGACCGGCCGGTCAGCAGTGCGGCCCGCGTCGGCGAGCAGAGCGGCGTGACATGGAAGTTCGTGAACTGCAGGCCGTTGGCGGCGAGGGCATCAATGTTCGGTGTGTCGATGTCGGAGCCGAAGCACCCGAACTGGGCGAAGCCCGTGTCGTCCATGAGGATGAGGATCACGTTCGGGGAGTCCTCACCCGGGTGGGCGGGCACCGCGAACCACGGCTCTGACTCCGCCACGGTGCGGCCGATCCTCCCGTGGAACTCGTTCTTGACGACCATCCGTACACCCCCCGTGCCCGCGGCGGAGAGCCGCGACGTCGCCATTGTTGCCGACACCGGGCGCGGGCGCACACCCGTGTCGGCAGAATGAGCCGTGTTCTTTCCGCGGTGGGACGGGCACGACGCGTGCTCGGTACTGTGGCGCGGGAAGGGGGGCACCGTGCACCTGGAGATCGACCGTTCCGACATCACGAACAGGCGGATGACCGCCACGGACGCTCCCGTCGATGCCGCCGACGGCACCGTCGTGCTCCGCCTGGAGAAGTTCGCCCTCACCTCCAACAACATCTCGTACGCGGTCAGCGGCGACTTCCTGGACTACTGGGGCTTCTTCCCCGCCGCGGCCGGATGGGGACGCCTGCCCGCGATGGGATTCGGCGTGGTCACGTCCTCCGCGGTTCCGGGTGTCGCCATCGGCTCTCGCTGGTTCGGCTTCTATCCCGTGGGCGACCATCACGTGGTCGAGGCGGTCGTGCGTGGCGGAGGGTTCTTCGACAACGCCGCCCACCGCGAGAAGCACGCGCCGGCGTACCGGCAGTTCGACCCGGCGGACCCGTCGCGGACGGACGAGGACGAGTCCTACTACCTGCTCCTCCGCGGGCTCTTCGTCACCTCCCACCTGTGCGAGGACTTCCTGCGCGACAACTCGATGTTCGGCGCGGCGCAGGTGATCATCACGAGCGCATCCTCGAAGACGTCGCTCGCGCTCGCCCATGAGGTTCGCGCGAACGGATCGGCACGCACAGTCGGCCTGACGTCGGAGGCGAACCTCGCGTTCGTGGAGTCAACCGGTCTCTACGACGAGGTCGTCACGTACGACGCGATCGAGTCGATGGAGCAGGTCCCCTCGGTAGTCGTCGACATGGCCGGCAATGCGGCCGTGCTGCGCCGCATCCACGAGAGGTTCGGCGACGCCCTCGCACACTCGTGCAGGGTCGGGGCCACGCACTGGCGTGAGTCGCAGGGTCCAGCCGGCGACACGCCGATGCCGGGGCCGAAGCCCGCGTTCTTCTTCGCCCCGTCTCAGCTGGTGAAGCGCGGCAAGGAATGGGGCCGCGACGTGCTCAACTCGCGCATGGAGTCCGCGCTCGCGGTGTTCTCCGCCGACGCACGGCGCTGGCTGACGGTCCACGAGGGCCGAGGTGCCGATGCGGTGCTCGACGTCTACGACCAGTTGGTGAACGGCACGGTCGACCCGGCAGCGGGGCACGTCCTCAGCATCTGACCCGCGGTCCGCACCGCGGTCCGCACCGGAAACACAAGGAGAAACAGACATGACAGGCACACGACGGGTCGCGATCATCGGCGAGGCGAACAGTTACTCGGGCCCGGCGCTCGCACTGGAGATGGCCCGCCGCGGCCATGACCTGGTGCTCGGCGACGCATCACCGGGACTCCTGGAGGAGGTCACGGCTCTCGGTGCGAACGCCGTGGACGTCACGGGCACGAACCACCTGCTCGAGGCTGAGGGGTCGCAACGGCTCGTGGACGCCGCCATGTCCGAGTTCGGGCGCATCGACGGCGCGACCACTGCCACCGGGATCATCGTGACGGGCAGGTTCCTGAACTCGAAGGTGGAGGACCTGCACAAGGTGATGAAGGGCTGCATCGAGGTGCCGTACCACTTCATGCGGGCCGTGGTGCCCGTGATGGTCGCGCAGGGCTCGGGCCAGGTGCTGATGCAGACGAGCGCGGCGGGTGGCCGCCCGACTCCGGGCGCCCCGCTCTATTCCACGGCGCGCGCCGCAGCGAACATGCTCGTGCGCAACGTCGCGGCCGAGGTCGCGGGTTCCGGTGTCATGGTGAACGCCGTCGGCACCAACTTCATGGACTTCCCCGGATTCCTCTCGGCGAACGGCGTGAAGGATGATGAGTCACGTGCGCGCGTCGAGGCCCAGGTGCCGATGAAGAAGCTGGGTGACATCGGCGAGTTCGCCAGCTTCTGCGCGAACTTCATCGACGGTTCCTTCACGTTCACGACCGGCCAGTTCGTGGCGTACGCCGGCGGCTGGGTGTAGCAACCGGGGACAGCGGCGGCGGGTCTCGCCTCAGCCGCGGCTGACGCGCGTGAGCGCCTCGAATAGCTCGCCGATCGTGTGGTCGGACTCGAGCGGATGGCGCAGGTGGCGCGAGTAGTCGACGGCATAGGTGTTCCTCCTGCCGTCCTTGCGCCGGGTCAGGTACCCGCCCGTCACGAGGTCGCCCACGATCCGGTGGGCTGCCCTCTCGCCGATGCCCACAAGGTCAGCGATCTCCGAGATGCGGACGTCGGGGTTCTGGGCGATGCACACGAGGACATGCCCGTGGTTCGTCAGGAACGTCCATTTCGAGCCCGGTTCAGCCCGGGCAGGATCCTGGGAGCCCGTCATTTCCCAATGTTGGCACATCTTTTGTGTCGTTTGTGCCCTGACTCTTTTCACATGACTTTTTCTTCATGTTTGTAGTGTCATGCTATTTACAGCAGGTAATCTGCCCCCGTGTCCGCCTGGGATCTCATCACCCTCAACCTCGGGTCACCGGCGGTGCTCGCGTTCGTGCTCGGGGTGTTCGCGGCTGTCATCAAGAGTGACCTGCGGTTCCCCGACCAGGTCACCAGTTTCCTCAGCTCGTACCTGCTGTTCGCGATCGGGTTGAAGGGCGGCATGCGGCTGCGGGAGGCCGAGGTCGCCGACCTTCTCGCCCCCGCCGTCGTCACCGTGCTGCTCGGGCTGGCAACTCCCGTCGTTGCCTTCGTGGTGGGTCGTCGGTGGCTGCGGCTCGACCACGCAAACGCAGCGTCGATCGCGGCCCACTACGGGTCGGTCTCGGCCGTCACCTTCACCGCCGCGGAGTCGTTCGCGCGCTCGGCGGGCACGCTCCGTGAGGGGTTCATGCCGGCACTCGTTGCTGTGCTGGAGGTGCCCGGCATCGTCGTTGCTCTCGTGCTCGCGGCGCGGGCACTGGGAGGCAGGTCGCTCCGGACAGCCGTGCACGAGGTGGTCACGGGCAAGAGCGTGGTGCTTCTCGTCGGCGGTCTCGTGATCGGGGCAGTATCACCTGCAGGTTCCGTCGCGGATGTCGAGCCCTTCTTCGTGGACCTGTTCACGGGCTTCCTGTGCTTCTTCCTGCTCGACCTCGGCACGCTCGCCGGCCGGCGCATGTCCGAGATCCGCAATTCCGGCCCGAGGCTCTTCGTCGCGGCCGTCGGGATGCCCCTCGTGTTCGGTGCCGTGGGCGTCCTCGCCGGCACGGCCGCTGGGCTGTCCGTGGGCGGGGCAACTGTTCTCGGGACGATGGCCGCCAGCGCGAGCTACATCGCGGCGCCGGCCGCCGTGCGCGCCGGCCTGCCGGAGGCCGACGTGGGCTTTGCCCTCGGTGCCGCGCTCGGGGTGACGTTCCCCTTCAACCTCGTCATCGGGTTGCCGCTGTACGCCGAGATGGCCTCGCTCGTCGGCGCGTAGGCGCGGCAGGGCCGTCGTCCTATCATTTGCCCATGTTCAGACGCGCACTGGTGGCACTCGTGGTGACGGCCGGGCTCGCCGCGTGCGGAGGTTCGGATTCCGCCCCCGACACAACGGCGCCCGTGGAGAGCAGCTTCTCGAACGACTGCGAACGGATCCTCAGCAAGTTCTCCGTCGATGCCGTCATCTCCTACGGGGACCTCGCACCCGTCAAGGCGGAGTGGCCCGACAACAAGAACGTCCAGGACCTGGTGGAGGCGATCTACCTGATCGCCAAGCCGCTCATCGACAAGGTCACCGTGGGACCGGCCGTCAACTACATGAACGAGGTCATCACGAACTCGTGCCGCGACAACGACGTGTTCAACTGGGTGCAGAAACTCGAGGAAGGCGCCGCCGGCTACAAGTCGACGTGCCTCGACGGGAAGCTGCCCGAGGACATCGCCAAGGTCGAGCCGTGCGCCGACGACGCACCGGCCACAACGACCACCGCCCCGTAATCCGCAGCGGCGCGTGAGCGGCCCGCGCGGCGGGGATCAGCCGTGGCCGGGGATGCTCTTCCAGGGGCCGCCGTCTGCGCGTGGCTCCTTCGGGAGGCCGAGCACCTGCTCGCCCACGATGCCGCGCTGCACCTGGCTGGTGCCGGCGTAGATGGTGCCGGCGCGTGCGTTCAGGAAGACACCCACCCAGTTGGCGGAGTCGTTCGGCGAGCCGACGGAGTCCGTGGTGAACGCAGTCTGCGGCGTCTGGCCGACGGGCACGAGCGCATCGGCACCGAGGATGTCGACGGCGAGTTCCGTGACCTCCTTGTGGTACTCGGACCACCAGAGCTTGCCGATGGAGGCGTCCGCACCGGGCTTGGCACCGTTCATGAACGCGGTGAGCACGCGGTAGCCGAGGAACCGCATGATCTCCACCTTGGTGTGCGCCTTGGTGAGACGCTGGCGGATGTGCGGGTCGGAGGTGAGGCCCTTCTGCTTGGCGAGGGTGGTCAGTTTGTCCAGCTCGCCGCGGAACGAGATGGAGTTGACGGCGGCACCTGCGCCGCGCTCGTTGCCGAGCAGCGTCATGGCGACCATCCAGCCGCCGTTCACCTCGCCGACGACGTTCTCCTTGGGGCAGCGGGCGTCGGTGAAGTACACCTCGTTGAACTCGGAGTCACCCGACATCATCTTGATCGGGCGCACCTCCACGCCGGGCTGGCGCATGTCGACGAGCAGGAACGTGATGCCGCGGTGCTTGACCTCGTCCACGTTGGTGCGCGCGAGCACGAAGATGTGGTTCGCCAGGTGGCCGGCGGACGTCCAGATCTTCTGGCCGTTGATGACCCACTCGTCACCGTCGAGCACCGCGCGGCAGCCGAGGTTGCCGAGGTCCGAACCCGATGACGGCTCCGAGTAGCCCTGGCACCAGCGGTCCTCGCCGTTCAGCACGCGCGGCAGGTAGTGACGGCGCTGCTCCTCGGTGCCGACCTGCAGGAGTGTGTTGCCGAGCATGCCGATGCCGAACCCGTCATTCGGGCCGCCCGCCGGCGCACCTGCCTTGGCGAACTCCTCCGCCTGCACGAGCGCCTCGATGTGGCCGAGGCCCTGGCCGCCGTACTCCTTCGGCCAGGTGATGGCGAGCATGTCGTTCTCGTAGAGCTTCTTGCGCCACTCCTCGGTGAACGCGGCCGCGTCGGCGTGGTTCAGGGCACCGATGCCCTTCCAGCCCTTCGGCAGGTTGGTGTCGAGGAACGAACGGACCTTCGCGCGGTAGGCGTCGGCTTCGGGCGGGTATGCGAAATCCATGGCGTCACACTATGCCGACCGCGCGGCGCATGCCCAAGCGGGGATCCGGGTCACGGCACGACGACCCTGATGTTCTCCCCTGACTCGTTCCCGTCGGCGTCGTACGTCTCGATGTACAGGTTGAAACCGGTGCCCGAGGCTGGCCGTGCGTCCGTCCCGGGCCCGGAGGCCAGGCAGGCATCGAGATTGAGCGTGACGCTCAACTTCGCCCCGTTGGAGACCGGCATCTGTTCGGAGTCGAACAGGTATGCCTTCATCGAGTCGGTCGAGTTCTCGTCGACCGGTTTGACGAGCGTCGGGGACAGGGCACTCATCGCCGAGGGCCTGCACACGTGCATCCCACCCGGTCCGTCACCGAATGCCACGAACCTGTACCTCAACCCGCCCCTGTCCACGAGCTGTGAAGTTGACCCGGGCGCGAAGTCTTGTGGACGGTGGAACGTGATGACGAAGGCAGACATCTGCTGGGTGGTCGGGCGCACCGAGGTCGCCGCCTGGACCTCCGGACCGAAAGTCCGTCCCGCAGCCGACACGAATGCGGCAGGCGACACGACTCCGCTCGTGAGGATCCTCACCTCATTTGCGATCACCGACCCGTCGACGACGGTCGTGAAGCCGTATGCATCTCCCGTGAGGGCATTGGTCCCTTTCACGGCGTCCCCCGGCTTGAACACGAGGGCGTGCCGGGTGTCAGGACTGGTGCGCTGCAGGGCGAGCGAACCGTCCACGTTCCGCACGGCGTCGATTGTCTTGCCGTTGATAGACGGGTTCGAACTGCTGACCAGAGTCGCAGTCGCGCCCTGCCGGCAGTACGCGACCTGGCACCACATGCTGACGGAGCCACCGGCCACCTGGCTCGGCGCAATGTTGCCCGCGATCTCGAGCTGCAGCCCCGTGGAGAGGAAGGCTCCGATCTGCTCGGCAGTCACCCCGGGGACGAGGTTCGAGTTGACCGGGGCGCCGCCGTTCGACCGGACGATCTTGCGGAACGCAAAGTCCCATTCCGGGCGGCGCTCCATCGTCTTCTCCCCGGAGACTCCCTGGAATGCCGTCTCCGCGGAGGGCTGGGCCGCATCGAGCACCGAATCGCCGTTGACATCCGCATCGGCGAAATTCGCCAGGCCGTCACGGTCGGCGTCGGCCCCCAGTTCGGACTGGTCGGCCGTCAGCACGGCGAAGGAGCGGACGGGCCCGAAGAGCGCCGCCTCGCGCACGCTCCCTGACGACACTGGCTTGCTCCCCTTCATCCGGATGGTCGACTTTGAGTCCACCACTGCAGGTTTCGCAGACGCGACTGAGTAGCCGGTCTTCATCGCGATCGTGCCGACTGCGAGTGTCCCGCTCTTCTTCGCGGCGAGCCTCGTGTAGCCGATCGTGGAGTTTTTCTTGCCGAGCACGACAGGACCCGCATACTTCCCCGACTTCAGAAGGTGAAGCGTCGGCCCCTTCCCGGTCCGTGTCGTCACGAAACTGGACGCGACCTTCGGAGGTACGGATGCCGTGAAGCTCCCGTTCGCGGCCGGCGTGACCCGCACGCCCGTGCCGTCATTGCCGACGAGGAGAACGCTCAGTTGCTGGCCCGTCGCCCCGGTTACCTTGCCCGTCACGGTGAGCCTTGCCGTGGCCGCATGGACAGCAGCCGGGAACGCGAGCACGGAGAGGACAGCGACCGGCACCAGGATTCTTCTCGGACGGACCATGACATCCCCCTCAGACAAGTACTGACGGGGGGACCTTACGCCGTCAGTTGGCGTTTGCGAAGACCCTCAGGAAGTTGCCCGAGTTGAACTTCTCGACCTCGCTCGGCGAGGACTTCGCCATGCACGCCTCGAAACGGGCGATCGGGTCCCGGCCGCCCTCGGTGTGCGGGTAGTCGCTGGAGAACAGGTACAGGTCCTCGTTCGACTGGGCGATGAGCCTGGCGGGGTCCTCGAACACGAACGGCGTGAACGCCATCTGCTCGGTGATCTGCTCGCTCGGCTTGCGGGTGAAGCCCTTCAGGCGGTCGTCCACCTTCGAGTAGGCCTTGTGGATCTGGTCGAGGCGCACGAGCATCTCTGGCACCCAGCCGGCGCCGAGCTCCACGGACGCGAGCTTGAGGCCCGGGAAGTCCTCGAGCACGCCGTCCAGCACGAACATGGACACGAAGGTCTCGATGCCCTGGTGCAGCACCGCCGCGTCGCGGGCGCGCACGTTCTCGCCGCCGCCCATCCAGTCGCGCGTCTTGCCGCGGCCGTTGTTGCTCCACTCGGGCTTCAGCTGCAGCGGGTTGCCGCCGACGTGGAACACCACGGGGACTTTCGCCTCCTGCAGCAACGACCACACCGGGTTGTAGTCGGTGTGCGTGGGAGAGCGCTCCCCCGCGAGGCGGTGCGGCACCCACATGGCGCCGAGGCCGTTGTCGAGGCACCACTGCACCTCCTGCAGCGCGAGCTCGGGGTTCTCCAGCGGGATCGCGGCGACACCGATCATGCGGTCGTCGACGGACACGAAGTCGGCCATGTGCCGGTTGTGCGCGCGGGCACCGCCGTAGCGGAGGCGGTCGCTGACCTTCGACGACGGCGAGAACACCATGTGCAACGAGTGGGTGGCGAAGACGACCTGCTTCGCGAAACCGAGCATGTCGTTCGCCACGACGCGGTCCATCTTGTCGAAGGAGCCGAGCGCCTGGATCTCCTTGACCTCCTGGATCATCCGGTCGCCGAGCGCGATGAGGCCGTTCTTGTGCTCCTCGCTGTGGCGGGCGCCCTGCGACATGATGACCTCGACCTCCTCGTCAGTCACGATGGAGCGGCCGTAGTTGACGAGCGGCAGCTCCTCTCGGATGTCCGGGTCGGCGAACTTCCGCAGGAAGTCCGGCAGCTCCATGATGTGGGTGTCTGCGTCGTAGAGGACGCGGTCGCCTGCGTATGTCATGTGGTTCCCCCCAAGAAATGTGCCCTGACGGTACCACCGGACCGTCGCGGCAGTCCGTGGCGAGGACCCGGGGGACGCCCCGCTACATTTCGGCAATGGTCCGCAGAACAGTCTCAGTCTCCTCGGCAGTTCTCCTCGCGGTCAGCATCTGGGTGGGGGCCCCTTCTGCCCAGGCGGCATCGGTCGGAAGCGGGGCGTGCGCGACAACGGTGGACGTCGCCACCGGCGTGACGTCCACAGCGGGACCGGACGGCGCGTGCATCGTCACTTTCGCCACTGCCTCGACATCCCCCACCACATCGGCCCAGTACGCAACGAGGACCTGGACGGTGCCCGCCGGCATCACTTCGGTCGATGTCCTGGTTGTCGCCGGCGGAGGCGGAGGCGGGATGTCGAACGGTTCAACCCCGACAGGCGGCGGAGGCGGCGGAGGTGGCATCGTCCTCGCGACCAGCTACTCAGTGACTCCCGCGGCATCGGTCGCTGTCTGGACCGGCTTCGGAGGCCAGGGTGGCAACTGCTCGCCCGGAAACCCAGGTGGTAACTCGAAGTTTGGGGCACTCGTGGCCGTCGGTGGAGGGTTTGGCGGGGGCTGTGGCCCTGCCTACGGAGGACCGGGTGGCAACGCCGGTGGTGCGCACTGGGGCCAACCACAAGGCTCGTCGACTCAAGCCACATCCGGCACTGCATCGAACGGCACGAACATCACCGCATACGGCAACAGCGGCGGCAAGTCATACCCGCACGGTGTGGCCGGGGACTCCGTGTCAGCAGGTGGCGGCGGCGGAGGCGGAGCCACGCAAGCAGGCGGTGACGCCACACAGCCGGGGGCGAACAGTTCGAGCGGAGTCGGAGGCAACGGCGGCGCCGGTCTCGCGAACGACTGGCGCACCGGCGCAGACATCATCTACGGCTCGGGCGGTGGTGGGCAGGCACGCTCCGTCCAGGGCACGG
>CAZZFB010000016.1:16546-25708 GCA_964653385.1 uncultured Bifidobacterium sp. | reverse complement strand
ACCCGTCCACACGAAGACCGCGATGTTGAGGGCAACGAGGACGCGCGTGGCGACCGCGGGCTGCACCGCGTTCCACCTGCGCATCCGCTCCGCACGCGGCGGCCGGGAGGAACGGACGCAGTCCAGGCACTGCGACCCGACGGCGGCGGCGACCAGGCAGTCGTTGCACGCGGGCCGCTCGCAGCGGGTGCAGTGCCGGCCCGTCGGCACGTGCGGGTGCCGCACGCAGTGTTCGAGCGGCGGGGGGATGCTCGTCACGTCAGCGCGGGGCCTGCTCGGCCAGTTCCCTGTTCGCCAGGTACCAGTCCACGGTGCGGCGCAGGCCCTCGCGGAAGTCCATCCGCGCGGTCCAGCCCAGCATCTCGGCCGCCCGGCCCGGGTCGATGCGGCGGCGCGGCTGGCCGTCCGGCTTGGACGGGTCCCACCGCAGGGTGCCGGCGAAACCCGTGACCTCCGCGATCGCCTCCGCGGTCTCGCGGATGGTGATCTCGCGGTCCGCGCCGAGGTTGATCGGCTCCGTGCCGTCGTGCGACTCCGCCGCGATGACGATCGCGCGCGCAGCGTCCTCCACGTAGAGGTACTCGCGGCTGGCCGAGCCCGTGCCCCACACGTCGATGTGGTCCGCCCCGGACTCCCTGGCCTCGACGCACTTCTTGATGAGCGCGGGGATCACGTGGGACACGGACGGGTGGAACTTGTCGCCCGGCCCGTAGAGGTTCGTGGGGATGAGGTAGGCGAAGTGCTGGCCGTACTGCTCGGCGTTGACCTGCGCGTGCAGGAGGTGCGCCTTCTTCGCGATCCCGTACGGCGCGTTGGTCTCCTCCGGGTAGCCGTCCCAGAGCGACTCCTCGCGGAACGGCACCGGGGTGAACTTCGGGTAGCTGCACACCGTCCCGAGCAGCACCGTCTTCTCGACGCCGGTCGCCCGCGCCGCCTCGATCACGTACGTGCCCATCAGCAGGTTGTCCAGGTACAGGCGGGCAGGGTCGACCTGGTTGTAGCCGATGCCGCCGACGCGCGCCGCGAGGTGGATCACGTGGCTCGGCTTCTCCGCGGCGAACAACGCCTCGGCACGCCCGGGGACCGTGAGGTCGCACTCGTCGTGCGTGGGCGCGGTCACGTCGGCGCCCCCGTCGCGCAGGGTCGAGACCACGACCCGGCCGAGGAAACCGTTGCCGCCCGTGACGAGCACCCTGCGTCCCGGCCAGAACTGCGACATGGGTGCCATCGTAGGACGGGAACAGCAAGAATGGACGGGTGCGCGTCGCCTACACCCTGGAGCAGTGCTGGCACCGCGTGCCCGGGGGCACCGGCACAGCGGCACTCTCTCTCGCGGGTGCGATCGTGCGCCGAGGGGGCACGGAGCTCGTCGGTGTCGCGGGCCGCCACCGCCGCCCGGCGACACCCGGGTTCGAGCCCGGCATCAGGGTCGCGCACCTCCCCGTCGGCGGGGCGCTCCTGTACGAGGCGTGGCTGCGCACGGGGTGGCCACTGGTGGAGTCGGTCGTGGAGTCCCCCGACGTCGTGCACGCGACGACCGTCATCCCGCCCGCCACGCGGGCACCGCTCGTCGCCACGCTCCATGACATCGCCTTCGTGCGTCACCCCGAGTTCTTCACCGCCCGCGGCAACAAGGTGTTCGCGCGGAGCCTCGCGAAGCTGCGCCGTGACGCCCGCATCGTGATGTGCTCGTCGCGCGCCACTCTCGACGACTGCACGGCGCACGGCTTCGAGCCCGCCCGGCTCCGCCACGTCCCGCTCGGCGTCACTCCCGTGTCAGTCCCGCCCGGCGACGCCGCGAGGGTGCGCTCGGCGCACGGCCTGCCGGAGGAGTTCGTGCTGTTCGTCGGCACGCAGGAACCCCGCAAGAACCTCGCCCGTCTCATCGCGGCGATGGGGGACGTGAGGGGCGGCCTCCCTCTCGTCGTCGCCGGCATCGAGGGATGGGGCGAGCGTCCCGCCGCCGGCGGTGCCGACGTGAGGTTCCTCGGCCACGTGCCCGCCGCTGATCTCGCCGCGCTGTACTCGGCCTGCACCGTGTTCGCGTACCCGTCCGTGCTCGAGGGTTTCGGTCTCCCCGTGCTGGAGGCGATGTCCGCTGGCGCCCCCGTGGTGACGTCGCGCGGCACCTCCACCGAGGAGGTCGCGGGCGGCGCCGCCGTCCTCGTCGACCCCGTGGACGTCGCGTCGATCTCGGCGGGCATCAACGACGCACTCGCGCGGCGGGACGAGCTCGCCGCGCTCGGGCGCGCGCACGCGGCGACCCAGACATGGGAGAGGACCGCGGCGCTCGTGGTCGAGGCGTACGCGGAGGCGGCGCGGTGAGCACGCGCGTCGCGATGAACCTGCTGTGGTGCAGGCCCGGTGTCGGAGGGAGCGAGGAGTACCTCACCCGCCAGCTCGCCGGGATCGCCGCGATCGGGCACCCGGTGGACATCGAGGTGTTCGCGCCCCGCGGGTTCTCGGCGCGGCTGCCGGGGGTCGCCGCCGCGTTCCGGGTGCACGAGGCGCCGAGCGACTGCACGCGACGTCCGGAGCGGGTCGCGCTCGAGCACACCTGGCTCGCGTCGCGCACCGCCGGTTTCGACCTCGTGCACCACGGCGGGGGCACGGTCCCGCGGCGCGGCAACGCACGCACGCTCCTCACCGTCCACGACGTGCAGTGGGTCGACTACCCGGGCTACGTGCGCGCCGTGAAGAGGGCCTACCTGCGCTCCGTGGTGCCGCGTTCGCTCGCCCGTGCCTCGCACGTCGCGGTGCCGACCGGTTTCGTGAAGTCGACGCTCGCGGAGCACTTCGGGACGCCGGGGGAGAAGGTCACGGTGGTTCGCCACGGCCTGGAGCCGGAGATGGACGCACCGACGCCCGGTGACGAGCTGCGCCGCAGGTACGGGCTCGGTGACGGCCCGGTCATCGTGTTCCCTGCGATCACCCACCCGCACAAGAACCACCTGTTCGTGCTGCGCCTCCTCGCGCACGCGGGCGGCGCGTGGTCCGACCCCGCGCTGCGCGTGGTCTTCGCCGGCTCGGCCGGGCACGCGGAACCGGAGGTGCGCGCGGCGGTCGCCGCGCTCGGACTCGCGGACCGCGTGGTCATGCCGGGAAGGGTGCCGGGCGGCGACCGCAACGGGCTGCTCGCCATCGCGGACGCGATGGTCTTCCCCAGCACGTACGAGGGGTTCGGTGCCCCGCTCATCGAGGCGATGCGGATGGGCGCGCCGGTCATCGCGAGCGACCGGGCGAGCATCCCCGAGGTCGTGGGCGGGGCGGGACTCGTGCTCCCGCTCGACGAGCGGGCATGGTCCGGCGCGCTCGACGAGGTGCGCGCCCGCCGGGAGGAACTGCGCGCCGCCGGGGCGGCCCGCGCCGGCGTCTACACCGCGGAGCTCTCGGCGCGCGACCTCCTCGGTGCCTACGCGAAGGTGCTCGCGTGAGCCGCCGGCCGCTCGTGGTGCTCTGCCCGCACTTCGCGCCGGACACCGCGCCGACGGGCGACGTCATCACGCGGATAGTCACCGAACTGGCCGCCACGGGCCGTCGCGTGCACGTGGTCACCGCGCTGCCCTGGTACCGCGCCCATGCCATCGAGGACGGCTGGCGCGGCCGCCCCGTGCGCAGGGAGAAGACGGCGTGGGGGTCCGTCATCCGGGTCCATCCCTTCCCCGGGCGGAGCAAGTCGAACCTGCCGCGCCGTGCCCTCGGTTTCGTCCTGTTCAGCGTGCTCGCGGGCATCTGCACGCTCGTCGCGGGAGGCTGGCGGCGCAGGCCCGCCGCCGTGCTGTCCATGTCGCCGCCGCTGACCCTCGGCCTCACCGGTTGGCTCGCCGCGCGGCTGCGGCTCACGCGCTGCATCTTCAACATCCAGGACGTCTTCCCCGATGCAGCCATCGAGACCGGCGCGATCACGGACCGGCGGGTCATCGCCGCGGCGCGCTGGCTGGAGAGGACGAGCTACCGGCGCAGCGACTCCGTCGTGGTGCTCTCGGAGGACCTCCGTGCGAACGTGGCCGCGAAGGCCGGCCCGCGCCACGCGGCGAAGGTGACGGTCATACCGAACTTCGTCGACTCGGCGTTCGTCACGCCGATGCCGCGCGACACCGCGTACAGGAGGGAGCTCGGCATCGGCGACGAGCCGGTCGTCATGTACGCGGGGAACGTGGGGTTCTCCCAGTCGCTCGAGCTCGTGGTCGGCGCCGCGCGGCGCATCCCCGGGGCGACATTCGTCATCAACGGCGACGGCAGCGCGCGCGCACACTTCGAGCAGACGGCGGCCGGCATCCCGAACATCCGCTTCGCCGGGTACCAGCCGCGCGAACGGGTGCCCGAGGTCCTCGCGACCGGTGACATCCATGTCGTGCCGCTGCGGCGCGGGCTCGGCGCGGTGAGCGTGCCGTCGAAGACCTACAGCATCCTCGCCGCCGGCCGTCCCGTGGTGGCCGCGGTCGACCCGGGCACGGAGGTGCCGAGGATCATCGAGGCGAGCGGCGCGGGTCTTGCCGTGCCCCCGGACGACCTCGACGCCTTCGTGGGGGCACTCGAGACGATGCTCTCCGACTCTGCCCGGCGCGACGAGATGGGCGGGAACGCGCGCAAGTGGGTGGTCTCTCACGTGTCCCCGGCGGCAGTTGCCCGGGCCTACGACGCCCTGATCGACGGCCAGGCGGTAGCCTCTCCCATTCGTGGCTAGAGGTTCATCAGCAAAGAAGGTCGCCCGTCTCGCGCAGAAGGGCAAGGGCAAGAAGGTGCGCTTCCAGGGCGGCACCGTCTTCCCCATGACGATGGCCGTGATCATCGCCCTCGGGCTCGGTCTGGTGGTGTACGCGCGCCAGTCGGCCCCCAGCACCAACACGCCCCCCACGATCAACGACCACTGGCACGTCTCCTACGGGTTCTACGGGTGCGACCAGCAGCTGAAGGATCTCGTCGGCAACAAGGAGGAGCCGCCGGACCCGAACTACGTCAAGTACGGCGTGCACAGCCACGAGGACGGCGTCATCCACTGGCACCCGCAGGCGCTCGCCACCGGCCGCCGCGCCAAGATGGGCATCTTCCTCGACACCTACGGCGTGAAGGTGTCCACCGAGGAGCTCACGTTCCCGGCCGACCAGAACGACGGCAAGTCGTACAGGGTCGGCACCGACAAGTGCAAGGACGATGACGGCAAGGAGGTCGACGGCCAGGTCTCCGCCGTGGTGTGGGACCGGTACGACGACCCCGCATCGAAGAAGACCTTCATCACGGACTTCGACAACATCCGCATCGACAAGGACGGCATGGCAGTGATGTTCGTGTTCGCCGCACCGGGTGCGGAGATCCCGATGCCGGCCTCGGCGAGCAACCTGCCGGAGCTCGGCGCCGCCGACACGGGCGGTGCGACCACCACGACCGTGGCCGGCGCCACCACCTCGACCGTCGAGGGTTCCACCGACACCACCGTCGCCGCGACCACGACCACGGCCGGCTGATGCAGGCGGTCATCCTGGTGGGGGGCTTCGGCACCCGCCTGAGGCCGCTCACGTTCGCCACCCCCAAGCCTCTGCTGCCGATCGCGAACGTCCGCCAGCTGGAGCACCTCATCGCCGCCCTCGGCTCGGCCGGCGTCACACGGGCGGTGCTCGCCCTGGGGTTCAAGCCGGAGCCGTTCTTCCAGGCCTTCCCCGACGGCACCTGCGCCGGGGTCGACCTCCACTACGCGGTGGAGCCCGAGCCGCTCGACACCGCAGGTGCGGTCGGGTTCGCCGCCCGCGACGCGGGCATCGACGGCACGTTCATCGTGATGAACGGGGACATCCTCTCGGACCTCGACCTCTCGTCGCTCGTGGCGTTCCACAGGGCCCACGGTGCTGAGGGCACGCTGCACCTCACGCCGGTCGAGGACCCGTCGCAGTACGGCGTGGTCGAGACGGACGCAGACGGCTGGGTCCGCAGGTTCGTGGAGAAGCCGCAGCCCGGCGAGACGCAGAGCCGCGTCATCAACGCGGGCACGTACGTGCTCGAGCCGTCCGTGCTGGACCGCATGCCGCCCATGCAGAAGCTGTCCATCGAGCGCGTCGTCTTCCCCGCGATGGTGGCCGACGGCCGCCTCGCCGCGATGGCCACCGACGACTACTGGATCGACACGGGACGCCCCGACACGTACCTGAAGGCGAACCTCGACCTCATCGACGGCACGCGCTCTCTGATCCTGTCCTCGGTCGGCCCGAACGCGCGCGTCTCCGCGTCCGCCTCCGTGACCCACAGCGTCATCGGGGAGGGAGCCACCGTCGACGACGGGAGCGTCATCATCGACTCCGTCGTGCTGCCCGGCGCGCATGTCGGTGCCTCCGTGCGGCTGGAGCGCAGCCTCGTCATGGGCACGGTCGGTACGGGTGCCTCCCTCACCGACTGCGTGATCGGCATCGACGGCACCGTGGCTCCCGGGTCGCAGCTTGTCGCGGCCAGGGTGCCCGACCCTGCCACGATGGGGTGATGCGGATCAGCCGGGTCATGGTGTGCGGCGGTGCCGGGTTCGTCGGCTCGCACCTCGTCGACCGCCTGCTCGCCGACGGTCACGAGGTGGACGCGGTCGACGACCTCTCCACCGGTTCTCTCACGAACCTGGCGACCGCGCGCACGGCCGTCGGTCGGTTCAAGTTCCAGAACATCGCCGTCGGCACCCCCGAGTTCGCCGAGCTCGTCTCCCTGCGCCGTCCCGAGGTCGTCTACAACCTGGTGTCCATGGCGCCCTCGCTCTGCCACCTCCAGGGGAGCCTCGCCTCGGTCGCCGCGGCCACCTCCGTCCTCGAGGCCGCCCGGCTCTCCGCCGTCACGAAGGTCGTGGCCGCGCTGCCCGCGGGCCTTCTCTACGGCCAGGTCGCGGCGAAGGAGACCCCCGTGAAGGAGGGGCACCCCAGCGAGCCCCGCACCGCGGAGGAGGTGTTCGCGCGCGCGATCGCCGACCTGCACGCCGTGTACCGCGACCGCCACGGCGTGGACCACACGGTGCTCGCCGTCGCGAATGCCTACGGGAGACGGCAGCGGGCGGAGGACGGCGTGGTCGCGGCGTTCGTGGACGCCCTCGACAACGCGAGGCCCGCGGTCATCCACGGGACGGGCAAGCAGACGCGCGACTTCGTGCACGTCGACGACGTCACCGACGCGCTCGCGCTGTCCCTCGACAAGGCGGGCGGCGTGACCGTGAACGTCGGCACGGGAACGGCCACCTCGATCAAGGACCTGTGGGCGTTGATGTCGGGCGCGTCCGGCCTGGCCCCGCGCACGAGCGCCGCGCGGCCGAACGACCTCACGCGGCTCGCGCTCTCGCCGGTGCGGGCGCGCATCCAGCTGGGGTGGTCGCCGGCCACGAAACTGCGGGACGGCCTGAAGACCGTCCGCTGAGGCTCAGCGGAACAGGTCCTCGGCCGCGGGCCGGATCAGTTCCTCCACCGAGGAGTCGCGGAACCAGGACGGGTCCGCGCCGCGGATGACGGACACGGGCACTCCCTCCGACTTGCCCATCACGAGCTCGCCCATGGACGCGAGCTCGTCCGCGACGGCCACCTCGGTCACCTGCATCACGCGGCCGAGCGCGTCCTCGGTGCCGCGGAGGTCCACGACACCGGCGATCCCGGCGACGCCGATCGCGACGTCGGTGAGCCCCTTGCGCCAGGGCCGCCCGAACGTGTCGCTCACGATGACCCCCACGCTCACGCCGAGCCTGGCGCGGACGATGTCACGGATGCGCCGCGCCGAGCGGTCGCTGTCGAGCGGCAGGAGTGCGGCGAACCCGCGCTCCACGTTGGACAGGTCGATGCCGCTGTTCGCGCAGATGAACCCGTGCTTCGTCTCCGTGATGATGAGGTCGCCGCGGCGGCGCACCACCCGCCGCGCCTCCTGCTCGACCAGTCCCTTGTGCGAGAGCGGGTCGTCGGGGTCGATCGCGACGAGGCGTCCCTCGGCCTTCGAGACGATCTTCTGGGTGACGATGAGGACGTCGTTGTCGAGCAGCGGCCCGTTCGGCTCCGCCGAGCATGCCTCCACGATGACGTCACCCAGCTGGTCGCCGGGCTTGATCTCCCCGATGCCCTCCACGCCCCATGCGGTCATCCGTGCCATGTCAGGATCCTCCCTCCCGTGCCGCGCCGAGGACGGTGCGGGCGAGTGCCTCGCCCACCCCCGGTCTCGACATGATCGTGTCAGTCACGACGCACCTCATCCCGCATGCCTCCACTGCGGGCGCGAGCGCGGCGTCCTGCTCGTCGATGACGAGCGTGCCGCACACCGGTGCGTACAGGCGCGCGACGCCGACCACCGTGGGCTCCATCCCGAGCTCGGTGAGCATGCGGTCGGCGGGCCCCTTCAGCGCGGCGCCGGCGACGATGGGGGAGACGGCCACCACGGACCCGCGCCGTGCGGCGAGGGCAGCGTCCACGCCGGCGAGCGCGCGCACCGGCCCGATCGACACGACCGGGTTGGACGGTGCGATGACCACGCAGTCCGCGGCGTCCAGCAACGAGAGGTCCGCGAACTTGGCCCCGTCCGCGCCGTCGAACTCGACCCGCGACACGGCGACCGAGTGCCGCATGCCCACGAAGTACTCCTGGAACGACACGATCCTGCCGTCCGCGGCGAGATGGACGAGGGTCGAGACCCGGCCGTCGGACATGGGGACGATGCGCACGCGCACGCCGAATGCGCGGCGGATCTCGTCCGTCACCTCGGTGAGGCTCGCCCCCTCCGCCAGTCGCGACGTGCGGTAGAAGTGGGTCGCGAGGTCGGTGTCGCCCAGGTTGAACCACCGCTCGCCCGCACGCGAACCGGGTGGCCTCACTTCGCCGAACCGGTCGAGTGCCTCCATGGCGCGCCACGTCTCGTCGCGCAGGCCCCAGCCGCGCTCGGGGTCGATGGCCGAGGCGAGGGTGTAGGTGACCGTGTCGATGTCGGGGCTGATCGACAGCCCGTGCATCACGGTGTCGTCTGCCGTGTTCACGACCGCGACGATGTCCTCCGGTGCGGTGACCTGCTGCAGACCGCGCAGGAAGCGCGCGGCCCCAACGCCGCCTGCCAGCACGGAAATCATGGGAACAGCGTACGGCGGGCGCATTCCCCGTCACCCATGCGGGAAACGGTGCGCGCGGCGCCGGGGTTCACGGTGGCGCAGGGGCCCGCGGTGGTACCGTCTCT
>CAZZFB010000016.1:9422-16446 GCA_964653385.1 uncultured Bifidobacterium sp. | reverse complement strand
TGCGCGCGGCGCCGGGGTTCACGGTGGCGCAGGGGCCCGCGGTGGTACCGTCTCTTGGTCTTATCGGCACGAACAAGGACTTCAGATGCCCCGCGCTTTCATCACAGGTATCACAGGTCAGGACGGCCAGCATCTCGCGGAGTTCCTTCATTCGAAGGGCTACCAGGTGTTCGGCATGCTCAAGGGCCAGAACAACCCCCGCGCCCTCCAGATCCGCGACGAGTTCCCCTACGTGGAGCTCGTGCCGGGTGACCTGGCCGACCTGCCCAGCCTGGTGTCCGCGCTCGAGCACGCCCAGCCCGACGAGGTGTACAACCTCGGTGCGATCTCCTTCGTGGCGATGTCGTTCGGGCAGGCCGAGCTGACCTCCAACATCACGGGGCTCGGCGTGCTGCGCATGCTGGAGGCCGTGCGGATGGTGGGCGGCACACAGGGCAACAAGATCCGCTTCTACCAGGCCTCGTCATCGGAGATGTACGGCAAGGTCAGGAACATCCCGCAGGACGAGTACACCCCGTTCCACCCGCGCTCGCCGTACGGCTGCGCGAAGGTGTTCGGGCATGCGATCACCGTCAACTACCGCGAGAGCTACGGCATCTACGCCTGCTCCGGCATCCTCTTCAACCACGAGGGCCCGCGCCGCGGGCTCGAGTTCGTGACGCGCAAGATCTCGAACGCTGCCGCGCGCATCAAGCTGGGCGTGCAGGACGAGCTGGTCATGGGCAACCTCGACGCCAAGCGCGACTGGGGCTACGCCGGTGACTACGTGCGCGCGATGTGGCTGATGCTCCAGCAGGACGCCCCGGACGACTACGTGGTCGCCACCGGCGAGACGCACTCCATCGAGGAGTTCCTCACGCTCGCGTTCGCCGAGGCCGGCCTCGACGACTGGCGCCGCTACGTCCGCCAGGACCCCAAGTTCTTCCGGCCCGCCGAGGTGGACCTGCTCATCGGCGACCCGAAGAAGGCGCAGGACAAGCTGGGCTGGAGGCGCGAGGTCGACTTCCCGGCGCTCGTGAAGATGATGGTCCGCCACGACCTCGAGATCGAGTCCGCGCGACTGAGGAAGTGACTCAGCCCTCGACGGGGTTGTCGAAGACGCCGTCGATGAGCGACTCGGCATCCGGCACGGCGCCTGCGTTGATGCGCGCGCGCAGCGACGCGAGGAACGCGACGAACGTGGCCGCGCAGCTGACCACGAGGCCCAGCTCGACGCGCAGGTAGAGGTCGTCGGACACGAAGGCGGTGACGACCACGAACAGGGTGGCCCCCGTCAGCCAGCTGAGCGCCACGAACTTGTGCCCGTGCAGCGCGATCACCGCCTGCGCGACGGCCTGGGCGAGCATGAAGAGCCCGCTCGACATCGCGAGCAGGCCGAGTGTGCGCCTGTCCAGACCGCCCTCGTACATCACGTCGAGGACCTGGGGCCCCACGGCGAAGGCGCCCAGCGTGCCGACCACCGCGACCGAGGCGACAACGACCATCAGCCGCCTGAAGCCGGCGCGGAACTCGTCCATGTCGCCCTCGGCGGCGAGCTTGGCGAGACGGGGGAGGAGCGACGCCTGGATCGCCTGGAACATGAAGAGCGGCACGCGGGCGAGGATCACGCCGTTGCCGAACGCCGTCACCCTGGCGGCCTCCGAACTGGACGCGAGCACGTCGACCCCGAGCGGCCCGGCGTTGACCAGCGCCGCCGACATCATCGACCCGACGAGGAGCCACCCGAGATTCGGGGTGATGTCGCGGAGCTCCACCGGAGGGCCGTCGTGCGTGACGAGCTCGCGCCGCCCGGCGACGATGAGCACGGCCGCGAGCGGGCTGAGCGCGACAGTCAGCGCGTAGGGCCCGACGGTGTCGACCCCCGCGAGCCAGAGCACCAGGCACGCCGCGATCCGGATCGCGCTGTCCGCGCCGAGGATCAGCCCGTACGCGGCGAACCTCGCCGAACCCGAGGCGATGCCGCGGCCGACGTGCGCGACGGCGTACGCCACGATCGTCAGGAGCAGCGCGAACGTGACGACCGCGTAGCCCTCGAACATGTGCTCGGTGAGCCACACGGACGCGGAGAGCACCGCGACGAGCAGTGCGCCGCCGAGGCCGACGGCGAGGGTGAGGACGCGCGACACCACCTGGCGGCCGCCCTGCCCGAGTGCGCGACGGTGGGCGAGCGCGCGGCCGAGCTCCTGCTCGACCGGGATGAAGAAGCCGGGCACGAGCGTGAACGCCACGAACCACAGCGCCATGATCGGCTTGAAGAGCTCCTTGCCGAGGGCGACCTGGCCGAGCTTGAAGAACGCGAAACTGGAGAGCCCCGCGATCAGGAGGCCAGCACCGACGGGGAGCGTCCCCTCCGGCAACGGGGCACGGTTCGTGCTCGCTGCAGCGGCGGGGGTGTCGGACACCGAATGGAGGCTAGTTGCGCACCTTGGGTGAGAACTGTCCCATCATCTCGCGGCGGCGCACCTGGGCCTTCTGGAAACCGAGCACCGCGAAGCCGACCGCGGTGTAGCCGATCTCCGTTGCCTGCTTCACGACGGGATGGGAGAGGACGGCACCGACATCGATCTTGCGGATGTCGACGTTGGTGAGGTCGATGGAGTGGAGCGCCGGGATCTTGACGTCCGGGAGCTTCACGTCGGGAAGCTTGACGCTGGGGAACTTGATGTCAGGGAGCTTCAGGTCGGGGATCCGGAACGTCGGCAGGTCGAACTTGGGGAGTGTGGGGAACTGCAGTGATGCCATGGGGGCACCATAACGGCAAGTGCTTGCACTTGCTAGCACTTCTGCGAGATTTGTCATGTGTCACGCCAAGGGCCCCATGAGAGCGGCAACTAGCCTCGCGGGGGCGTGTCTGACCCAGTCCTTGACAATGCCCCTGATCGGGCCCCTGACGATGCCCCTGAACGGGCCCCCGACCAGGACCTTGACCGTGCCCTCGACCGTGCTCTCGACCATGCGCCGCCTGTCGTGGCCACGATGGTCGTCCATGAGCCGGGCGACTGGTTCGCCGAGACCGTCGCGGCCCTGGCCGCCCAGGACTACCCGGGCCTCCAGCACCTCTTTCTCCTCTCCGGGGACCCCACCGCACCGGCCAACCGGCCGGCCCGGGACCTCATCGAGACGGCCCTGCCCGGTGCCGTCATCAGGTACACCGGGGGCAACCCGGGGTACGCAGCGTCCTGCAACGCGGTCCTGAACCTCGTCCAGGGGGACGGGGGGCTCTTCTTGTTCCTCCACGACGACGTGGCACTCGCCCCCGATGCCGTGTCCCGGCTGGTGGAGGAGACCTACAGGTCGAACGCCGGGGTGACGGGCCCGAAGCTCGTCCACTGGGACAACCCGCGGATGATCCAGAGCGTCGGCGTGGCCGTGGACCGCCTGGGCGTTTCGATGCCCCTGGCAGACGACGGCGAGATCGACCAGGAGCAGCACGACATCGTCCAGGACGTGTTCGTGCTGTCGTCGGCTTGTCTCCTCGTGCGCGCCGACCTCTTCAGGTCAGTCGGCGGCTTCCATGCCCCTCTCCCCGCGGCCGGCGCGGACCTCGACCTGTGCTGGCGCATCCATCTCACGGGGGCACGCGTCGTCGTCGTGCCCGCGGCAGTCGCGCGCCACCGCGAGGCCGCCGCCGACCGGGTCGCCCCGGAAGACGACGCAGCGGACGATTCTGCGTACGTCGCAGTTGACGACCGCACCCACGAGCACGACGCGGCACGTCTCGCCACGGTGTTCACGCTCACCTCGCGGCCGAGACTCTTCGCCACCGCGGCCGAGGCTCTGGTCGTCGGTCTCGTCCACGCGCTCGTGGTGCTCGTGACGGGGTCGCCGCGCCGGGCACTCGACGAGGTCCGCGCCATGGTCTCGGTCCCGTTGTCCGTGCGCGCGATCGCCGCGCGGCGACGGACGGTCACACGGGTCGTCTCCGATGCCGAGGTGCATGCCCTGCAGGTCCGCGGGAGCGCGCACATCGTCGGCTACCTGCGCAGGAGGGACCGGCGCCGCGGGATCGAGCAGGCCCAGGCCACCGCCGCCGGCGCGCGCGAGGTGGCGCCGCGTTCGTCGATCGTGCTGTGGTCGGTGCTCGTGCTCGTGCTCGTCGTCGGCTCGCGCTCGCTCCTCCTCCACGGGCCCGCGGTGGTCGGCCAGTTCGTGAGTCTCGACGAGGGACCGCGTTCGCTGCTCCGTGCGTTCGCGAGCGGGTGGTGGGGCGCCGGGTTCGGCCAGGTCGGTTCCGTGCCCACCGGCGTGGGCCTGACGGCGGCCGCCGGCGTGGTCACCCTGGGCAACATGGGCCTGCTGCGCACGCTGCTCATCGTCGGGGCGCCGCTCGTCGGGTGGATCGGCGTGTGGAGGTTCGCGTCCGTGCTCACCACGCGGGCCGCGCGCGTCGCAGCTACGCTCGCCTACGCCGCGGTGCCGCTCGCGTGGGCATCGATCGCCTCCGGCCGCTGGGGCGGGCTCGTCACGTACGCACTGTTCCCGTGGCTCGCCCACCACATGCGCCGGCTCGTCGGGCACGTCCCCGTGCTGCGCGCGTCGGACGTCGACGAGGATGCATTCGGTGACCTCGCCACCGGGGAGTGGCGCCGCACGTTCCTCGCGGCGTCGCTCGTCGGCGCCGTCCTTCTCGCGTTCGAGCCGGGCAACCTCGTGACGGTCGCGTTGCTCGGCGCGGTGTGGGCACCGGTCACCCTCCTCCACGGGGCACGACTGCAGTGGTCGGTCCGTTGGGTCGCGATCCCCGCTGCTGTCACGGCCGCGGCCGTCGTGATGAACCTGCCGTGGGCGGCCGCGTACGCGCGCGACGGCTGGTGGGAGGCCGTCACCGGGGCGCCGGTGGAGGGCGGGCGGTCCCTCGGCATCGGGCGCCTCGCCACGTTCCAGGTGGGGGACTACGTGCTCGGGCAGGTCGCGGTCCTCCTCGTGGTGCCCGTCCTCGGCGCGATGCTCGTGGTTCGCGGGTCGCGCCTGCCGTGGGCCCTGCGCGGCGCGATGCTCTCGATCGTCGGTTTCCTCGTCGTCTTCCTCGACGACAAGGCGCTCCTCCCGGCTCACCTCCCGGAGCCGGCGGTGATGCTCGTCCCCGTCGCGTTCGGCCTCGCGGTGTGCGCCGGGTCCATGGGCGCCGGCCTCAACATCGACCTGCGGCGCGGACGGATCTCGTGGCGACAGCCGCTCGGGTTCCTCGTGGCGGCGGCGTTCGCCGTGGGCCTGGTGCCCGGTGCCGTGAACGCGGTCGGCGGGGACTGGAACCAGCCGGACCTGTCGCTCTCGCGCCTGCTCGCCCAGCTCCCGGAAGGTGACGGCGCCGGCGACTACCGGACGCTCTTCGTCGGCGACCCGCGCGTCCTCCCCGCTTCACCCTCGAACATCGGCTGGGGCATCGCCTACTCCGTGGTGAACGGCCGTGATGCCGACCTGGAGGACGGCTGGGAGACCGCGCCGACGCGCGCGAACGAGAACGCATCCCGCGCGGTGCGCGGCATCGTGCGCGGCACCACGGCGCGGGCGGGGCGGCTGCTCGCGCCGCTCGGGGTGAGGTACCTGGTCGTGCCGATCGTGGACGGCGGGCAGTCGACGCGCGACGAGCCGGTTGCCGAGCCGCGCGGGCTCGTGGATGCGCTCTCGCGCCAGCTCGACCTGAAGCGGCGCTTCTCGTCCCCTGACCTCGCGATCTTCGAGAACTCCACGTGGCTCCCCGTGGCGTCGGTCCTCTCGCCGTCGGCGGCGGAGGCATCCCGCCTCGCGGGGGCGGAGTCGATGATCGCCGCGGACCTCGGCGGTGCGGTCCCCGTGATGCCCGGCGTCACGCAGCGGCGCAGCGCGACCGCTGCCGCGGGCCCCGGCGTGCTGCACCTCGCGGTCCCGTACACCGACAGATGGCGCGTGGAGGTGAACGCCGGGGGCGCTTCCCGCGTGATCGCGACATCACCCGCGTTCGGGCTGACCAACGCCGTCGAGATCCCGCAGGCCGCGACGGTGACCCTCTCGATGCGCACGTCGTGGCTGCGCACCCTCGTCACGCTGCTCCAGATCTCCCTGTGGGCCGTGGTCGCATGGCTCTCGGTCCCGCGCCGCAGGCGCAGGCGCAGGCGCGACTCCGTCGCGCAGTTCGACGCGGCCATCACGATGGGGGTGTCGTCGTGAGGCTGCTGCGGAGGCTCCTCGGTTTCGCGCTCGTGGCCGCCGGTGTGGCGGCGATCGTGGTCGTCGACCGCTACGAGCCGCAGGACCTGGAGGGCGCGGCCGCGGCGGGAGGATCGTTGAGTGCGTTCCCGCAGGTCCAGGAGGCGAGGCGCATCAGTTCTTCCTGGTTCTGCCCCGGCGCGGCGGCCGGCGACGGCGTGACGAGCGCGTTCGTCAACATCTCGAACCCGGGCGACCAGGACCTGGTCGCGTCCGTGTCGTTCCTCTCCGCGGACCCGGCGGAGCAGTCGACCGTCACGGTCAAGCCGCGGTCGCGCGAGCAGGTCGAGTTCCTCCGCGGCCGCACGGTGGGCGTGATCGTGCCGCAGGTGGAGCTGATCGGCAGCACGGGCACGGTCGAGCAGCAGCTCGACTTCCCCGGCGGCGACGTCACCTCGCAGTGCGTGCCCGACACGTCGCCCACGTGGTTCTTCGCGGACGGTTTCACCGCAGAGGGGAGCAGCCAGCGCGTCGTCATCACCAACCCGTACCCGGACCCCGCCGTGGTGAACATGACGTACACGACGAACGAGGGCTCGCGCGAGCCGGCGAACCTCCAGGGTCTCATCATTGCGCCGCGCTCCGCGAGGAGCCTCGCGATGGCGGACCTCGGCGCCCAGGACGAGCCGCGGCTCGCGGTGGCAGTTCAGGCCACCACGGGCCGTGTCGTCACGTCGCGCATCCAGCACTATCTCGGTGCGGGTCGGCTGGGTTACTCCACGACGACCGGCATCCCGCGCGCGCTCGAGCAGTGGTGGTTCACCTCCGGCCGCACCGGTTCGGCGGTGCTCGAGCAGCTCGTCGCGCACAACCCCGGCACAATGCCGGCGAAGGTGCA
>CAZZFB010000016.1:0-9322 GCA_964653385.1 uncultured Bifidobacterium sp. | reverse complement strand
GAGGGCATCACGAACGGCCTGCCGGTCGACGAGACGAACGTGGCGGCCACGCCGACCAGCGAGATCGAGATTCCTGCCGGCGGCATCGTGGCAATCGACACGAACGCGGTCGCCGACCTCCCGAAGGGTGACCACGCGATGGTGGTGTCCGTCCTGGAGGGACCGCCCGTGGTCGTCGAGCACGTCCTGTCCCAGCAGACGGGCGGCAGTTCCTTCACCGCGGTCACGAACGGCCTGGCGGACGGCCTTCTGTCACCCGTGTGGCGCCTGCCGAGCGGTCTCGTCGGCGGCGCACTGAACGCGGTCTCTGTCCTCAACACCACCGCGACGGACGGGACGTTCACCGTCTCCGCGTACGGCCCGGGCGGCAAGGTCGCGCTGCCCGGCCTGGAGAACGTTGCCCTCGGTCCTGCCTCCGTGGTCAGCCTGGACGTGCCGGCCGACGTGCCGCCGGGGGAGGTCATCATCGAGGCGACCGTGCCCGTCGCGGTGCAGCGGCGCATGGCACGCAACCACGGTCTCGTGGGGTTCTCCATCGTTGGTGGGCTCCCGGTGAGGGCGTCGCGGTGACGAACCTGCTTCTCGTGGCCGCAGGTGTGGCACTCGCGCTGGTCGTCTCGCTCGTCGCGCGCCGGCGCCGCCCGGACGCACCGACACAGGGCGGCTTCCAGCTTCCCGTGCAGGTGGACCGATCCGACTTCCCGCACCCGGACAAGCCGTGGCTGGTGGTCGTGTTCACGTCCGCCACGTGCAACGCGTGCGCCGACGTGCTCTCGAAGGCGCGCGTCACCGAGTCGCGCGAGGTCGCCGTCGTCGACGTGGAGTACACCGAGAGGCGGGACCTCCACACCCGCTACTCGATCGACGCGGTGCCGTCGCTCGTGGTGGTCGACGCCGACGGTGCGGTGCGGGCAGGTTTCCTGGGGCCGGTGAAGGCCCAGGACCTGTGGGCGGCAGTCGCCGAGTGCAGGGAGCCCGGCTCCACGCCGGCGCACGACTCGCCGCTCGGCAGGACCGACACCGGCCGCACGGACTGACGCGCGGCCGCGGATCCGGTCAGGCGATCGGTGCCTCGGTGGCGGCGGGGGAGTCAAGAGCCTGCTGCACGAGACGCCCGACAGTGGGGCCGTCGATGGTCTCCTGCTCGAGGAGCGCCTCGGCAACGAGGTCGAGGCCCTTGCGGTGCTTCGAGAGCAGCTGGTGGGCACGCTCCTCCTGCTCGCGCAGGATGCGCGAGATCTCGTCGTCGAGCATCTTGGCCGTGGAGTCGCTGTACTCGCGGCCGCTCGTCATGAGGTCCTCGCCCAGGAACACCTGCTGCTGGCCGTGCCAGGCCATCGGACCGACGCTGTCGGACATGCCCCACTCGCGCACCATGCGGCGGGCGATGTTGGTGGCCTGCTCGAGGTCGTTGGCGGCGCCGCTGTTGACCTGCCCGAAGACGATCTTCTCGGCCACGCGGCCGCCCATCGCCTTGCAGATGACGTCGAGGAAGTACTCGCGCGAGTAGGTGTGGCGCTCCTCCGGCAGGGTCCAGGTGACGCCGAGGGCCATGCCGCGCGGGAGGATGGTGACCTTGTGCAGCGGGTCGCTGTTCGGCAGCACCGTGGCGAGGATGGCGTGGCCACCCTCGTGGTACGCGGTGGCGCGCTTCTCCTCGGCCGACAGCACGAGGCTCTCGCGGCTGGCACCGAGCACCACGCGGTCACGCGCGTTCTCGAAGTCGATCCGCTCGATCTGGGCGCTGCCGCGGCGCACCGCGAAGAGCGCCGCCTCGTTCACGAGGTTGGCGAGGTCCGCACCGCTCATGCCGGGCGTGGCCTTGGCCATGGTGTCGAGGTCGACGTCGGGCCCGAGGCGCTTGTCGCGCGCGTGGACCTTGAGGATGGCGAGACGCTCGTCGGCCTCGGGCAGCGGAACGATGATCTGGCGGTCGAAGCGACCGGGCCGGAGCAGGGCGGGGTCGAGGATGTCGGGTCGGTTCGTGGCGGCGAGGATCACGATCCCCTCGGTCGTCTCGAAGCCGTCCATCTCCGCGAGCATCTGGTTGAGGGTCTGCTCGCGCTCGTCGTGGCCGCCGCCGAGCCCGGCGCCGCGCTTGCGGCCGATGGAGTCGATCTCGTCCACGAAGATGATGGCCTTGCCCATCTTGCGGGCCTGCTGGAAGAGGTCGCGGACGCGGCTGGCGCCGACGCCGACGAACATCTCCATGAAGTCGGAGCCGGTGACGGACAGGAAGCCGACGCCGGCCTCGCCCGCGACGGCCCGTGCGAACAAGGTCTTGCCGGTCCCTGGCGGCCCGACGAGCAGGATGCCCTTCGGGACGCGTGCGCCGATCTCCTTGAAGCGCTCGGGCATGCGCAGGAAGTCGACGACCTCCTTGATCTCCAGCTTCACGCCGTCGTAGCCGGCGACGTCGGCGAAGGTGGTGGAGGGCTTGTCGGCCTGGTACGCCTTGGCCTTGCTGCGGCCGATCGACATGATGTTGCCCTGCTGGCCCATGGCGCGCCGCTGCATCCACATGAAGAACGCGATGACGAAGAGGAACGGCAGCAGGATCGGCACGAGGCTGGTGAACCAGTTCGCCTGGGGCGTCCTGTAGTCGTAGTCGACCCCGCGCTCCTTCAGGAGCTGCTCGTCGGCGTCGCTCAGCTGCACGGCGCCGGTGGTCGTGAACTTGCTGCCGTCGGTGAGCGTGCCGGAGATGGTGTTGGTGGCGTTGTTCAGGGTGATCTTCTCGACCTTGCCCGCCCGCACCTGCTGGAGGAACTCGGTGTACGAGAGCCTCTCGCCGGTGTCGGTGGCGAACATCTGGCTGCCGATGCCGAGTGCCAGCACCGTGGCGATGATCGCCCACACGGCCCAGCGCGGCAGCGGGGTGCGGCTGTTCCCGTCCTGCTGGTTCTGGCCGGGGCCGCCGCTTCCGCGGGGCTTGAGTCCCTTGAACGGCTGGCGTGTCGGGGTGTTTCGCGGGGGCGGCGGCGGGGGAGGCAGGTCGCTCATGGCGTCATGCTACGGCGCAGGTGCCCCCAAGTTTCCCGCAGGACGGTGTGCCAATCATCCCTCCGGCCGCCGCGGGACGGTGCTCTCCGTGCGGCCTCCCCGGGTTCGGTATCCCTGTGCCCGCAGCCCCCCGCCACTACCTTTTTGCCCATGGCACGTCACTGCTCCCGACAGGGCTGCGTCCACCCGGCCGCGGTGACGTTGACCTACCAGTACGCACGGTGCCTGGTGTGGCTGGACGACCTCACTGCCGAGCGGGACCCGCACGCCTACGACCTGTGCACGGTCCATGCAGACCGCACCAAGCCCCCGTCCGGGTGGCACCTGGAGGACCGCCGTCACCGCTTCCATGCGTACGACTCCGGTCGTCTCGCCGGCTGAGCCGGTCATGGAATCCGTCCCCAACTTCCCCGCACTCACCGCGCGCACGTCGGTCAGTTACTGGTTCGGGGCGTTCCTCCTGGGGAACATCGCCGCACTGATCGCCGTCCTTGCCGTCTGGCGCCCGGAGGACGCGGGTGAGCCCGTGCCCATGCGCGCCACCGCGGTGTCCGCCGTGGCCATGTGGTCGGTCTTCCTGCTGTTCCTGCGCATGCTCACCCGTGGCGTGGGGTCGGGCAGCTGGCGGCACGACTTCGGACTGGCGTTCCGGCCCGTCGACATCCCGCTCGGGCTGCTGCTCGGGGTCGCCGGGCAGTTCGTCCTCGCGCCGCTCGTGAACCTGCCCCTCACCTGGCTGTTCCCTGACCTCTTCGACGCCGAGGAGATCGAGCGCCGGGCGCGGGAACTCTCCGACTCCGCCACCGGGGCGTGGGTCATCGTGCTGTTCCTCATCGTCGTGGTCGCCGCGCCGGTCGTCGAGGAACTCATGTACCGCGGGCTCCTCCAGCAGGGCCTGGCCAACTCGCTCGGGGCCACCAAGGCATGGCTCATCGCCGCCGTGGTCTTCGGCGCGGTTCATCTGCAGCCCGTCGAGTTCCCGGGGCTCTTTGCGTTCGCCCTGCTGCTCGGGTACGTCCACCGCAGGACCGGCCGGCTCGGCATGTGCATCACCACCCACATGGCGTTCAACGCGTGCGGGCTCCTTCTCGTCAGCCTCCTGAACTGAGTGGGTGAACCGATGGATGATGACCGCGACGATGCGCCCGCCGGTGGGGATGCTGGAATGGGTGGCGTGACCGACGTGACCGATGCCGACGCGCGCCCCGACGGGGGCGCACCGGCGGCGACGGAATCGGAGTGGTCCCTCACCACGAAGGCGATGATCACCACGGCGGTGGTGCTGGGTGCGACCCTCATGGTGTTCGCGACCATGCAGCCGCAGCTGATCTTCCGCGACAACACGCCCACGGGCGGGGACATGGGAGCCCACGTCTGGGGCCCCGCGTTCCTGCGCGACGTGTTGCTGCCGGGGTTCAGGCTGACCGGCTGGAGCATGGACTGGTACGCGGGCTTCCCGATGTACCGCTTCTACATGGTCCTGCCCGCGCTCCTCACCGTCCTGCTCGACGTGTTCCTGCCCTACGGCATCGCGTTCAAGATCACCGCGGTGTGCGGGCTGGTCGCGTTCCCCGCGGCCGCGTGGTTCATGGGCCGCGTCGCCCGCCTCCCGTACCCGTTGCCCGAACTGCTCGCGGTCGCAGCGGTGTTCTTCATGTACGACGAGAGCTTCACGATCTACGGCGGGAACATCGCGTCGACGATGGCGGGGGAGTACTCGTTCTCCATCGCGCTCACGCTCGCCCTGGTCGGGTTCGGGCTCCTCGCGCGCGGGCTGGACGACGGCTCGCACAGGGCGGCCGCGGCGGTCGTGATCGCGCTGTCGGCGCTGAGCCACGGCATCGTGCTCATCTTCGTGTTCGGCGGTGCCGCGCTCATGGTGCTCATGCGCCGCGACAGGCAGCGCCTCTGGTTCGGGTTCGCCACCATCGGCACTGCCGTGCTGCTCTCCGCCTTCTGGGTGGTCCCGTTCCTCGGCGGCCACTCGTTCATGACGGACATGAAGTACGAGCCGCGGCCGAGCGGGGCGAACGACTCCCTCTGGGCGATGTTCTTCCCCCTCGCCACCGTGTTCGACGTGCTCCTCGTGCTCCTCGCCCTGGCGGGTTTCCTCGGTTCGGTCGCCAGGCGGCGGTTCTTCGGCATCTGGCTCGGCGTCTACAGCATCATCCTCATGTTCGCGGTCAACATCGCCCAGCGGAGCCTGCCCGTCATCGGCCTCCTCTGGAACCCGCGCATCCTGCCGTTCGTCTACCTGCTGCGCTACATGCTCGCGATGATCGGCGTGATGGAGGTCATCCTCTTCCTCACCCGTTCCGTCGCGCTGCAGCGCCGCCCCGGGGTCATCCCCGCGCCGCCCGGCCTGCGCACGTTCAACTCGATCGCCGCCGTCACGGCACTGTTCTGTCTCGTCGTGATGGGCGTGCGCTACCAGAGCCTCCCCGGTGCCCGGCTGGAGTCGACCGCGACCGGCACGAGCTACGTGTGGGGCCCGCTCAAGTTCCCGTCGGCCCGCGCGTTCAGCGACGGCTGGGCGCGGTGGAACTTCAGCGGCTACGAGGGCAAGAGCGCGTACGGCGAGTACCACGGCATCGTGCAGACGATGCAGCGACTCGGCGAGGACGCGGACCACGGGTGCGGCCGCGCGCTGTGGGAGAACAACGGCGAGCTGAACAAGTACGGCACGACGATGGGGCTCATGCTCCTGCCGTTCTGGACCGCCGGGTGCATCGGCTCCATGGAGGGCCTCTACTTCGAGGCGGCCGGCAGCACGCCGTACCACTTCGTGTCCGCCGCCGCCCTCTCGAAGCAGAGCAGCAACCCGGTGCGCGAGCTGCGCTACGACAACAACGACCCCGTCCGCGGCGCCAGGTACATGCGCGCGATGGGCATCCGCTACTACATGGCCTTCACCCCCGAGGCCGTGGACAAGGCGAGGAACGTCCCCGAACTGGTCGAGGTCGCGACCTCCGGACCGTGGCACGTGTACGAGATCGCCGACACCGCGCTCGTGGAGCCCCTCGGCGCGCGCCCGGTCGTGGTGAACCCGCGACCGGGTGACCAGCGCGAACGGTGGCTGGAGGTGGGCATGTCCTGGTTCCAGCACGCGGACGAGTGGGCCGCGCTGCCGGTGGCCGACGGACCTGACGACTGGCAGCGCATCGATGCCGAAGTGGATGCGTCGCGGCAGGTCGGCCAGCCGGGCGAACCCGGGAGACAGGTGGACATCGTGCGCCCCGCGCAGGCGATCGACGTGCAGGAACTGCCCGGGGTCAACGTGAGCGACGTGCGCATCGAACAGGAGAGGATCTCGTTCACCGTCGACAGGGTCGGCGTGCCCGTGCTCGTGAAGGTGAGCTACTTCCCGAACTGGAAGGCGAAGGGCGCGTCCGGCATCCACCGGGCCGCGCCCAACATGATGGTCGTCGTGCCGACCTCCGAGAAGGTGGAACTTTCGTACCGTTCCTCCGGTCTCGACCGCTCCAGCTACCTGCTCACGTTCGCCGGCATCGCGCTGACGGTGCTGTTCGCCCGCAGGCGGTTCCGCTACGGCACGGCGATGCCGGCCAGGCGCTCCGTGATCGACGACGACATCGAGAACGGCGCCCGGGACGGAATGCAGGACGGTGTGCAGACGGGCACGGAGCACGGCGGCAGGGCGGGGATAGCCTCCGAGGGCAATGACGACTGACCCCCGAGTCCTCGACGCGATCGTCAAGGCCTACGACGTGCGGGGCACCACCCCCGACCAGATGAACGAGGACGTCGCCCGGGCCCTCGGCGTGGCATTCGCCCGGTTCACCGGTGCCCCCTCCATCGTCGTGGCACGCGACATGCGGCTCACGGGGGAGTCTCTCGTCGCGGCGTTCGCCGACGGCGCAGTCTCGCAGGGTGCTTCCATCGTCGACCTCGGCCTGGCCAGCACCGACATGGTCTACTTCGCGGCCGGCACGCTCGACATGCCCGGCGCCATGTTCACCGCATCGCACAACCCCGCCCAGTACAACGGCATCAAGTTCTGCCTGTCCGGCGCGCGCCCCGTGGGGATCGACACCGGCCTGGGCGAGATCCGCGACACGGCGAAGAAGGTGCTCGCCGGGGCGGGCCCCGCTCCCGTCGCGGCGCGCGGCACGGTCACGCGGCGGGACATGCTGGAGCAGTTCGCGGACCACGTGGTGTCGTTCGTGGACGTCGGTGCGCTCTCCCCGATGAGGGTCGTGGCGGACACCGCGAACGGGATGGGCGGCCTGATCGTGCCCGTCGTCTTCTCGCGGCTGCCGATGGTCGAGCTGGAGGTCATGTACCCGGAGCTCGACGGCAGCTTCCCCAACCACCCCGCCGACCCGATCCAGCCGGCGAACCAGAGGGACCTCCAGGCACGCGTCGTGGGGGGCGGCTTCGACGTCGGGCTCGCGTTCGACGGCGACGCGGACCGCGTGTTCGTGGTGGACGAGAAGGGCCGCGGCCTCAGCGGTTCCGTCACCACCGCGATCCTCGCGGCCGCAGTGCTGCGCAAGCACCCCGGTGCGACCATCCTCCACAACCTCATCTGCTCGCGCTCGGTGCCCGAGATCATCCGCGAGAACGGCGGCACCCCGGTGCGCACCAGGGTCGGCCACTCCAACATCAAGCAGGTGATGGCCGAGACCGGGGCCGTCTTCGGTGGCGAGCACTCCGCGCACTACTACTTCCTCGACAACTTCCGCGCCGACAGCGGCATCATCGCCTCCATGCTGGTCCTCGCGGAGATGTCCCGCGCGGCCGTGCCGCTCTCGCAGCTGCGCGTCCCGTTCGAGCGCTACGAGGCGAGCGGCGAGATCAACACCGAGGTCGCCGACGTTGACCGCGTGATCGACGAGGTCGCCGCCAGGTTCGCCGGCCGCCCGCAGGACCGCATGGACGGCCTCACCGTGGACTGCGGCGACTGGTGGTTCAACCTGCGCCCCTCCAACACCGAGCCCCTCCTGCGCCTCAACCTCGAGGCACCCACCCGCGGGGAGTGCGACGACCGGGTCGCCGAGCTCCTCACCCTCATCACTTCCGCATAAGGAGCACCCATGGCCGTCGACCCCGCACTTCTCTCCATCCTCGCCTGCCCGGAGGACAAGGGCCCGCTGTGGTACCTGGAGGACGAGGCCTTCCTCTACAACCCGCGCCTGCGGCGCCGGTACCCGGTGCGCGACGACATCGCGGTCATGCTGGTCGCCGAGTCGGACACCGTGGACGAGGCCGAGCACGGCCGCATCATGGCCCTCATCTCCGGGCGCGGCCTGAAAGCGACGTTCGGCGGCTGAAACCGTTGTAGAGTCACCAGCCGATTCGGCTGAATTGACCGGTGCCAGTGGGCCCCAGCCATGGATCGCTCTCATCACCGTCCCCCAGGGGACCCTCCACAAGGAGTTGCCATGCCCACACTCGGTAAGCACGATTTCCGCGTCGCAGACCTCAGCCTCGCCCCGTTCGGCCGCAAGGAGATCCACCTGGCCGAGCACGAGATGCCCGGCCTGCGCTGGCTGCGCAAGGAGTTCGGCGCGTCGAAGCCGCTCGCCGGCGCCCGCATCTCGGGTTCGCTGCACATGACCATCCAGACCGCAGTCCTCATCGAGACGCTCGTGGAACTCGGCGCCGAGGTGCGCTGGGCGTCGTGCAACATCTTCTCCACCCAGGACCACGCGGCGGCCGCCGTCGTCGTCGGCCCGAACGGCACGGCGGACGACCCGCAGGGAGTGCCGGTGTTCGCGTGGAAGGGCGAGACGCTCGAGGAGTACTGGTGGTGCACCGAGCAGATGATGACGTGGCCCGACGGCGGCCACTGCAACATGATCCTCGACGACGGCGGCGACGCCACGCTGCTGGTGCACAAGGGCGCCGAGTTCGAGCGCAAGGGCGAGGTGCCCGACCCGACGAGCGCGTCCAACCCGGAGCTCGCGATCGTGCTCGGGCTGCTGCAGAAGTCGCTGCGCAACGAGCCGACCAAGTGGTCCGACATGGCCCGCCACATCAAGGGTGTCACCGAGGAGACCACCACCGGTGTCAAGCGCCTGTACAAGATGGCCAAGGACGGGGAGCTCCTCTTCCCGGCCATCAACGTGAACGACTCCGTCACCAAGAGCAAGTTCGACAACCTCTACGGGTGCCGCCACTCGCTCATCGACGCGATCAACCGCGCCACCGACGTGATGATCGCGGGCAAGCTGGCCGTGGTCTGCGGGTACGGCGACGTGGGCAAGGGCTGCGCGCAGTCGCTGCGCGGCCAGGGCGCCCGCGTGATCGTCACCGAGATCGACCCGATCAACGCCCTGCAGGCCGCGATGGAGGG
>CAZZFB010000015.1:0-26742 GCA_964653385.1 uncultured Bifidobacterium sp. | reverse complement strand
AACCGCGCGGCGAGTACGCGATCGTGGTCGAGCCGGCGCCGTCGGGTGCCGACGGCGCCACGGACGAGGAGATCGCCGCGGAACTGCGCTCCAGGATCGCCGCGGGCGTCTCGAGACGCGGAGCCGTGGACGAGGTCACCACCGCGCTCGGCGTGCCGCGCAAGCGCGTGTACGCGATCTCCGTGGGTCTCTGAGCAACCGCGCCGTCAGGAGACCTTCGGGGCGAGCGCGAGCTGGCGGCTGAGCGCCACTACCTGGCCCTCGCTGTCCCACATCTCGCCGTCCTCCTCCCACATGCCGCCCTGGATCACCCTGCTGGAGAACGCGCACGCGATCGGTCCCGGCGCGGGGACGCCGCGCACGTGCACGGTGAACTCCACGGTGGGCACCCAGCCGAGCATCCCGAAGCGGTTGAACATCACCGGCGGGAAGGCATCCGCGGCGAGGAGCAACGACAGGGTGTCCACCGGACGGCCGTCCCTGAAGGAGAAGTACCCGCGGCACAGTGCGGTGCCCGTGGGCTCGCCGCGCGCGAAGCCGGTGTCGTCCGGGTGGATGCGCATGTCGAGCCGCGACGACAGCCCCATCGGCGGCGCACCGTCGGGGACGGGCGGCGCCGCGCGCGGGGGGCACTCCTCGAACGGCGGGATGTCGATGCGGTCCATGGTCACGCTGTGGGGCGGCACGGTGGAATCGATGTCACCGAACACGCCGAGCGCCGTCGCGATGTCGCGGCCTCCCTGCGCGAGCGTGCCGGACACGGTGACGAACCGCTTGCCCGACTTCATCACCTTCGTGGTGGTCACGCCGTCGCCGGCCGGGCCGGGCGAGAGGTAGTGCATCGTCACCGAGACGGGGTGCGCGCGCCCGCTCTCGGCCCGCATGGCGTTGGCGACGAGAGCGAGCAGGTAGCCGCCGTTCGCGTTTCCGTTGATGTCCCAGCGGTCGTGGATCGGCGTGGCATACGCACCGTCACCCAGTGCGGCCAGGGAGGTGGCTTCGTCGAACTCGAAGGGCATGCTTCCGAGAGTAGGTGCGGGGCCGTTGCGGGGACGAGCCGACGAAACCCACCGCGCCCCCGATGAACGCGCGCCGTAGCCTGTCGGGGTGGGCAAGTACTACCTCACCACCCCGATCTACTACGTGAACGCGAAGCCGCACCTCGGCCACGCGTACACCACGATCGTCAGCGACGCGCTCGCACGGTGGCACCGCATGCTCGGCGACGACGTGTACTTCCTCACGGGCACCGACGAGCACGGCCTGAAGATCCAGCAGGCGGCCGACGCCGCGGGCACCAGCCCGAAGGAGTTCGCCGACAGCATCGCGCCGCTCTTCAGCCAGGCGTGGGAGCGGCTCAACATCTCGAACGACGACTTCATCCGCACCACCGAGGAGCGCCACCGCGTCGGTGTGCAGAAGCTCCTGCAGGCCTGCTACGACGCCGGCGACATCGAGCTCGACAAGTACAGCGGCCTCTACTGCGTGGCGTGCGAGGCGTACTACGTGGAGGACGACCTCGAGTCCGGCAACTGCCCGATCCACAAGAAGCCCGTGGAGCACGTGGAGGAGGAGAACTACTTCTTCCGCCTGTCGCGCTTCGAGCAGCGCCTCCTCGACTGGTATGCCTCCCACCCCGGGGCCGTGGTGCCCGAGCACCGCGTGAACGAGGTCATCGGGTTCATCAAGCAGGGCCTGCAGGACTTCTCCGTCAGCCGGCGCACCCTCACGTGGGGCATCCCGCTCCCCTTCGACCCGTCGCACGTGGCGTACGTGTGGTTCGACGCGCTCGCCAACTACATCACCGCGATCGGCTACGGCACCGACGACCAGAAGTTCCGCGAGTGGTGGCCCGTCAACCACCACGTGATCGGCAAGGACATCGTCCGCTTCCACAACATCTACTGGCCCGCCATGCTGATGTCCGCGGGCATCGAGCCCCCCTCCGGCTGGGCCGTGGGCGGCTGGCTGCTCGTCGGCGGCGAGAAGATGTCGAAGACCACCGGCAACGTGGTGAACCCGCTCGACCTGATCGACGAGATCGGCGTGGACGGCTTCCGCTACTACGTGCTGTCCGACACCGTCTACGGCAGCGACGGCGACTTCACCTACGAGGGCCTCATCGGCCGCTACAACAGCGACCTCGCGAACAACCTGGGCAACCTGGCCGCCCGCGTGGCCACCGTCGTGGGCAAGAAGTGCGGCGGTCTCGGCACGGCGCCGTCTCCGGACAGCCCGCTCGCGGCGCACGCACGTGCCGCGGTCGAGGAGACAGTCGCGCAGTGGGAGGCCGTGCAGCCGAGCCGCGCGCTCGAGGCCACGTGGGGGCTCATCCGCGCCACGAACGCCCACCTGGAGACGAACGAGCCGTGGAAGGCAGAGCCCGGCCCGGCCGTGGACGCCGTCATGGGCGACGCGCTCGAGGCACTGCGCATCGTCACGATCCTCTGCCATGCCGCCGTTCCCTCCACCGCGCAGGAGATCTGGCGGCGCATCGGCATGCCCGGCAACGTGGCCGACATGCGCATCCCGAAGGACGTCGCGTGGGGCGGCTACCCCGCGGGCCTGCCCGTGGAGAAGGGCGACCCGTTGTTCCCGCGGCGCACCGTGGCATGACCGCGCCGGTCACCGGGTGGACGGACACCCACTGCCACGTGCAGGAGGAGATGATCGAGACGGGCTCCGACGAGACGTTGGTGCGCGCCCGTGCCGCCGGCGTCACGAGGTTCGTCGTCATCGGCACCGACGCGGACACCAGCGCGGCGGCGGTGGAGATCGCCGGGCGCCACGGTGACGTCTGGGCCACGGTGGGCCTGCACCCGCACGACGCGGTGAACGGCGTCGGCACCGTCACCCACCTCATCGGCTCGCCGCGCGTCGTCGGCATCGGCGAGTGCGGGCTCGACTACCACTACGAGCACTCACCGCGCGGCGTGCAGATGACCGCGTTCGCGGAGCAGATCGCGCTCGCGAAGGAGCACGGCCTCACGCTCGTCATCCACACGCGCGACGCGTGGGCAGACACGTGGGACGTCCTCGACGCCGAGGGCACCCCGGACAGCACCATCATCCACTGCTTCACGGGAGGGCCGGAGGAGGCGCGCGGGTGCCTGGACCGCGGCGCGTACCTGTCGTTCAGCGGCATCGTCACTTTCAAGAACGCCGGCGACCTGCGCGAGGCCGCCGCGATGTGCCCGGTGGACAGGATGCTCGTGGAGACGGACGCGCCGTTCCTCGCCCCCGTCCCCCACCGCGGCAGGCCGAACGAGCCCGCGCACGTGGGGATCGTCGGCACGGCCATCGCAGACCTGCGCGGCATCGCACCCGCCGAGCTCGCTGCGGCCACCACGGCGAACGCCCTCCGCGCCTTCCCGCGCATACAGTCGTAAACGATGCAGTTGTCGAGGATCGACAGGAACCGGATCACGGTCATCGCCGTGGCCACGGCCGTGGTGCTGCCGCTCGCCTTCATGGCCGGCGGCACCCCCGCCGACTCCACCGCGTCCACCCTCGCCGTCGCCACCACGACCACCTACGACGTCGGCCTCCTCACGGACACCGCCCGCGACGCACCGGCCAACGTGGACGGTCCCGTCAGCAACGACCCGAACGGCCAGGGGCAGATCGCCTACCCGGCGGACAACGACGGCAAGCTGCTGCGCGGCGTGGCGAGCTACCGCCAGTTCCCCCTCGGAACCGGGCGCGCGTGCATGACGCCGAAGATCCCGCTCGGCGCGGTCATCACCGTGCGCAACCTGAACAACGGCCGCAAGGTCGAGTGCACCAACCTGAACCTCGGGTACGTCCCGCCGTCGTTCGACATCATCCTCAACACGAGCGTCTTCCTGGAGCTCTCGGAACTGGTGAACGCCCCGCTGACCGTCGAGCTCACGTGGTGAGCACGGGCACGGCGGTGGCGCGGTGACGCTCTCCCGGGCGGAGGCCTCCGGTCAGCTCGACGGCGCGGGCCTGCGGGCCAAGCGGGCGCTCGGGCAGAACTTCGTGGTCGACCCGAACACGGTGCGCCGCATCGCCCGCCTCGCGGGCGTCGGCCCCGGCAGCCACGTGCTGGAGATCGGTGCCGGGCTCGGGTCCCTCACGCTTGCCCTCGCGGAGTCCGGTGCGCAGGTGACGGCGGTGGAGATCGACACCGCGCTGCTGCCGCTGCTGCGCGAGAACGTGGGGCACCTCGCGAACGTCACGGTGGTGCAGGGCGACGCGATGAACCTCGACTGGCCCGGTCTCCTCGGCGGCGTCGGCGACTGGTCGCTCGTGGCGAACCTGCCCTACAACGTGGCGACACCGCTCGTGGCGGACGTGCTGGACAAGGTGCCCGCGGTGCGCAGGCTGTTCGTGATGGTGCAGAAGGAGGTCGGCGAGCGTTTCGCGGCCGGCCCCGGTGACGACGCGTACGGCGCCGTCAGCGTGAAGGTCGCGTTCCACGGGACCGCACGGGTCGCGGGGATCGTGCCGCCCACCGTGTTCCTGCCGAAGCCGAACGTGGACTCCGCGCTCGTCGCCATCGAGCGCCACGCCGGGCCGCTCGACCCCGGCATCGACCCGAAGCTGCTCTTCGGGCTGGTGCGCACGGGGTTCGCGAAGCGGCGCAAGATGCTGCGCGGCGCGATGGCGGGTGCGGCCACGGTGGAACAACTGGAGGCCGCGGGCATCGACGGCACGCGCCGCGCCGAGGAGCTCTCCGTCCACGACTGGCTGCGCCTCGCGCACATCGTGGCCGACGCACGGGAGGCCACGCGATGAGCACCGTGGCCGACGCACGGGAGGCCACGCGATGAGCACGCTCCTGGCCCACGCGAAGCTCACGCTCTCGCTGCGCGTCACGGGCGTGCGCGCCGACGGCTACCACCTGATCGACGCCGAGATGGTCTCGCTCGCGCTCGCCGACACGGTGGAGATCGACGATGCCCCGTCGACAACGGTCGAGGTCGACGGCCCGTTCGCAGAGGGCGTCCCCACGGACGGGTCGAACCTGGTGGTGCGCGCGCTCGCGATGGCGGGAAGGTCCGCGCGGGTGAGGGTCACGAAGAACATCCCGAACGGCGGGGGCCTGGGCGGCGGGTCGGCGGACGCGGCCGCCGTGCTCGTGTGGGCGGGCTTCACGGACCTGCGCGCCGCCTCGGCACTCGGTGCGGACATCCCGTTCTGCATGACGGGCGGGAGGGCGCGCGTGACCGGCATCGGCGAGGTGATCGAGCCGCTGCCCCCGCGCGGCCTCTCGGTCACGCTGTTCGTGCCGCCGCTGCACGTGCCGACGCCGGCGGTGTACCGCGCGTGGGACGCGATGGGCGGGGGCCACCATGCCTCCGGCAACGACCTCACGGACGCAGCGATCATGGTCGAGCCGGGGCTCGCCCGGTGGCGGGACGCGATCGCGGAGGCAACCGGGCAGGTGCCGGTGCTGGCGGGTTCGGGCGCCACGTGGTTCCTGGAGGGCGACCACTCGGGGGCCGCCGCGGCTCTGCCGGGAGCAGCCGTGATAACGACGAACACGCGCCCTTGAGAGGGGCGCGTGCCGGATGATCCCGCGTTCCGGGGCTGGAGTTACTTGCGGCGCTGGTGGCGCGTGCGACGGAGCATCTTCTTGTGCTTCTTCTTCCGCATGCGCTTGCGGCGCTTCTTGATGAGTGAACCCATGAGGTCGCCAAACCTACCGCCGCATCCCCGAAAACGGAAAATCCGCTACCGTGACCTCACCGCTCCGGGATCGTTCAATTGGCAGGACAGCTGGTTTTGGTCCAGTTAATAGGGGTTCGAGTCCTCTTCCCGGAACCATCCCGATGACCCGCGGAGACCGCCAGCCGCCCGGCGATGCCGGAGGAAGCCCCGCATGCGCCCGCGTTCTACACTCGGCTCCATGAACCCGCGGGCGATGGAGAAGGTCACCACCAAGCGGCTCTCCCTCTTCACCGGGCGCACGCACCCCTCCCTCGCCGAGGAGGTCGCGGGCCACCTGAACATCAACCTGGGAGACGCGAACATCGCCCAGTTCGCGAACGGCGAGCTCCGCCCGCGCTTCTCGGACAGCATCCGCGGCGGCGACGTGTTCATCATGCAGACGCACTACGGCACGGACGCCGGCAGCATCAACGACTCCATCATGGAGCAGCTGATCATGATCGACGCGGCCGCCCGCGCGAGCGCCAAGCGCATCACCGCGGTCTGCCCGTTCTACGGGTACGCCCGCCAGGACCGCAAGGCGGAGGGCCGCGAGCCGATCACCGCGCGACTCATCGCCGACTTGTTCAAGGCCGCGGGAGCCCAGCGCATGGTCTCCATCGACCTCCACAGCGGCCAGATCCAGGGCTTCTTCTCCGGGCCGGTGGACCACCTCACCGCGTTGCCGGTGCTCGAGACCTACGTGCGGAACAACGCCCCGGCGGACCTCGTCATCGTGTCGCCGGACGCCGGTCGCGTGAAGGTGGCGGAGCGCTTCGCCCAGCACCTCGCCGACAAGAACGCCGACGTCGCGTTCATCAACAAGCGCCGCCCGAAGGGCACCACGAACGTGGCGATCGCGAAGGAAGTGATCGGCGAGGTCGAGGGACGCCTGTGCATCCTCACCGACGACATGATCGACACCGGCGGCACCATCGTGTCCGCCGCGGAGCTGCTGCTGGAGCGCGGGGCCAAGGAGGTCTGGGCCATGGCAACGCATGGCGTCCTCTCCGGGCCCGCCGTGGACCGCCTGCAGAACTCCCCGATCGACAGGGTGGTCCTCACGAACACCCTGCCCCTGCCTGAGAACAAGAAGTTCCCCAAGGTGGAGGTGCTGTCGGTCGCCAAGATCATCGCCGACGCCCTGGCCGCGGTGTTCGACGAGACCAGCGTCTCGGAACTGTTCGACGGCGAAAACCAGTCCTGAACGGCCTCCCGGCGGGCCCGGGGCGCCCCGCACGGGGCCGGCACCGTTCCGCGTCGCGGTGGAATCGGGCCCGGACCGACCGTAGACTCGCCAGCCGTGTCCAATACAGCAACTCTCTCCGCAGTAGCTGGCCGCGCCACCGGCAGCGCCAACTCCCGTCGTCTCCGCGCCCAGGACCGCATCCCGGGCGTCCTCTACGGCCACGGCATGGCCCCCGTGTCGCTGTCCGTCGCGCGCCGTGACCTGCGCGTCGCACTCTCCGGCCCCGCCGGCACCAACACCGTGCTCGCCCTGAGCGTGGACGGCAGCACCTTCAACGCAGTCATCAAGGACATGCAGCGTCACCCCGTGCGCCGCACCGTCAGCCACGTGGACTTCATCCAGGTCAACCTCAACGAGGAGATCACCGTCAACGTGCCGGTGCACCTCACGGGCAACGCCAAGGCCGTCCTCTCGGCCGGCGGCCTGGTGGACCCCGCGGTCGACACCATCGAGGTGCGCACCACCCCCGCGAACATCCCGAACGAGGTCCTCATCGACATCTCGGAGATGACCACCGAGACCGTCATCCGTCTCGGCGACATCAAGCTGCCCGCGGGCGTCACCGCCACCGGCGATGCCGACATGCCGGTCGTGACCGTGCTCATGTCGCGCGCGTCGGTCGAGTCCGCCGCCGGCGGCGAGGCCGCACCCGCAGACGGTGCAGCCGCCCCCTCGGCAGAGTGACCCGTCGCGGCCGCACGGCCGCCGCACCCCGCCCCGCACACGTCCGCTCCGTAAGGTTCTCCCATGCTGCGCCGACAGAACTCCCCCGCTGACGCCTCGCGCTTCGTCGTCGTGGGTCTCGGCAACCCGGGCAAGCAGTACGCCAACACCCTGCACAACGTGGGCCAGCTGGCGGTGGAACTGCTCGCCACGCGCACCTCGTCCAGCCTGAAGGCGGGCAAGGACCGCGCGCTCGTCGCCGAGACGCGCGTGTCCGGCGCGCCCACGGTGCTCGCCGTGCCCGTCACCTACATGAACGAGTCCGGTGCCGCGGTGTCGGCGCTCGTGCGCCGCTTCCGCCTGGACGACATGTCGCGGCTGGTGATCGTGCACGACGAGCTGGACCTCGAGCCCGGCTCCGTGCGCGTGAAGGTCGGCGGCGGCCTGGCGGGCCACAACGGCCTGCGCAGCATCAACCAGCACCTGAAGACCGCCGACTTCGTGCGCGTGCGGATCGGCGTCGGCAAGCCGCGCTCGAAGGAGCAGGGCGCCGACCACGTGCTGTCCCCCATGTCCTCCGCGGCGCGCAGGGCCATGGACGTGAACATCGCCGTCGCGGCGGACGCGGTGGAGGCCGTCATCGCGCACGGCGCGCTCGCGGCGATGACAGAGTTCAACGGCAAGTGACCATGCCGCACTCACTCGCGGACCTCGCCGCGCTCGCCCGCACGGAGCCCGGCCTGCAGGAGGTGCTCGGCCGCAGCGACGCGGTGCTCGCGGTGCCCGAGACGGCGAGGCCCGTGATCCTGGCCGCCCTCACCCACGCGACCACCAGGTCGCCGCTGGTCGTGGCGGTCCCCACGGGGACGGTGGCGCAGCAGGTCGCCGACGACCTCGGCGCGTTCCTCGACCCTGCCGACGTGGCGGTGTTCCCCGCGTGGGAGACGCTGCCGTTCGAGCGGGTGAGCCCCGCGGTGCACACCATGGGCGAGCGGATGCGCGTGCTGTGGCGCCTGCGCACCGACGGCGAGCAGCCGCGCGTCGTCGTGGCGGGAACACGGGCGCTGCTGCAGAAGCTCGCCCCCGGCGCGGACGCGGTCGACCCGCTCACCGTCACGAAGGGCGGCCGTGTCGACCCCGACCGTTTCTGCGAGGAGCTGGTGCGGTTCGGGTACCGGCGCGAGAACACCGTCGAGCACCGCGGCGAGTTCGCGCGGCGCGGCGCGATCATCGACGTGTTCCCCAGCACCGACGACGAGCCGGTGCGCATCGACCTGTGGGGCGACGACGTGGACAGGCTCACGCGGTTCGCGGTGGCCGAGCAGCGCAGCACCTCCGACACGGAGATGGTGAGGATCTTCCCGGCACGCGAGCTCATCTACGACGGCGCGATGCAGGAGAGGGCACGCGGCCTGGTGTCGACGGAGCCGTGGGGCCGCGAGCACTGGGAGCGCCTCGCCGAGGGGCAGGTCTTCGACGGCATGGAGAGCTGGATGCCGTGGCTCTCCGCGGAGGACAGGCTGCTCACCGACCTCGTCGGCCCGGACGCGCTCGTGGTGCTCGTCGAGCCGCGCCGCATGGCGGACCGTGCGCGCGACCTGCTCGCCGAGGAAGACGACCTCGCGCGCGCGCTCGCGTCGTCGTGGGCCCGCGACGCCGACGTCGCGTTCCCGCGCCTGCACGTGGAGCCCGAGCGGCTGCTGGCCGGCGGGCTGCGCGCCCCCACCCTGAACATCGTCTCCGCGCCCGACGCGCCCGGTGCCAGCCTCGTGCAGGCATCGGGATGGGGGCCCGTGATCCACGACCCCGCGCCCGTGATGCGACGGCTCGGCGAGATGATCTCCGACAAGTGGCGCGTCGTCGTGGCGGCGTCCACGGCGGAGTCGGTCGACAGGCTGGCCTCGTTGATGGCGGACAACGGCCTGCAGTTCGGACGCTCCACGGCGTCGTCCGACCTGTCGGACCCCGGCGCATGGGTCGTGCACGCGCCCCTCACCAACGGTTTCTCGCTGCCGTCTTCGCGCATCGCAGTCATCACGGAGTCTGACCTCAGCGGCCGCCGCCGCACGCGCCGGTCGCGCACCACCCGCTCGCGCTCGTCGGGCACCGTCTTCGAGGACCTGCAGCCGGGCGGGTACGTGGTGCACGCCCACCACGGAGTCGGCCGCTACGAGGGCATGACGAAGCGTTCCATCGGCGGCGTGGAGCGCGACTACCTGCTCATCGCGTACAAGGGCAACGACAGGCTCTACGTGCCGACGGAGCAGATCGGCGTCATCCGCCAGTACGTGGGCGGCGAGACGCCCGCGCTGAACAGGATGGGCGGCGCCGACTTCGCGCGCACGAAGTCGCGCGTGCGGTCCGCCGTGCGGGAGGTCGCCCAGGAGCTGGTGGTGCTGTACCAGAAGCGCGTCAACGCCAAGGGCCACGCCTTCCCGCCGGACACCCCGTGGCAGAACGAGATGGAGCAGGCGTTCCCCTTCGTGGAGACCCCCGACCAGCTGACCGCCATCCACGCGGTGAAGGAGGACATGGAGAACGGCGTGCCGATGGACCGCCTGTTGTGCGGCGACGTCGGGTTCGGCAAGACGGAGGTCGCCGTTCGCGCCGCGTTCAAGGCCGTGCAGGCGGGCAAGCAGGTCGCCGTGCTCGTGCCCACCACGCTGCTCGCCACCCAGCACGGCAACACGTTCTCGGAGCGCTTCGCCGGCTACCCGGTGCGGGTGGAGGTGCTGTCCCGCTTCCTCACCGCGTCAGAGGCGAGGAAGGTGATCGCGGGTCTCGAGTCCGGGGAGATCGACTGCGTCATCGGCACGCACCGCCTGCTGCAGGAGAGCGTGCGCTTCAAGGACCTCGGCCTGCTCATCGTGGACGAGGAGCAGCGCTTCGGCGTGCAGCACAAGGAGGCCATGAAGCGGCTGCGCCACGACGTGGACGTGCTCACCATGTCCGCCACGCCGATCCCGCGCACGCTCGAGATGAGCCTCGTCGGCATCCGCGACCTGTCCCTGCTGCAGACGCCGCCGGCGGACCGCCAGCCGATCCTCACCTACGTCGGCGAGCAGAGCGAGCAGGTGGCGGTGGAGGCAATCCGCCGCGAGCTGCTGCGCGAGGGCCAGGTGTTCTGGGTGCACAACAGGGTGCAGACCATCCAGGAACGGGCACAGGAGCTGCGCGAGTGGGTGCCCGAGGCGCGCATCGCGGTCGCCCACGGGCAGATGGACGAGGGCGAGCTGGAGCAGGTGGTGCTCGACTTCTGGGAGGGCAACTTCGACGTGCTCGTGTGCACCACGATCATCGAGAGCGGCATCGACATGCCCACCGTGAACACGCTCGTCGTGGAGCGCGCCGACCTCCTCGGCCTCGGCCAGATGCACCAGCTGCGCGGCCGCGTGGGGCGCAGCGGGCAGCGCGCGTACGCGTACCTGTTCCACCCGCGCGACGCGCGGCTCACCGAGGACGCGCATGAGCGCCTGCGCACGATCGGCGAGTCGACGGAGCTCGGCAGCGGGTTCAAGATCGCCATGCGCGACCTGGAGATCCGCGGGGCGGGCAACCTGCTCGGCGAGGCACAGAGCGGGCACATCGCCGCCGTCGGCTACGACCTCTACTGCCAGATGGTCACCGAGGCGGTCGCCGAGATGAAGGGCGAGACCACGGAGGAACCGCGCGAGATCAAGATCGACATCCCGGTGGACGCCAACCTGCCGGAGGACTACGTGCCGAGCGAGGAGCTGCGCCTGGAGGCGTACCGAAGGCTCGCCGAGGTGCGCACCGCGGCCGAACTCGCGGACATCGGCAACGAGTGGCGGGACCGGTTCGGCCCGTTGCCGGAGCCGGCGCGCGCGCTCCTCACCGTCGGCGCGCTGCGGGTCGAGTGCATCCGCTGCGGCTTCGACGAGATGGTGGTGACCGGCAAGGAGATCCGCATCGCCCCGGTGGAGCTGCGCGCCAGCCAGACGCGCACCCTGCGGCGCCTCGCCCCGCGCGCGGTGTGGCGCGAGCCCCAGAAGCAACTGCTCGTGCCGTTCGCGCGCGGGCCGCAGGTCGCCGACGACCTCCTCGGTTTCGTGCGTGAACTGTGGGAAGAAGAGCCCGAGAACTAGTCTCGGCACGTGACCCGCAGAGCCTCCCGACTGACCGCCGTCCTCTCCGTCGCCGTGGCGGGCCTCCTCGCGTCGTGCGGTGCCGTGTCCTCCCCCTCCGCCGCCTTCTCCATCGACGGAGCCTCGTACTCGCGAGACGACGTGAACGGCCTGCTGCAGGCGCTCGTGGTGCTGCAGGAGCTCAACGTGGCGAACGGTGTCGCGCCCACGGGCGACGTCGCCGAGATCGTGAGCGTGATGGTCCAGTACCGGGCCGGTGCCGCCGTCCTCGAGAAGTGGGGCACGCCTGTCTCGGACGCCGACCGCAAGCAGCTGGAGAGCCAGCTCATGGCCTCCCTCCCGCCGACCGTCGACGACAAGGTGAAGCGGCTCCTCATCGACATCAACGCCACGGGCAGGGCGGTCAGCACCGTGAAGGCCCCGCCGGCGGCCGAGGTGGAGGCCATGTACGGCTCCTCCCCCGCCTCCACCGGCCACATGTGCATCCGTCTCGTCACGCTGAAGAGCAGGGATGACGCGAGGGCAATGATCGACGCGGTCAACGACGGCGGTGACTTCGCGTCGCTCGCCACCAAGAGCGGGGCGGCCGCGGGCGGCGTGGTCGCGGGCGGCAACGACAACGACTGCGTCGCGATCTCGTCGCTGAACGCGCGCATCGGCACCACCGCGGTCCGTGCGCTGCTCGACGCCCCGGTGGGCCGGCCAACGGAGGCCTTCGAGGACGAGGAAGGCTGGCACGTGGCAGTCCACCGCCCCTACGAAGAGGTCAAGTCGGACCTCGGCACCGCGCTCGCCTCCCAGTCCGGCCAGCACCTCACGTACGGCCTCCTCGCCACCGCCGACGTGCGGGTGAACTCGGTGTACGGCGCCTGGAACCGCGCGACCGCCCGGGTCGAGTGATGCCCCGCGTCACCGTCGTCGGCCTCGGCCCCGGTGACCCCGACCTCGTCACCGTCGCGACGCGCGGGATCCTTGCCTCGTCCGCGCGCACGTTCCTGCGCACGTCGCGCCACCCGTCCGCTCACCTCGCGGCGGGGGCGGCATCATTCGACCACCTGTACGACGCCGCGGACTCGTTCGACGAGGTCTACGCGGCGATCGCCGAACATCTCGCGGGCGAGGCCGCCGCGCACGGTGAGGTGACCTACGCCGTGCCCGGCTCTCCGCTGGTGCTGGAGCGCACCGTCGCGCTGCTGCGCGCGAGGACGGACGTGGAGACGGTGGTGCACCCGGCGGTCTCGTTCCTGGACGAGGTGTGGCGGGTCCTCGGTGTCGATCCCGTGGAGGCCGGCGCACGGTTGGTGGACGGCCACGAGTTCGCGGTCGCCGCGGCCGGTGTCACGGGGCCCATGCTCGTGGCCCACACGCACGCGAACTGGGTGCTCTCCGGGATCAAGCTGGCCGTGGAGGAGCCCGACCCGGCCACGGAGGTCGTGCTGCTCCACCACCTGGGCCTCCCCGACGAGCAGGTCGTGCGCACCGTGTGGGCCGAGATGGACCGCACGCTCGAGGCCGACCACCTGACGTCACTGTGGATCCCCTCGCTCGCCGTGCCCGTGGCCGCCGAGATGGTGCGGTTCCACGAGCTCGCCCGCACGCTGCGCGCGCGGTGCCCGTGGGACATCGAGCAGACGCACAGGTCCCTCGTGCAGTACCTGCTGGAGGAGACCTACGAGGTGGTCGACGCGATCAATGCCCTCGACCCGGACGACCCCTCGACCGACGACGAGTTCATCGAGGAGCTCGGCGACCTGCTGTACCAGGTGGAGTTCCACGCGGCGATTGCCGAGGAGGAGGGCCGCTTCACGATGGCCGACGTGCTCACCCGGGTCCACGACAAGCTCGTCTCGCGGCACCCCCACGTCTTCGGCGACGTGGACGCCACGACCAGCGAGCAGGTGGAGTCCAACTGGGACGCGATCAAGAAGACGGAGAAGCCCTCGCGCACCGGCGTGTTCGACGGCCTCGCCGAGTCCGCTCCGTCGCTTCAGTACGCGCACAAGAGCCAGCAGCGGGCGGCGAAGATCGGGTTCGACTGGCCGGACGCGGACGGTGCGCTCGCCAAGATCGCGGAGGAGTCGGACGAGGTGCGCAGCGCCGCGGCCGCCGGCGACCCGGAGGCCGTCGCCACCGAGATCGGGGACCTCCTGTTCTCGGTGGTCAACGTGGCGCGCCACCTCGGGGTGGACGCGGAGTCCGCGCTGCGTGCCTCGGTGCAGAAGTTCCGGGCGCGGGTGGACGCGGTGCGCGAACTGGCGACGGCCCGCGGCACCGACGTGTCGCAGATGTCTCTCCCGGAGCTCGATGCGCTCTGGGAAGTGGTGAAGCGGGACACGGGTCACTAGCGTTCGCCCCATGAGCGAAATCGTCGAGGTCACCGGCCGCGAAGTCCTGGACTCGCGCGGCAACCCCACCGTCGAGGTCGAGGTCGTGCTCGACAGCGGCTCCACCGGGCGTGCGATCGTGCCGTCCGGCGCCTCCACCGGCGAGCACGAGGCCGTCGAGCTGCGCGACGGCGGGCAGCGCTGGATGGGCAAGGGCGTGTCGCGCGCAGTCGCCAACGTGAACGGCCCGGTCGCCGAGGCCGTCATCGGCATGGACGCAACCGACCAGCGCGGGCTCGACTCCGCGCTCATCCACCTCGACGGCACGGAGAACAAGTCGCGCCTGGGCGCGAACGCGATGCTCGGCACCAGCCTGGCGGTGGCGCACGCGGCCGCGGCTGAGCTGGAGCTGCCGCTCTTCCGCTACGTCGGCGGCCCGCACGCCCACGTGCTGCCCGTGCCGATGATGAACGTGATCAACGGCGGCGCCCACGCCGACAACAACATCGACCTCCAGGAGTTCATGATCATGCCGGTCGGGGCGCCCAGCTTCCGCGAGGCGCTGCGCTGGGGTGCCGAGACGTACCACACGCTGAAGAAGGTGCTGCACGGCCGCGGCCTCTCGACCGCCGTGGGCGACGAGGGCGGCTTCGCCCCGGACCTCGAGAGCAACGAGGCCGCCGTCGCGGTGCTCGTGCAGGCGATCCAGGAGGCAGGCTTCGAGCCGGGCAGGGACATCGCGATCGCGCTCGACCCGGCGATGAGCGAGCTCTACCGCGACGGGTCGTACCACCTGGAGGGCGAGGGCAAGGTGCTCTCCCGCGGCGACATGGCCAAGTGGTGGGCCTCCCTCGTGGAGCGCTACCCCATCGTGTCGATCGAGGACGGCATGGCCGAGGACGACTGGGACGGCTGGGCGGAGCTCACCGCCGCGGTGGGCTCCCGCGTGCAGCTGGTCGGCGACGACCTGTTCGTCACGAACGCCCGCCGCCTGCAGATGGGCATCGACCGCGGCATCGCCAACAGCGTTCTCGTGAAGGTGAACCAGATCGGCACGCTGAGCGAGACCCTCGACACCGTGGAGCTCGCCACCCGGCACGCGTACACGTGCGTGATGAGCCACCGTTCGGGCGAGACAGAGGACGCCACGATCGCCGACCTCGCCGTCGCGACGAACTGCGGCCAGATCAAGACGGGTGCACCCGCGCGCAGCGACCGGGTCGCCAAGTACAACCAGCTGCTGCGCATCGAGGAGATCCTCGGGGACTCCGCCCGCTACCGCGGGCGCGCCGCCCTCGCCCCGCTCGGCTGACCCCGCACCACGAACATCTGTTCGTGGTGCCTGTGGATAACCCTGCCCGCACGGCACAATGGTCCCGTGGCACGCAGCACCCCTGCACGGAAGAAGAGCGCCCCCGCACGGACGCGGTCGGGCAGGAAGTCCGGCCCCTCCGCGCGCCGTCTCTCCTCTTTCCTCGCCCTGCCGAGGGTCCGCCGCACCGTGCGGGTCGGCGCCGTCGCGCTCGTCGCGGCGTTCGTGGCGAACCTGTTCTTCGTGCCGGTCAGTGATTTCCTGGAGCAGCGCAGCGTTCTCGCCCAGAAACAGGCCGAGTTCGAGGCCCTGGCGGACGCGAACGAGCAGCTCCAGACGGAGGTCAACCGCATGCAGACGCCAGCCGGCGTGAAGGAGGCGGCCCGCGAGCAGCTGGGCATGACGATGCCCGGCGAGCAGCGCATCAAGTTGCTGCCCAGCCCCGCCCTGCCGACCGACCTCCCGGACCAGTGGCCCTACACCATCGTGTCGGGCATCCTCGCCGTCAGGCACGGGATCGCAGTCGCGAACAACGCTCCCCTCGCCCCTCTCGCTCCGTAGGCCGGGCCCACCCGCCCGGCTCCCCCTTGGGGTGCACGCCGGCCTGTGAGTAGTCTTCGCTCACGGTCGGACCTGACAGGGGGAAACCATGGGCGGAAGCATTCTCGGTGAGCGCGTACTTCGCAAGGAGGACCCGAAGTTCCTGACTTCGGGCGGCAAGTACGTCGACGACCTGCTGGACGAGCCGTTGCTGCAGGGCGCGCTCCACGTCACCTACGCGCGCAGCACCGTGGCCCACGGCCGCATCAACTCGATCGACACCTCGGAGGCCGCCGGCATGCCCGGCGTGGTCGCCATCCTCACCGCAGCGGACCTCGGCCTGCAGCCGGTGCCTTCCTCGTTCAACCCCGCCGCGGCGCGCACGCTGCTCGCGAGCGACAAGGTCCGCTACGTGGGCGAGCCGATCGCCGCGATCATCAGCGAGACCCGCGAGCAGGGCGAGGACGCCGCCGAGATGGTCTTCGCCGACTACGACGTCCTGCCCGCCTACACCGACATGATGGCCGCCATGGCGCCGGACGCCACCCTCATCTACGAGGCGTGCGGCAGCAACATCGTGTTCGACACCACCGCCCTCGGCATCCCCGCCAACACGGGCGACGACTTCTTCAAGGGCTGCGAGGTCGTGGTCCGCGGCGAGTTCATGAACCAGCGCGTCGCGCCGTGCCCGCTCGAGGTGCGCGGCAGCGCCGTTGCCTGGGTCGAGGGCCGCCTGTACCAGTGGATCTCCACCCAGCACGCCCAGGGCGCGCACGCCCCGGTCGCCGCCACCAACGGTGTGGACCCGTCCCAGGTGCGCATCCTCACACCGGACGTCGGCGGCGGCTTCGGCGCCAAGATCGGCGCCTACCCGGAGGAGCTGCTCCTCGGCGTGCTCTCGAAGCGCGTCGGCCGGCCGCTGCGCTGGCGCGAGTCGCGCAGCGAGTCGATGGTCGCCCTCGGCCACGGCCGCGCCCAGTTCCAGCGCGTCGTCATCGGCGGCACGAAGGACGGCAAGGTCACCCACTACCAGCTGCACGCGTTCCAGGACTCCGGTGCGTTCGTGGACATGGGCACGATCCTGGCCCCGTTCATGACCCGCCCGATGTCGTCGGGCGTCTACGCGATCCCCAACATCGAGTGCCACACCACCTCGGTCGTCACGAACACCACGCCCACCGTCGCGTACCGCGGTGCGGGGCGCCCGGAGGCCACCGCCGCCATCGAGCGCGCCATGGACCTGTTCGCCTACGAGATCGGCAAGGACCCCGCGGAGGTGCGCCGCATCAACCTGATCCCGAAGTTCATGGAGCCCCACACCACCGTCGTCGGCCAGACCTACGACGTGGGCGACTACGAGGAGTCCCTGAACCGCGCCCTCGCGGCCGCCGACTACGCCGGCTGGCGCCGCAAGCAGGCCGAGCGCCGTGCGTCCGGTGACGTGAAGCAGATCGGCATCGGCGTGAGCGTCTACGTGGAGATCACGGGCGGAGTCGGCAACGGCGAGCAGGCCAAGATCGAGATCCTCGACGACGGCCGCGCCCTCATCTACACCGGCACCTCGCCGCACGGCCAGGGTCATGCCACTTCGTGGGCGATGCTCGCCAGCGAGAAGACGGGCATCCCGATCGACCGCATCGACCTGGTGTGGGGCGACACCGACCTCACCCCCGTCGGCTCGGGCACCATGGGCTCGCGCTCGCTGCAGCAGGGCGGCAACGCCGTGTTCAGCGTGGCCGGCACGCTCGTGGAGAAGGCCAAGGCCGTCGCCGCGCGCCTGCTCGAGGCGAACGAGGCGGACATCGTGCTCGACACCGACCGCGCCGTCTTCCACGTGGCCGGCACCCCCGCCGTCACCAAGACGTGGGCGGACCTCGCCGCCGCCGAGAAGGCGAACGGCGGCCTCAGCCACGATGAGTACATCGGCGTCCCCGGCGCCACGTTCCCGTTCGGCTCGCACGTGGCGATCGTGGAGGTCGACACCGAGACCGGCAAGGTCACGCACATCGCGCACACCGCATGTGACGACGCCGGCCGGGTGCTCAACCCGATGCTGCTCGAGGGCCAGATCCACGGCGGCGTGGCCCAGGGCGCCGCGCAGGCGCTCCTGGAGGAGGTCGCATACGACGGCGACGGCAACCCCATCACCTCGAACCTCGCGGACTACGCGTTCATCTCGGCGGCCGAGCTGCCGAGCGTGACCGTGGTGCACATGGAGACCCCCACGCCGGTCAACCTGATCGGCGCCAAGGGCATCGGCGAGTCCGGCACCATCGGCTCCACCCCCGCCCTCCAGTCGGCGGTCGTGGACGCGGTGTCGCACCTCGGCGTGCGCAACATCGAGATGCCCTGCACCCCGCAGCGCGTCTGGGCGGCCATCGCGGCGGCGAAGAAGTAACCGAAGAGACCGGAAGAAGAAGGAAACATCATGAAGATCTCGATGACCGTCAACGGGGCCGCGCGGGAGAACGACGTCGAGCCGCGCACGCTGCTCGTCCAGTACATCCGCGAGCAACTGGGCCTCACAGGCACCAACATCGGCTGCGACACGTCCAGCTGCGGCGCGTGCACCGTGCACGTGAACGGCGAGTCCGTGAAGAGCTGCACGATGCTCGCCGTCCAGGCCGACGGTGCCACCGTCACCACGATCGAGGGCCTCGCCAAGGGCGACCAGATGCACCCCATGCAGGAGGCGTTCATGCAGAACCACGGCCTCCAGTGCGGGTACTGCACCCCCGGCATGGTCATGGCGGCCATCAGCCTGCTCGAGGAGAACCCGAACCCCACCGAGGAGGACGTCCGCATCGGCCTCGAGGGCAACCTGTGCCGCTGCACCGGGTACCACAACATCGTCCAGTCCGTGCTCGCCGCGGCGAAGAAGTGAGGAGCGCACGATGATCCCCGCACCTTTCGACTACAAGCGCGCCGGCTCCGCGGCCGAGGCGATCTCGCTCATCGGCCAGTACGGCGACGAGGCGAAGTTCCTCGCCGGCGGCCACTCGCTGCTGCCCATGATGAAGCTGCGCCTGGCCCAGCCGGCGGTCCTCATCGACATCGCCCGCATCACCGACCTCAGCTACATCCGCGAGGCCGGCGACCACATCGCCATAGGTGCGCTCACCCGCCACCACGACGTGGAGAACTCGCCGGTGCTGAAGCAGCACGTCCCGCTGCTCGCGCACGCCGCCTCGCACGTGGGTGACCCGCAGGTGCGCCACCGCGGCACCATCGGCGGCTCCATCGCGCACGCCGACACCGCCTCCGACCTGCCCGCGACCACGCTCGCGCTCGGCGCCACCTACGTGGTGCAGGGCCCGAACGGGACCCGCGAGATCGCCGCGAAGGACTTCTACAAGAGCTACTTCGAGTCCGACCTGGCCCCCGACGAGATGCTCACCGAGATCCGCGTGCCGAAGATGAACGGTGCCGGCTGGTCGTTCCAGAAGTTCAACCGCCGCGCCCAGGACTGGGCGATCGTCGGCGTCGCGGCCTGGCGCCGCGGCAACGAGTCCGGCGTCGGCCTGGTCAACATGGGCCCCACCCCGGTCCTGGCGGCATCCGTCGCCTCCGCGATCGCGGGCGGTGCGTCCGTCGCCGATGCCGCGGCGCTCGCCACCGCGGAGGCCTCGCCCTCGTCGGACCTCAACGCGAGCGCCGAGTACCGCGAGCACCTCGCGAAGGTCCTCGTGCGCCGGGCCCTCGAGCAATCCTCGAACTGAGTCCCGACACACTCCCCCAGACCGGCCCCCTGACGGGGGAAGACCGGTGGCGCGACCTGCGCCGGTTCCTGCTGTTCGCCTACTCGGCGGTGCTCCTGTGGAGCATCTTCGTGTGGGGTCTGCCCATCGACCGTCTCCTCGTGCTCACGTGGATGGGCGTGGCGTTCGGCCTGGGCGCCATCGGCCGGAGCAGGGCCGACGTCACGCAGATGGCGAAGGACTGGGTCGCGCTCGTCGCCGTGTACATCGCGTACGACTACAGCCGCGGCACCGCCGACCAGTTGGGCATCCCCGTCAACTACACCCTCCTGATGGACATCGACCATGTCCTCTTCCTCGGGCACAACCCGAACCTGTGGCTGCAGTGGCGGCTGTACGACCCGGGGGACGTCAAGTGGTACGACGTGCTCGGGTCGGTCATCTACATGACGCACTTCGTGCTGCCGGTGGTGCCGCTCGCCCTGCTGCGTGTGCGCAACCGCACCGCGTGGCTGCAGTACCTGCGGCGCTTCGCACTCACCCTCTACATCTCGGTGGCGTGCTTCATCGTGTTCCCCGCGGCACCGCCCTGGATGACGTCGCAAAAGGGCATCGGCCCGAACATCGCGCGGATCACCGGCCGCGGCTGGTGGGAGATCGGCCTGAAGACGATCTCGAAGACGCTCGACCGCGGCGCCGCCGTGATGAACCCGGTGGCGGCGATGCCCTCGCTCCACTCGGGGTGCGCGCTGCTCGTCGCCCTCTGGTTCACCCGCAACATGGGCACGAAGGTGCGCGTCGCGGCGATGCTGTTCCCGCTGTCGATGGCGGTCACCCTCGTCTACTTCGGGGAGCACTGGTTCGTGGACGCGCTGGCGGGCTGGGCCGTGGTGCTGCTCGCCTGGCATCTCGCGGGCAGGTGGGAGCGGCGCAACGGCCAGCCCCAGGCGCCGGCGGTGTTCAGCCGCGGATCTGCACGGCAGACCGGGCCGTCACCCACGGCCTGAACACCTCGGACCTGATCCGGTTGTGCTCGTCTGCCGTGTCGTAGGCGTGCCAGGCGGCCTCGTCCTCGAAGACGGCGACCACCGCGAAGTCCGCGTTCCCCTCGTTCACGCCGGCGTCGGGGCCGCACGTGTACGAGATGCAGCCCGACAGGGTCGCCGCGTACGCCTCCAGCTGCGTGCGTGCCTCCTCGGCATGCCCCGCGGGCACGCCTTCTTTCCATGTGAACGTGACGACGTGGGTGAACATCGGCTCTCTCCTCCGTGGTTGCTTGGTGTGGGGTCGCGGCCGGGTCACATGAGGCCGGAGAAGGCCCCGCCGTCCACGTTGACGTGCGCACCGGTCATGAACCTGGCCTGCTCGCTGCACATGAACGCCGCGATCGAGCCGAAGTCGCCCGCGTCGCCGATCATCCCCGCCGGCACCCCGTTGCGCGCCGCGTCGATGTTGGCGCCGTACAGCTGGCGGATGCGGTCGGTGTCGTGCGTGCCCGGCTGGATGGTGTTCACGGTGACACCGTCGGCGGCGACCTCGCGGGCGACCGTCTTCAGGTAGGCGGTCAGTCCCGCGCGCGCGGTGTTCGACAGGATGATGTTCGGCATCGGCTGGCGCACCGACACCGAGGTGATGGCGACCACCCGGCCCCACTTCCGCGCGCGCATGCCGGGCACGAGCACGTTGCACATGGCGACCACGGAGAGGAGGTTCTTCTCCAGCGCGGGGAGGTACTCGCTCTCGGGCGTCGACTCGAAGGTCCCCGCCGGCGGACCGCCACCGTTCGCCACGAGGATGTCGACGTGGCCGAGCATCCCTGCCGCGCGCTCGGCGAACTCCCTGCCGCCCTCCGCGGTGGACACGTCGCACTCGAACCCCACGGCGCCGTGGCCGATCTCCGCCAGCGCCGCGGCGAGACGCGCCCCGTCACGGCCGCAGACCGCGACGCGCACGCCCTCGGCCGCGAGCGCCCTCGCGGTGCCGAGACCGAGCCCCGCCGTGCCCGCCGCCACTGCCGCCGTCCTGCCGTTCAACCCGAGGTCCATGTGACCACCGTAGTTGCGCCCCCGCCCCGCAGAACGGGGCGACCGCCGCCCTACGCTTGGGGCGTGCCGATCGACCCCGCCACCACCGCCGACGTCCGCGCGGGGCTCGCCGAGCACGGGTACCTGGCCGACGAGGGCCTTGTCACCGCCGTCTTCCTCGCCGTCTCGCTGCGCCGCCCGCTCTTCCTGGAGGGCGAGGCCGGCGTGGGCAAGACCGAGCTCGCCAAGACGATCGCCCGCTGGCAGGGCACCGAGCTCATCCGCCTGCAGTGCTACGAGGGCATCGACGCGGCCCAGGCCGTCTACGACTGGGACTACTCGCGCCAGCTGCTGCACCTGCGTGCCGCGGAGGCCACGGGCGAGGCGGCCGCCACGGGCACCGCCGCGCTCGAGAGCCAGCTGTACGGCGAGAAGTTCCTGCTGAAGCGCGCCCTCCTGCGCGCCATCGACCAGCAGGGCCCCGTGCGGCCCGTCCTGCTCATCGACGAGATCGACCGCGCCGACGACGAGTTCGAGGCGTACCTGCTGGAGGTGCTGAGCGACTACCAGGTGACCATCCCGGAGCTCGGCACGTTCCGCGCCGCGGTGCCGCCCATCGTGATCCTCACCTCCAACCGCACCCGCGACGTGCACGACGCCCTCAAGCGCCGCTGCCTGTACCACTGGGTGGAGCACCCCACGTTCGAGCGCGAGGTCGAGATCGTCGCGATGCGCGTCCCCGATGCCGGCGAGGAACTGACCCGCCAGGTCGCCGCCGCCGTGGAGTCGCTGCGCGCCATCAACCTCTACAAGCCGCCGGGCGTGGCGGAGACGATCGACTGGGCCACCGCCCTCGCCCGCCTCGGCATCACGCGCATCGACGAGTCGGTGGTGGACGCCACCCTCGGCACCGTGCTGAAGTACCGCGAGGACCAGAGCCGGGTGCGCGAGCACGGCATCGCCGCGATCGTCACCCAGGCGTTCGAGCGCGGGGCACTCCACGGCTGAGATGAGCAGCACGTTCACGGCAGAGTCGTCCGCGGAGACGCTCGCGGTGGCGTTCGCCAGGGTGCTGCGCGGCGTCGACATCGCCGCACCGCTCGACTCCGTCCTCACGTTCGTCGACGCGCTCGGCCTCGTCGGCATCGAGGACCGCGACAGCGTCTACTGGGCCGCGCGGTGCACCCTCGCCCGCTCGCCCGAGGACATCCCCGTGTTCGACCGCGCCTTCGCGGTGTTCTGGGAGCACCGCGAGTCCCCCTCCGGGCTCCCCGAGGAGGAACTGCGCGTCACCATCGCGATGGACGCCGAGGAGGACGGCGCCGCCGACGGGTCCGCCCAGGCGGGCGACGAGCCCACGATCACGTTGCGCTTCTCGGGCGTGGAGACCCTCCGCGACAAGGACTTCGCCGGGTACTCCGACGACGAGATGCGCCAGGCACAGCGCTGGATGGAGCAGCTGCGCGTGACAGGGGCCCGGCGCGAGTCGCTGCGCTGGGTGCGCTCGGCGAAGGGCACGCGGCCCGACATGCGCCGCACAGTCCGCGCCTCCCTCGCCGCCCAGGGCGAGCCGGTGCGCAGGAAGTGGTCGCGCCACGGCACGCGGCCGCGGCGCATCGTGTTCCTGCTGGACATCAGCGGTTCGATGGAGCCGTACGCGCGGGCGCTCGTGCGCTTCGTGCACGCCGGCGTGGCCGGCCGCCAGCGCGTCGAGGCGTTCACCCTGGGCACGCGCCTCACCAGGATCAGCAGGGAGCTCTCCTCCAAGGACCCCGACAGGGCGCTGCGGATGGCGGGCTCGCGCGTGGCCGACTGGAGCGGCGGCACCCGCCTCGGCGAGACGCTGCGCGCCTTCAACGACGAGTGGGGCGTGCGCGGGATGGCCCGCGGGGCGATCGTGGTGATCCTGAGCGACGGCTGGGACCGCGGCGACCCGCAGGTGCTCGCCGGCGAGATGCAGCGCCTCCGCCGCGTGGCGTTCCGGACCGTGTGGGTGAACCCCCTGAAGGTCACCCCGGGGTACGCGCCCCTCGCCCGCGGCATGGCCGCGGCCCTACCATTCGTGGACGAGTTCGTGGAGGGGCACTCCCTCGACGCCCTCGAGACCCTGACGAAAGTGATGAACCGTGCGTGACCTCCTCGACGACATCGACCGCTGGCGCAACCAGGGCAAGCGCATCGCCATCGCGCGCGTCGTGGACACGCAGGGCTCCGGCCCGCGCGAGACCGGCGCCGCCATGGCCGTCAACGAGGACGGCGAGGTCATCGGCTCGGTGAGCGGCGGCTGCGTGGAGGGCGCCGTGGTGAGCGAGGCGCTCGCGATCCTCGCCGGCGAGAACGAGAGCCGCGTCGTCACCTTCGGGTACTCCGACGACGAGGCGTTCGCCGTGGGCCTCACCTGCGGCGGCATCATCCACCTGTTCATCCAGCCGCTCGAGTGGTGACCCAGTGACGACCACCTACGAGCTCTTCTCTGCGCGCGTCCGCGAGAACCTGCCCGTCGCGCTGTGCACCGTCATCGAGGGCCCGCACACCGGCGCCACGCTCGCGATCACGCCCGAGGGCGTCCTCTCGGGCTCGCTCGGCGACCCGCAGCTCGACCGCATCGTCGCCCGCGACGCACTCGGCGAGCTGGAGGCCGCGCGCACCGCCGTCCGTCACTACGGCCCCCAGGGCCAGTCCACCCCGGAGGACCTGGAGAACACCGCCACCGTGCGCGTGTTCGTGGAGTCGTTCTCGCCGCCGCCGCGGATGTGGATCTTCGGCGCGGTGGACTTCACCGCCGCGCTCGCGAGGGTGGCCAAGGTGCTCGGGTACCACGTCACCGTCATCGACGCCCGCGAGATCTTCGCCACCAAGCGCCGCTTCCCCATGGCCGACGAGGTCGTGGTCTCCTGGCCCTCCCCCGTGTTCGAGCAGAAGGGTCACCTCCTCGGGTCGCGCGACGCCGTCTGCATCCTCACCCACGACCCGAAGTTCGACGTGCCCGCCATCCAGTCGGCCCTGCGCACCGGGGTGGCCTACATCGGCGTGATGGGCAGCCGCAAGACCCACGCGAAGCGCCTGGAGCGCCTGGCGGAGGTGGGCATCACGGACCCCGCGGACCTCGCGCGGCTCTCCAGCCCCATCGGCCTGGACCTCGGCGGGCGCACCCCGGAGGAGACCGCCATCTCGATCGTGGGCGAGATCATCGCCAAGCGCAACAACCGCGCCGCGGCGCCGCTCGGCTCCACCGACGGCGCGATCCACTGACCGGCCCGTCCGTGGCCAGGCCAGGTCAGAGCCTGTAGAGCGCGATCAGGCTGGGGTCGGCCCAGATGCTGCGTGACGCCTGCGCCTCGCTCATCATCTTCAGCTTCACTCGCTTGCCGTTGAACGGCGCGTGGATCATCGCGAGCGAGACACCGAGGTACGTGTGGACGTGCGTGCCCTCGCCCACGATGTCACCGAACACGGCGTCCTCGCGCTCGATGCGCATGTGACGGTCCTGCTGGGAGACCGCCTGGCGCGGCATGTCGAGGCCGGCGGTGCGCCACGCGTACCACTGGAGGCCGCTGCAGTCCATGTGCACGTACGGGTCCTCCTTGCCCTCGACGTAGCGCACGCCGATCTGCGAGATGGCAGCGAGCCCGGCGATCTGGTGGTCGCGCGGTGCACGGCTCCAGGCGCGGTGCAGCTTGTCCGGGTCGAGCGACATGCGCGAGGCGATCTCGTCGGAGACGAGACGACGCAGGCCGAGGTACATCGGGTCGTCCACGTTGTCCTGGCGCATCGCGATGGCGAGCGCCGCCACGGCGTCGACAGCCAGCTGCTCGCGGGAGCGGAACGAGTACCCGGGCATCTGGTACCGCGGGTCGACCCTGGAGGGGACGGCGTCATGCCGGGCCGGAGCGGCGGCCACGGGCATTGACACGGCGGGGAGGGTCAGCAGGGCCACGAGCGCGGCGGCGGTGCCGCGACGGAGATGGCGCTTCCCGTGCATTTCAGGCAGGCTATTAGAAGTGACGAACCTCCCGCACCGCACCACGTACGTACTTCTCGCTGCCGGCGCCGGGGAACGTTTTTCCGGCCCCGTGCACAAGCTCCTGGCCCCCATCAGGGGCATTCCCGTGGTCACGCTCTCGGTGCGGGCCATGACCGAGGCTGGCGGCAGGGACTGTGCGGTGGTGCTGGGCGCCGACACCTCTGCCGGGATCCTGGAGGCCCTGGAGGGGTGCCCCGTGCTCACGAACCACGACTGGCGCACCGGCCAGCGGTCATCCGTGCTCTGCGCGATCGCGCACGCCCGTGAGGCAGGCGCGGACCAGGTGGTGATCGGGCTCGGCGACCAGCCGTTCGTCGGGGCGCAGTCATGGCGGGCCGTCGCCGGGGCGGACGCCCCGATCGCGGTCGCCACGCACGGGGGCCGCCGCGGGAACCCCGTGAAACTGCGCTCGGACGTGTGGGAACTGTTCGAGACCACGGAGGGAGACCCCGACGCAGGGGCGAGAACCCTGATGCACATGCGTCCCGAATTGGTTGTGGAAGTAGCCTGTCAAGGGTCATCTGACGACATCGACACACGCGAGGACTTGACGAAATGGATCTGAACCACGAATTCGAGGTGCCGGTGACGGTGGACGAGGCATGGAAGATCCTCACCGACGTCGAGCGCATCGCCCCGTGCCTGCCCGGTGCGGAACTGCAGGAAATCGAGGGAGACACCTACCGCGGCGTCGTCAAGGTGAAGGTCGGCCCGATCCAGGCGCAGTTCAAGGGCCAGGCCAGCTTCGTGGAGCGCGACGACGCGGCACACAAGGCCGTCCTGCGCGGCGAGGGCCGCGACACCGGCGGCAAGGGCAACGCCTCCGCGCTCATCACGGCCCAGCTGACCGGGATCACCTCCGGCTCCACCAAGGTGGAGGTCACCACGGACCTCTCGATCACGGGCAAGATCGCCCAGTTCGGGCGCGGCGCCATGGCCGACATCAGCGACAAGATCCTCGGCCAGTTCGTGGAGAACTTGAACACGCTCATCGCGTCGCAGCCGGCCGCTCCCGCGGCAGGGTCCCCCGCCGCAGAGTCCCCCGCGGCCGCCCAGCCCGCCGCGGCCGGTGCCGGCCCGCGCAAGATCGACGGGCCCGAGGCCAAGCCGATCGACCTCCTCGACG
>CAZZFB010000014.1:16966-28074 GCA_964653385.1 uncultured Bifidobacterium sp. | reverse complement strand
TCGGACACGACCCCCGCGAGCGCCGCGTTCATGGCCGAGATCGCCGCGGAGTTCCTCCCGCCAGGCGTGCTGAACGTCGTGTGCGGCGACCGCGACACCGGCCGGGCGATGGTGCTGCACGACACGCCGTCGATGGTCTCCGTCACGGGCTCGGTCCGAGCCGGCATGGAGGTCGCGGAGGCCGCATCGCGCAGCCTGAAGCGGGTGCACCTGGAGCTGGGCGGCAAGGCGCCGGTCATCGTGTTCGACGACGCCGACATCGAGGCAGCGGCGGAGGGCATCGCCACGGCGGGCCTCTTCAACGCCGGCCAGGACTGCACGGCGGCAACCCGCGTGGTGTGCGGCCCGAGGATCTACGGCGAGTTCGTCGCCGCACTCGCGGAGCACGCCTCCGCGGCGCGCACCGGCATGCCGACGGACGAGGACATCCTGTTCGGCCCCCTGAACAACGCGAACCAGCTGTCCCGCGTGGCGGGGTTCGTGGACCGCACGCCCGCCCACGCGCGCGTCGTCACCGGCGGCGAGAAGGTGGCGGGCAACGGCTACTTCTACTCGCCCACGGTCGTTGCGGACCTCCGCCAGGACGACGAGATGGTGCAGAACGAGATCTTCGGTCCCGTCATCACCGTGCAGCGCTTCTCCGACGAGGACGAGGCGCTCCGGTGGGCGAACGGCGTGGAGTACGGCCTGGCCTCGTCCGTGTGGACACGGGATTTCGGCAAGGCGATGCGCATGGCCAAGCACCTCGACTTCGGCTGTGTGTGGATCAACACCCACATCCCGCTCGTCGCCGAGATGCCGCACGGCGGGTACAAGAAGTCCGGTTACGGCAAGGACCTCTCGGCGTACGCGCTGGACGACTACACGCGCATCAAGCACGTGATGGCGAACATCGACAGCTGAGCGGCCCGGGCCGGGCAGGTCACCGCGAGGTCCACTCGCTCCATGCAGCCGTGAAGGCCGCGAGGAGCGTCGTGCGGATGAACTCCAGCTCTGCCTCCCCGCACACGAGCGTGGGGGCCAGGACCACCACGGGGTCGGCCCTGTCGTCCGCGCGGCAGATGAGCCCCGCGTCGTACAGCATGGGCGAGAGCACGTTGCGCAGCAGCCACTCGCTCTCTGCGTCCGTGAACGTCTCCTTCGTCTCCTTGTCGCGCACGAGCTCGGCCACCCGGAAGTAGCCGCACCCGCGCACGTCTCCGACGATGGGGAGCTCCGCGAGCGATGCCATGACGTCGTCGAACAGCTCCTCGTGGCGCAGCACGTGGCCGCAGACGTCCTCGTCCTCGAGGATGTCGAGGTTCGCGAGGGCCACCGCGCACCCGACGGGGTGGCCGCCGAACGTGAGGCCGTGCATGTAGGTGCGCCCCTGCTCCTCCACGAACGGCGCGGCGACACGGTCGCTCACGATCACCCCGCCGAGCGGCGAGTACCCGCTGGTGACGCCCTTGGCGAAGGTGATCATGTCCGGCACGTACCCGAACCGGTCGCACCCGAACATGTGCCCGAGGCGGCCGAACGCGCAGATCACCTCGTCGGACACGAGAAGGACGCCGTACTTGTCGCACGTCTCGCGCACCCTCCGCCAGTACCCCTCCGGCGGGACGAGGGTGCCGCCTGTGTTCTGCACCGGCTCCATGATGACCATCGCGACCGTCTCGGGCCCCTCCGCGAGGATCCGTCTCTCCAGGTCGTCGGCGCAGTCGAGCGTGCATGACCCGGCGCACGCGCCGCACCGGTAGCTGTTCGTGTTGCGGATCTTCACCGCAGTCGGCAGCAGCGGCTCGAACGGCTCGCGCAGCGCGGGGATGCCGGTGATGGAGAGCGCCCCCAGCGAGGTGCCGTGGTACGCGTAGTCGCGGCTGATCACCTTGCGTCGTTGCGGCTGGCCGATGGCCGCGAAGTACTGCATCGCCAGCTTCCATGCGGACTCCACGGCCTCGCCCCCGCCGCTCGTGAAGAAGACTCGGTTCAGGTCGCCCGGGGCGAGCTCCGCGAGACGTGCCGCCAGGCGGATCGCCGGCTCCGTGCCGAAGCTCCACAGCGGGAAGTACGGGAGCGTGCGCGTCTGGTGCTCCGCGGCCGCGGCTAGCTCGTGCCGGCCGTGGCCGATGTTGACGGTGAACAGGCCGCTCAGCCCGTCGAGGTATCGCTTGCCGTGCGTGTCCCACACGTACGCACCCTCGCCGCGGGCGATAACGGGCAGGCCGTCCTTCTGCACGGACGAGAGCCGGGTGAAGTGCCCCCAGAGGTGCCGACGTGCGAGGTCGTCGAGGGAGGCGGGCATCCGACCATTATCCCGCGCCCGTCCGCGTTCCCTCGCGACCCCGCCCGTCTGCCTATGCTGGCGCGAGGTTCTCTGACGGGAGGTGGGAGTGACAGGGGAGCGCGGGTCTGTCCAGCTCGTCGGCGTGACGAAGCGTTACGGCGACGTCGTCGCCGTCGACAACCTCAACCTCGAGGTCAGACCCGGTGAGTTCCTCTCGCTCCTCGGCCCCAGCGGCTGCGGCAAGACCACGACCCTGCGCATGCTCGCGGGTTTCGAGCAGCCGGACTCCGGCCACATCCTCGTCAACGGCGTGGAGGTGCAGGGCGTGCCGCCCTACAAGCGCGACGTGAACACCGTGTTCCAGCACTACGCGCTCTTCCCGCACATGACCGTGGCGGAGAACGTGGGGTACGGGCTGCGCCAGAAGGGCGTGGCCAAGCCGGAGATCGCGGAGCGCGTAGCCGAGGCCCTCGACATGGTGCAGATGACCAGGCTCGCCGACCGCAAGCCCCGCCAGATGTCCGGCGGGCAGCAGCAGCGCGTCGCCGTGGCCCGCGCCCTCGTGAACCGCCCGAGCGTGCTCCTCCTCGACGAGCCCCTCGGTGCGCTCGACCGCAAGCTGCGCGAGGAGATGCAGATCGAGCTGAAGCTGCTGCAGAGCAGGCTGGGCATCACCTTCGTGTTCGTCACCCACGACCAGGAGGAGGCCATGAGCATGAGCGACCGCATCGCGATCATGCTGGACGGCCACATCGAGCAGCTGGGGGACCCCGAGACCGTGTACGAGCACCCCGCATCGGCCTTCGTGGCGGGGTTCATCGGCCGCAACAACTTCTGGACCGGTGTCGCCACCGAGGACGGTGCCCGCGCCGACGACGGCACGGTGTTCGTGGCCTCGCGCCCCGAGGAGGACGTGCCGAACGGCGAGCAGGCTCTGCCCGCGGTCCGCCCGGAGTGCATCCACCTGGCAGCCGAGCAGCCCCAGCGCGCCGAGAACTCGTGCCGCGGCGAGGTCGCCGGCGTCTCCCACTTCGGCGACGTGCTGCAGTACGTCGTCACCGTGGGGGAGCGGGACCTGCTCGTGCTCGCCCCGCGGCTCGACAACCGGCGGTTCGCCGTCGGCGAGGGCGTCTGGTGCTCCTGGAGCGCGGACGACGTGTACCTGTTCTCGGCCCGCCAGGCCGACGTCGTGCTGGCAGAGGACCAGCACTAGCAATCTCACCCACAAAGGAGAAACAACAATGGACAAGCCGATCAGAATCCTCGCCCCGCACAGCTTCCGTGAGCAGCTGTCGCGGCGCGCCTTCCTCAAGGCGGGCACCGCCACCGCCGGACTGGCCGTCGTGCTGGCCGCGTGCGGCAACAGCGACTCAGTCTCGACCGACACCACCGCCCCCGGGGCATCCGGCGGCGCCGATTTCACCGAGCTCGAGGGCACTGCCACGGGCGAGTGGAGCCGCAAGATCGCGAAGGCGGGCGGTGCCCTCGCGATGTACACGTGGGGTGACTACAACGACCCCGAGCTCGTGGGCGCGCTCGCCGAGTCCACCCTCGGCGTGACGATGAAGGTCGACTACTACGCGAGCAACGAGGACCTCATCACGAAGCTGTCTGCCTCGAACGGGCAGAGCGGATTCGACATCGTCGTGCCGACCGGGCCGTACGTGCCGCAGATGATCGAGAAGGGCCTGCTGCAGAAGCTCAACAAGGACCTGCTCCCGAACATCGTGAACCTCGACTCCAACTACGTCGCGCAGCCGTGGGACCCGAACGACGAGTACGTGGTCTGCAAGGACTGGGGCAGCGCGGGGTTCCTCTACAACACGAAGAAGATCACGCGCGAGCTGTCCACCTGGGCGGACTTCCTCGACGCCTGCCAGAACGAGGCGAGCGGCAACTGCGCGGTGATCGACGCGGCGTGGGACTTCTGCGGCCCGTACTTCTGGTCGCAGGGCAAGTCGGCGAACACCACCGATGCCGCCGACCTCGATGCCGCCGAGAAGTTCCTCGTGGACACCCTCGGCCAGCACATCAAGGCGTTCGACAGCTACCCGAGCACGAAGATCGCCGAGGGTGCGTACTCGATCGCGGTGGCATGGACGGGTGACGCCCGCCAGGCCTACTCGCGCATCGCCGACGCCGGCGGCAACCCGGAGGACTGGAAGTGGGTGCTGCCCGGGCCGAAGACCCAGATCTTCATGGACACCTACGCGATCCCCGCGGGCGCCCCGAACCCCGAGGCCGCGCACGCATGGATCAACTGGGAGCTCGTGCCCGAGGTGTCGATCAAGGACCTCGAGTACCACGGCTACCACACCGGCATGAAGAACATGGAACAGCTCCTGAAGGAACTGGCGCCGGACCTCGAGAAGCCCGACATGATCTTCTTCAGCGACGAGCAGGTGGCCACGATGGAGGCCCAGGAGATGAACGAGGCGCTCGACCGTCTGGTCGACATCCTCAACAAGACCAAGGCGAAGGCCGGGGCCTGACCAGGTGACCGGGACGGTCATCGAGAGAACGCGCAGGGGGGTGCGGGCGCCGAAGTTCGCGCTCGCGCTCCCCGCCATCGTCTGGTACGCGCTCTTCTTCGTCGTCCCGATCGCCTACATCGTCTACTACTCGTTCGGCACGAAGGACACCTCGCTCCTCCTGCCGGTCGACCTCACCAGGCTGACCACGGAGAACTACTCGCAGGTGTTCGACGCGACGTTCTTCACCGTCTTCAAGGGGACGCTGCGGATCTCGGTCATCGCCACCGCACTCTGCGTCGCGATCGGGCTGCCGGTGGCGTACTTCGCCACCTTCAAGGTGTCCGAGCGGTGGCGCGCGGTCATTCTCGCGCTCGTCGTGGTGCCGAGCTTCACGAGCTTCCTCATCCGCACCGTCGCCTGGCGCATCCCGCTCGCGCCGAACGGCTCGTTCTCGAAGTTCCTGATGGACCTCGGCTGGGTGGGGGAGAACGGGATCCAGGTGCTGGAGACGTCGCTCGCGGTGCAGATCGCGGTGGTCTACAACTACCTGGGGTTCATGATCCTGCCCCTCTTCGTGGCGCTCGACCGCATCGACGTGCGGATGCGCGAGGCCAGCAAGGACCTGGGGGCCGGGCGGATCGCAACCTTCATGTCGGTCACGCTGCCCTTGGCGGGCCCGGGGATCGTGGCGGGCGTGCTGCTCACGTTCATCCCGATGTGCGGCGACTACGTGGCGGCGACAGTGCTCGGCGGCGCGAAAGGCAACATGATCGGCGCGTTGATCGCGTCGCAGTTCGGCGGCGCGCAGAACTGGCCCCTCGGGTCCGCCATGGCGGTCTTGATGATCGTGGCCGTGCTGCTCACGCTCGTCGTGGGTGCAGCGGTGGTGTGGGTTGTCCCGCGCGCGTTCGGGCTGCTCGCACCGGTCGCGGAACGGGTCCGCAGGGGCATCCACGAGCGGGCGATGGCCGCGGGTTCGCGCGGTGCGCGGTCTGCCCGCGGCGGGCGCGAGCCCGAGCGCGTCGTCCTCGCCGCATGGACCGTGCTGGTCCTGTTGTTCCTGTTCGTCCCGATCATCCTCGTGTTCGTCCACTCGTTCAACAGGGGCCAGTCCTTCACCATCTGGTCCGGGCACTTCAGCACCAAATGGTGGGGTGAGCTGTTCGATGCGGGCACCGCATGGGCGGTGCTGGTGCGGGGTGCCGTCGTCATCGCGGGCGCGCTCGCGGCGCGCGCGGTCCTGCGCCGGTTCACGTCGTTCTCCCCGCGCGCAGTCAACTGGATCGGCCCCGTGGGGTTCGCCGCGGCCGTGATGCTCAACTGGTCCCTCACCGACCGGTACCGCGACGTCTTCGAGTTCGCGGGCGTGGGTGACGCGATCCGCAACTCCTTCATCGCCGCGTTCGGGGCCACCGTCATCGCCGTCGTCATCGGCGGGCTCGCCGGTGTCGCGCTCGCGCGCCGTCCCGGCGGCTGGACCAAGGCCTTCATGGCCGTGCTCTTCCTCATCCTGGTGACGCCGGAGATCATGGACGCCATTGCCCTCGCCACGTGGTTCCCGCGGCTCGCTGACTTCCCGGTCGTGGGCGGGATCTTCACCGACGGGTGGGGCCCGTTCAACGGTGGCATCAACAAGCTCTGGGTCGGCCAGTCGCTCTACGCGAGCGCGGTCGTCACGTTGATAGTGCGCGCACGTCTGGAGGGCCTGGACGAGGCGCTCGAGGAGGCGGCTGCGGACCTGGGTGCCACGCCGTCGCGGGCGTTCCGCCAGGTCACGCTCCCGCTCATCTCGTCGGCGCTCGTGGCCGGCGGTCTGCTCTCGTTCACTCTCTGTCTCGACAACGCGGTGATCTCCACGCTCATCTCCGAGGCAGGCTCGACCACGTTCCCCGTGGCCCTGCTGGGTGCCACGCGCAGCACCATCAAGCCCTTCTGGGGGGTCGGCGCGATGATCCTCTTCGTCGTCACGATGGCGGCCCTGTGGTTCGTCGCAGTCGTGCTGCGCCGGTCAGGCAGCTCGTCGAGCGACATCGCCGCGACGCTCACCGGCGGGTCCTGACGCGGGTTCACGCCCGCGCGCCGCCGCCCCGTATCGTTCACACGCATGGACCAGCCCCCGAGTACCCGCACCGTCACCGTCCAGCCCGCGTCATCGCCGGGCTGGGTGTCGGAGGCGGTGGTGCAGGGCGGTGCCGCCGTGACCGGCCCCGGGGAGGCGACAGCTGTCGTGTGGACTGCCGCCCGTGACGCGGACGGGCTGGCGCGGCTGCTCGCCGACCACCCGCACATCGACTGGGTGCAGGTGCCGTTCGCCGGCGTGGAGAACTTCGCACCGATCGTGGACGGGTCGCGCACCTGGACGTGCGGCAAGGGCGTCTACGCGGAGCCCGTCGCCGAGCACGTGGTCGCCCTCGCACTGGCAGGGATGCGCAACGTGGCCGCCTACTCGCGTGCCGCGGAGTGGACGGGACCCGCGGGCCGCAACCTGCTCGGTGCGCGCGTGACCGTCCTCGGGGGCGGCGGCATCACCGAGTCGCTCGTGCGTCTCCTCGGCGGGTTCGGATGCCGCATCACCGTGGTGCGCCGCAACGTGGAGCACATCGAGGGCGCCGACGACGTGGTCGGCACGGAGAACCTCGTCGATGCGCTCGCCGGCGCGGACCTCGTCGTGCTTGCGCTGTCCCTGACCGACGAGACCCGCGGGATCATCGGCCGCGCCGAGCTGGAGGTGATGGAGAACCACGCATGGATCGTGAACGTGGCGCGCGGCGCGCACATCGTCACCGACGACCTCGTGTGGGCACTCCAGAACGGCGAGATAGGCGGGGCGGCGCTCGACGTGACCGACCCCGAGCCGCTGCCGGCCGGGCACCCGCTGTGGTCGATGCCGAACTGCATCATCACCCCGCACGTGGGCAACACGCCCGAGATGGCTGTGCCGCTCCTGTCGGAGCGCATCAGGGAGAACGTGCGGAGGTACGTGGCGGGGGAGCCTCTCATCGGCCTCATCGACCCCCGTGCCGGCTACTGACGGTTCCTGCGCCGCCTCCGCGCCGGGCCCGGCGTGGCGGTTTCTGTCGGTGCCTCGGTAGTCTTTCCCTTCCGCAAGGGCGATTAGCTCAGTTGGTTAGAGCGCTACCTTCACACGGTAGAGGTCCCGGGTTCGAGTCCCGTATCGCCCACCACTGACGGTGCGCGCCACTACCTTGGGCGCGTGAGGAACTTGTGCGAGCGACCCGGCTGCGGTGCAGTGGCGGATGCGTCGTACGGGATCGACAGGGCGAGCCTCAGCGTGTGGGTGAACGTCATCACCGTGGGGGAGCGCGAGATCACCGGCCGCCTCTGCAGGCGCCACGCGAACGCGCTCACCGTGCCGCACGGCTGGACGCTGGATGACCGCCGCGACCCGAACCCGAAACTGTTCCGCGTGTCCGACTTCGACGCGGCCGGGAACGAAGAGACCGGCGGCGGGACGCGCAGGAAGAAGGCCGAGGGCAAGGCATCGCCGAGAAAGCGCGAGCGCCCGAGACCCGAGGACGTGCCGTCGCTGTTCGAGGCTCTGCGACGCGAGCTCGACGAACCGGGCACTGCGCCGGCGGACGGCGACCGCCCGGGCGGCGATGACGTGCAGCAGGCTGCTCCCGCCGTCGACCCTGACGAGACACAGGCGATCCCGTGGTCGCCGCGGCTCGGCCGCACCGTGGAGTACGAGGACGGCGAGGAGAAACCCAGGTTCGGCCGCCTCCTCGGCCGTGCGTTCGGCGAGCCGGCGGAGCAAGAGTGAGGACGTCCTCGTCGCTCGATCTCGACGCACCCGTCGGGACCGTGGCGGCCCTGGTGGATGACCTCTCCGCCTATTCGCAGTGGATGCCGATGATCCACGGGATCGAGCGCGCCGACGCCGACGGCGAGACCGCTTGGTCCGTGGAGCTGCGGGCGAAGGTCGGGCCGTTCGCACGGTCGAAGCGGCTCCGCATGGTGCGCACGGTCCGCGACACCTCCCCGGACGGCGCCGTCACGGTGGTGTTCGCCCGCCGCGAGGTGCCCGTTCGCCAGCACTCCGCGTGGACGATGACCGTGCGGGTGTCGCCGCGCGGCGCGGGATGCACGGTTGCCATGGATCTCGAGTACGGCGGCAGCCTGTGGACCGCCGGCGTTCTCGACAGGGTGCTCGCCTCGAACATCGAGGCCGGCAAGAAGGGGCTCGCGGCGGCCGTCAACGGCTCCACGCACTGAACCGCCCGTTCGGGCGGCGGTCGACCGTCAGCGCGGTCCCGAAGCACTCCGAGAGACGCGCGGAGTCGAGCACCTGTGCGAGCGGGCCCGCGGCGAGCACCGCGCCGTCGCGCAGCATCATGCAGTGCGTGGTGGATGCCGGGATCTCGTCCACGTGGTGCGTGACGGTGACCGTGGGCAGGAGCGGGTTGTCCGACGCGAAGCCGTCGAGCACGCGCACGAGCGCCTCCCGGCCGCCCAGGTCGAGCCTGGCGGAGGGCTCGTCGAGCAGCACCACCAGCGGGTCGTTCATCAGTGCGCGGGCCAGCAGGACGCGCTGCTGCTCCCCGGACGACAGGGCACCGAGCGGCGAGCCGGCGAAGGCACCCACACCCATCGCGGCGAGGCAGTCGCGCGCGCGTTCCCTGTCGGCGTCCCCGTACTCGTGCCACCACGGCTCGAGCGCCCCGTGCCGGGCAGTCATCACGACCTCCTCCGCCGTGAGCGCCGGCCGCAGTTCCGAGGAGAGGCTCGCGGAGGAGTACGCGATGCGGGGCCGCACGCCGCGCACGTCGAACGTGCCGAGGTCCCTGCCGAGAACGCTGACCGTCCCGCTCGAGGGATGCAGGTACAGCGAGAGCACCTTCAGGAGGGTCGTCTTGCCGCATCCGTTCGGCCCGAGCACCACCCACCGCTCGCCCGGGCAGACCGGGAAGTCGACCCTGTCGAGCACCGGGCGCCCGCTGCGCACCACGGTGACGGCCCTGGTGGCGAGGACCGGGTCGCCGTTCTTCGGGTTCCCGGTGTCGCTCGGCACCGCAGGAACCGTAGTCGGCGTGGCAGAGTTGCGCGGATGGCAACCGGCACCGGTCACGACGCGACGGCAGAACTCGCCGCCAGCCTGTCCGGGGTGCTCGGCGGTGCCCGCGTGTCGGGACTCGCGCGGCTCTCGGGAGGGGCATCGCGCGAGACGTGGCGCTTCGAGGCGGACGGATCGCCGCTCATCCTGCAGCGCCAGCGCGACGGCGCGGTGCGCCCGATGACGACGGAGGTGGCGGTGCTGCGCGCCGCGCACGAGGGCGGGGTCGCCGTGCCCGAGGTCGTGGTGGACGGCGGCGCGTCGACGGCGCTCGGGAACCCGTTCATGGTGGTGCGTGCCGTCGAAGGGGAGACCATCGCCCGCAAGATCCTGCGCGACGACGAGTTCTCGGCCGCGCGTGCGCGCCTCACCGCCGACATCGGCACCGCGATGGCCCGGCTGCACTCGCTGCCCCCGCAGTCCGCTCCCGGCCTTGTCGAGCAGGACGAGGTGGCCACGTACCGCCGTGTGCTCGACGACCTGGGCGAGCCGCACCCGGTGTTCGAGGTGGCCTTCAGGTGGCTGGAGGCGAACAGGCCGGCGTCGTCCGAGAGGGCGATAGTCCACGGGGACTTCCGCCTCGGGAACGTGATGGTCGACGGCAACGGTCTGGTCGCGGTGCTCGACTGGGAGCTCGCCCACGTCGGCGACCCCATGGAGGACCTCGGCTGGGTCTGCGTGAAGGCCTGGAGGTTCGGCGGCGGCAACCCGGTCGCGGGTCTCGGGACCTACGACGAGCTCTTCGATGCGTACGAGGCGGCCGGGCGCCCGCGCCCCGACATCGACGTGGTCCGCTGGTGGGAGGTGCTCGGCACCCTGAAGTGGGGGATCATGTGCATCACCCAGGCGGCGTCGCACCTCAACGGTCTCGCCCGCAGCCACGAGCTCGCCGCGATCGGCCGGCGCGTGTGCGAGAACGAGTGGGACCTGATCGGCCTGCTGAAGGGGAGGGTGTGATGGGCGAGCCCCATGACGTGCCGTCGGCGCGCGAGTTGATCGAGTCGGTGCGCGAGTGGATCGAGCGCGACGTCGCCCCCGCTGTGTCGGGCCGTCTCCAGTTCCACTCGCGCGTCGCCGTGAACGTCCTCGCGATGGTGGAGAGGGAGCTCGAGTCCGGTCCCGCCCAGGCGGCCGCGCACGCGGAGAGGCTCGCCGCCCTCGGTGCCGCCAGCGACGCGGAGCTCGCCGCGGCGATCCGGGACGGTGCGTTCGACGGGCGCCTCGCGGAGGTGCTCGACACGCTGGAGCCGAGCATCAGGGACAAGGTCGCCGTGGCGAACCCCCGCTACCT
>CAZZFB010000014.1:0-16866 GCA_964653385.1 uncultured Bifidobacterium sp. | reverse complement strand
GGGTCCTGAGGGTCCCGTCGCGGGGGAGCCGTGACGACGCGTCAGCGGGTGCGCGAGATGCGCACCGGCTGCCCTGCCGCCAGCTGGCCGCACGCCGCCGCGATCTCGGTGCCGCGGTTGTTGCGCACCGTGGCGTTCGCCCCCAGCCCCACGAGGAGGTCGCGGAACTCGGTGACCCTGCGGCGCGGGCTGCCCTTCGTGGGCCAGCCAGGCGTGGGGTTCAGCGGGATGAGGTTGATGTGCGCCGACGGCGAGAGGCTCCGCGCCAGGTCGGCCAGCTCGCGGGCGTCGCGGTCGGTGTCGTTCACACCGTCGATGAGCGCCCACTCGAACGTGATGCGCCGGTTCTTCTCCACGAGGTACTCGCGGCACGCGGTCATGAGCGACTCGATGGGGTAGCGCCGGTTGATCGGCACCAGCTCGTCGCGCAGGTCGTTGCGGGCGGCGTGCAGAGACACGGCGAGGTTGACGGGCAGCGGGCGGGCGGCGAGCGTCCTGATGCCGGGGACGATGCCCACCGTGCTGATCGTGAGGTGGCGCGCGGAGATGCCGATGTCGTCATGGATGCGCTCCACCGCGGCCCACACGGCCTCCTCGTTGGCGAGCGGCTCGCCCATCCCCATGAACACGATGTTGTCGATGCGCTGGTCCAGCGCGCGCGCCTCGCGCGCAGTGCGCACCACCTGCTCCACGATCTCGCCGGCGGTGAGATGGCGGGTGAACCCTGCCTGGCCCGTGGCGCAGAATCCGCACGCCATGGCGCAGCCGGCCTGCGTGCTCACGCACACCGTGGCCCGGTCCCTGTAGTACATGAGCACCGTCTCGATGGGGTGCAGGCCGTCGGCGAGGTGCCAGAGGAACTTCACGGTCTCGCCGTCGTCGCTGACGACGCGCTGCACCTCGATGAGTGCCTCCGGGTGCAGCGTCGACACGCGCCCGCGCAGTGCCGCCGGCAGGGTGCGGATACCGTCGACGGGGAGGAACTGCCTGTACAGACCGTCCCACAGCTGGGTCACGCGGTAGGCGGGCTCGCCCGCGAGCGACGCGGCGAGCTCCTCGCGGGTGAGGTCGTGGATGGACCGCACGGCGCCGGTCACGACGGTGCTCCCGCAGCCCCGCCAGCCGCGGGCACGTCGCCCACGTAGGCACGCTCGCTGTGGTGGGGCCGGAACGAGAGCCGGTCGTAGACCGCCATTGCGGGTGCGTTGTCGGCATCCACGTACAGCATCGCGGTGACGGCGCCGGCCCGTGCGAGGTGGTCGAGCCCTGCGGTCACCAGGCGCGTGCCGAGACCGCGCGACGCGCGCGCAGGGTCGACCGCGACCGCGTAGATCTCGCCGACCGGTCCCGCGGGGTCGTCGTGCATCTTCGTCCAGCAGAACCCCGCGATCGCGCCGTCGGCGCGGTGCAGCAGGAAGCCGTCGGCGTCGAACCACTCCTCCGACTCGCGCGAACGGATCGTGTCGATGCTCCAGCCGCCCTGCTCGGGGTGGGAGGAGAACGCGGCGTTGTTGACGGCCAGCCACTCCTCCTCGTCGGCGCCCGGCACGAACGGCTCCGTGACGAACCCGTCGAGCACCGCCAGATGCGCGGGGTCGAGAGGAAGGGGCCTGCGCAGCTGCAGGAGGCGCCGCCCCGGGCTGAACCCCGCCGCGCGGGCGAGGTCCGTGTGCACGTTGTTCGCCTCGAAGACCCACCAGTGCACGTGGCCGCCGCCGTCCCCGGCCACGACCCTGACGGCCTCCTCGAGCATGCGCGGGCCGATCTCGGCCATGTCGTAACGGTGGTGGGGGTGGATGACGATGTCGAGCCCCCAGGACTCGTTCCCGCGGGAGACCTGGCCGTACCCGACGATGTGGTCGTGGCCCTCCTCGCGCACGATGATGCCCGCGTAACCGCGCCGTCCGCCCTCGCGCAGGTCCAGCCACATGTGGTCGCTCATCGGCCGCGTGCCGTCGGCGCGCCACGCATCCGCCATCAACTGGTCCACCAGCGCACGGTCGGCGGCATCCAGCTGCCGCCTGACATCGAACGTTCGCACGCGGAGAGGGTACCTTCGTGCCGTGGCAAAGCCGAGAACGCCCGCAGGGAGGGCCAAGGAGGTCGCGCGCCGCCTGGCGGAGCTGTACCCGGGGGCCGAGTGCGAGCTCACGCACTCGAACGCGTACGAACTGCTATCCGCCACGATCCTCTCCGCGCAGTGCACCGACGCGCGCGTGAACATGGTGACGCCGTCGCTCTTCGCGCGTTACCCCACGGTGGACGACCTCGCCGCCGCCGAACCGTCGGAGCTCGAGCAGATCATCCGCTCCACCGGCTTCTACCAGTCGAAGGCGAGGAACCTGATCGGAATGGCGCAGAAGGTCGTGGCCGACTTCGGCGGGGAGGTGCCGAGCGACCTCGACGACCTGGTGACGCTGCCGGGAGTGGGCCGCAAGACGGGCAACGTGCTGCGCAGCGTCGTGTTCGACCTGCCCGGCCTCGCGGTCGACACGCACGTGGGCCGGCTGTCGCGCCGTCTCGGTCTCACCGTGGAGGAGGACCCGGTGAAGGTGGAGAAGGTGCTGAACGCCTTCCTGCCCCCGCCCGAGTGGGGCAGGTTCAGCCTGCGTCTCATCCTGCACGGCCGCCGCGTGTGCGACGCGAAGAAGCCCCGCTGCGACGCCTGCGAACTGAACGACATCTGCCCGTCCTCGGCCCTGCCCGTGCGGGCGCAGAAGAAGTGAGCAGGACGCACTAGCGTCACCACGGTGTCAGAGACAGTACGCGCGGAGCTCGCCGCATCAGCCGAGGCGGTCGACCGCTACCGCCACCGCATCGCCGGCCTGATCGACACGCTCGGGAAGGACTCCGAGGACCTCGCGAGCGCGATGTACGAGGCGGAGCGGGCGCTCCTGTCGGCGCACAGGCTCCTGCTCCGCGCCGAGAAAATCGCCAAGTGACGCGGCGGCCGCCCGTTAGTTTGGTCCCATGAGCCGCATCGAGCCCCGCGAGCAGATCGTGGCGATGTCCGGCTACCACTCGCCCCAGGTCGACGTGCCGGTGCGGCTGAACACGAACGAGTCGCCGTTCGCCCCTCCCGCCGCCTGGGTGGAGTCTCTCGCCGGCATCGCGGCGTCGATCGACTGGAACCGCTACCCGGACCGCTCCGCCACGGCGCTGCGCGCCGAGATCGCGTCGCGCCACGGTGTCGACCCGGCACAGGTCCTCGTGGGCAACGGGTCGAACGAGGTGCTGCAGATGATCCTGCTCGCGTTCGGCGGCGCCGGCCGCACCGTGGCGATGTTCGAGCCCACCTACCAGATGTACGCCCAGATCGCCCGCGTCACCGGCGCATCCGTCGTCACCGGCGAGAGGCGGGCCGACTTCACGCTCGACCCCGCGGAGATCGAGCGCGTGATGTCGCGCGACACGCCCGCCGTCACCTTCCTGTGCAACCCGAACAACCCCACGGGGGTCGTGGAGCCCCGCGCCAACCTCGAGGTGCTCCTCGAGGAGGCGCCAGGCCTCGTCGTGGTGGACGAGGCGTACGCCGAGTTCTCCGACTGGACGGCGGCGCCCATGGTGCGCGACGACCTGCCGCTCGTCGTCACGCGCACCTTCTCGAAGACGCTCTCGCTCGCGGCCCTGCGGGTTGGCTACGTGATCGCGCCGCGGCGCGTCATCGAGGCGCTCGAGGTCGCCGCACTGCCGTACCACCTCGACTCGTTCAAGCAGGCGGCCACGCTCGCCGCCCTCGCGCACACCGACGAGATGACCGCGAGGGTCGCAGAGATCAAGGCGCAGCGGGACCGCATCTCGGGCGGGCTCGCCGCCGCCGGCTGCGAGGTGTGGCCGAGCGGGGCGAACTTCGTGCTCTTCCGCCCGGCGTCGGGCGGTGCGGCGGCCGTGTGGCAGGGGCTCCTCGACCGCGGGATCCTCGTGCGGGACTGCAGCGGCTGGCCGGGCCTCGCCGGGTGCCTCCGCGTCACCGTCGGCACGGACGCGGAGAATTCGGCGTTCCTGCGGGCGATGGCCGAATTGTCCGCCTGAACCGCGCCGCGAGGGGCGAGAATGGGCGGATGGCCCGCACCGCCCAGCGCAACCGCAGCACCAAGGAGACCTCCATCGAGGTCTCGATCAACCTGGACGGCACCGGCACCGGCGACATCTCGACCGGCATCCCGTTCTACGACCACATGCTGGACCAGCTCGCCCGCCACGGCGGGTTCGACCTGACCGTGCGGGCCGCCGGTGACCTGCACATCGACACGCACCACACCGTGGAGGACGTCGCGATCGCGGTCGGGGAGGCCCTGCGGGACGCCCTCGGCGACAAGGCGGGGGTGCGGCGGTTCGCCAGCGGCTCCTTCCCGCTGGACGAGGCGCTCGTGGACATCGCGCTCGACCTCAGCGGCCGTCCGTTCGTGGCGTGGAACGTGGAGCTGCCCGAGTGCCTCCCGCTCGGCAACCCCGCCTTCGACCCGTCGCTCGCCGAGCACGCGGTGTCGTCGCTCGCAACCGCGGCCAACATCACGCTCCACGTGAACCTGCGCGCCGGCCGCAACGTGCACCACATCATCGAGGCCACGTTCAAGGGCCTGGCACGGTGCCTGCGTGACGCCGTGCGCGTCGAGTCCGCGGGGGTGCCCTCCACCAAGGGCGTCCTTTCGTGACGCGGACGCGCATCGCGGTCCTCGACTACGGAATCGGCAACCTCCGCTCCGCGCAGAAGGCGCTCGAGCACGTCGGCGCCGACGCAGTCCTCACCGACGACCCCGCTGTCGCCTCCGCCGCCGATGCCGTGGTGCTCCCGGGCGTCGGCGCGTTCGGGGCGTGCATGGACGCCCTGCGCTCGAGCGGACTCGAGCCTGCCGTCCGCGACGCGGTCGCGAGCGGGAGGCCCTTCATCGGGATCTGCGTGGGCATGCAGATGCTCTTCGACTCGAGCGAGGAGGACCCGTCGGCCACCGGCCTCGGGGTCATCCCCGGCAGGGTGCGCTTCATCCCCGAGGGCGTGACGCGGCCGCAGATGCAGTGGAACCGGCTGCACGTGACGTCGCCCGACCCGATGTTCGACGGTCTCGGCGACGACCCGTGGATGTACTTCGTGCACTCGCTGCACGGGGTGCCGGACGACCCTGCCGATGTCGTCGCGACAGTCCGCTACGGCAGCGACCTGAACGTGGCGTTCCGCAGGGGCAACGTGTTCGCCGTGCAGTTCCACCCGGAGAAGTCCGCTGCGGCCGGGCTCGGCCTGCTCGCCAACTTCGTGGGGGCGGCGCGGTGATCCTCTACCCGGCGATCGACCTGCTGGACGGCGAGGTCGTGAGGCTGCGCCAGGGCGAGTACGGCGACTCCACCGTGTACGGCTCCGACCCCGTCGAGGTCGCGCGCGGTTTCGTGGATGCAGGTGCCACGTGGGTGCACATGGTCGACCTCGACGCGGCCCGCTCGGGCAGGGCGCACAACCGCGGGCTGATCGCCGCGGTGGCCGGCGCGCTCGCCGGTCGGGCATCGGTCCAGGTCGGGGGCGGAGTGCGCACGGTGGACGACGCGCGCGAGCTGCGGGATGCCGGCGTGGCGCGGGTCGTGATGGGCTCGGCGGCGGTCAACGACCCGCCGCTCGTGGAGAAGGTCGCCGGTGTCGTGCCGGTCGCCGTGGGGCTGGACCACCGTGCCGGCAACATCGCCACGCACGGCTGGACGGAGTCCTCCGGGCGGATGGTGCTGGACGTCCTCGCCGACTACCCGTCGGCCTCGGCATTCGTCATCACCGACATCTCGCGCGACGGGATGCTCGTCGGCCCCGACGTCGAGGGCCTCGTCGCGGCGGCCGCCGCCACGGGCGTGCCGGTGATCGCGAGCGGCGGGGTCGGCACGCTCGCGCACCTCCGCGAGCTGGCGGCGTTCCCGCAGCTCGGAGGGGTGATCGTGGGCAAGGCGATCTACGAGAACAGGTTCACGGTCGCCGAGGCGGTCGGGGTGCTGTCGTGAGCCCCGACATCGTGGCGCGCGTGATCCCGTGCCTGGACGTCACGGACGGCCGCGTCGTGAAGGGCGTGAACTTCGTGGACCTCCGCGACGCAGGCGACCCGGTGGAGCTGGCGGCGCGCTACGACGCGGAGGGTGCCGACGAGCTCGTCTTCCTCGACATCACCGCGTCGTCGGACGGCCGCGACACCATGCTCGATGTCGTCGCGCGCACCGCCGAGAAGGTCTTCATCCCGTTCACGGTGGGCGGGGGGATCCGCGAGCTGTCGCACGCGAGGGCACTGCTGCGGGCCGGCGCGGACAAGGTGAGCGTGAACACGAGCGCCGTGCAGCGGCCGGCGCTGATCGGCGAGATCGCCTCCGAGTTCGGTGCGCAGTGCGTGGTGTGCGCCATCGACGCCAAGCACGACAGCACGACCGGGTCGTGGCAGGTGTTCCTGCACGGGGGCCGCACGCCCACGGGCATCGACGCGGTCGAGTGGGCGCGCACGGCCGTCTCGCTCGGTGCGGGGGAGATCCTCCTCACCTCCATGGACCGCGACGGGACCAGGGACGGGTTCGACATCGGGCTCACCCGCGCGGTCACAGACGCTGTCGGCGTGCCCGTCATCGCGAGCGGCGGCGTCGGCACTCTCGACCATCTGGCCGACGGCGTGACGCAGGGTGGCGCCACCGGGGTGCTCGCGGCATCCATCTTCCACTTCGGCGAGTTCACGGTGGCCGCGGCGAAGCGGCACATGGCATCGCGGGGCATCAGCGTTCGCCCCGCCGGCGCGTAGCCGGCACCGGTCGCGGCGCAGTGCCGTCGTGTACCGCGCGGACGCGCCTCTAGAGCACGTCCGTCAGCAGTGCGTCGAGCGCCGCGGCGCACGCCTCCTCGGCGCCGGCCGCCATGAAGTGGTCCACGCTCTCGAGCACCGTGACTGCGGTGGCGGTCCAGTCGGCGGTCGCGGCACGGAGGGCGTCCTCGGTGGTGAACTGGTCGTGCCGCGGCAGCAGCAGGTGCTTCGGCCTGTGGCTGTTCGCCGCGGTGGGGCGGTTCGCCATCATCCCCACGGGCGGCGCGACGGCGAGCCAGCCGGCGATCGCCGGGTTGCTGACGTTCATCGCCACCACGGAGCCGAACGAGTATCCCGCCATCACCACCGGCATGTCGTCCTCTGCCATCGCCACGAACTCGCACGCGGCCGCGAGGTCGAGCCTCTCGGCGTCGCCGTTGTCGTGCTCGCCGAGGCTGCCGCCGGCCCCGCGGAAGTCGGGCGTGATCGAGTGGCAGCCCGCGCGGTGGGCCGCCCACTGGAGGGCGCGCACCACGTGGTTGTGCCTGTCGCCGCCGTACGCGGGGTGCGGGTGCCCGATGACCACGAAGGCGCGGGCCGTGCCGGACTCGGTGTCCGCCCAGATCACGTCGGCCTCGAGGGTGACCCCGTCGAGGGTCTCGAGGGAAACGGTTTCCAGCGCCACGGGGCAAGACGGTACCGTGCTCTCCGTGACCCCCGGCGCGAACGACACCTCTGCGCACGACCAGCCCGCGGACGGACCGTCCGGGCGGGTCATCACGCCCGCGGCCGCAGAACTGGCTGAGGTGCGGTACAACGCCGACGGCCTCGTGCCCGCGATTGCCCAGTGCGCGGAGACCGGTGAGGTGCTGATGATGGCATGGATGAACGCGGAGTCGCTCGCCATGACCTTCGCCGAGGGCCGCATGGTCTACTGGAGCCGCAGCCGAAGCGAGCTGTGGCGCAAGGGTGACACCAGCGGGGACCGCCAGTTCGTGCAGTCCGCCCGCTACGACTGCGACGGCGACACGCTGCTGTTCTCCGTCATCCAGGAGGGCCGCGGCGCGTGCCACACGGGCGAGCGCTCGTGCTTCTACAGGGAGTTCGGGGCGCAGTGACCCTGCCGACAACGGGGATCACCCCGACCCGCGAGGAGTTCAGGGAGCTCGCCTCGCGCCACACCGTCGTGCCGGTGTGGACGCAGGTGCTCGCCGACCTCGAGACGCCCGTTGCCGCGTTCCTGAAGCTCGTCGGCGACGATGACGGCTTCCTCCTCGAATCCGTCGAGCACGGCGAGAGGTGGAGCAGGTTCTCCTTCGTGGGGCGCAACCCGCGCGGCACGCTCACGCTGCGCGACGGCGTGCTGACGGCGACGGGCGACATCCCGCCGGGCGTGCCGCTCGACAAGGGGATCCTCGCCGCGATGGACGAGCTGCTGCGGATCTACCGCGCGCCGCTCCTGCCGGACCTGCCCCCGCTGCAGGGCGGTCTGATGGGCCATCTCGGGTACGACGTCATCCGCGAGGTCGAGCACCTCCCGTCGCCTCCCCGTGACGACCGCGGGCTGCCCGACGCGGCCATCAGCATCATCGGCAGCCTGGCCGCGTTCGACCACTGGCGCCAGCGCGTGTACCTGCTCGAGAGCGTCCCCGTCGCCGGCCTCGACGCGGCGCAGGTCGACGAGGCGTACGACGCCGCCGTGGCCCGTGTGCACATCGCGGTGAACGACCTCGCCAAGCCGCTCGCGTACGTGCCGGTCGAGCCGCCGGTGCCCGGCGAGGACCTCCCTGCCGCGGTGTCGTCGATGCCCGACGGCGGTTTCCGCCGCGCCGTCGAGGTGGCGAAGGAGCACATCCGCGCGGGCGACATCTTCCAGGTCGTCCTGTCGCAGCGGTTCGACATCGACCTCGGCGCTGACCCCTTCGACGTCTACCGCGTGCTGCGCCAGGTGAACCCCAGCCCGTACATGACGTTCCTGCGGCAGCCGGGTCTCACCATGGTCAGCTGCTCCCCGGAACCTCTCGTGCGCGTCGAGAACGGGCGCATCGTGTCGCGACCGATCGCCGGCACGAGGAAGCGCGGACGCGACGACGAGCACGACCGCAAGCTGGCGGGCGAGCTGCGAGAGAACCCGAAGGAAGTGGCCGAGCACATCATGCTGGTCGACCTCGCCCGCAACGACGTGGGCCGCGTGGCCCGGTTCGGTTCCGTGCAGGTGGACGAGCTGATGACGCTCGAGCGGTACAGCCACGTGATGCACATGACCTCGCAGGTGTCGGCCGACCTGCTGGAGGGTCTCTCCACGATCGACGTCCTCCGTGCCACGATGCCGGCAGGCACGGTCAGCGGCGCCCCGAAGGTGCGCGCGATGGAGATCATCGACGAACTGGAACCCGTGAAGCGCGGGCCGTACGCGGGCGTGGTGGGGTACGTGGACTTCTCCGGCAACCTCGACACCGCGATCGCGATCCGCACGATGTTCGTCGGGCCGGGCGGCGCCAGCCTCCAGGCGGGCGCCGGCATCGTGGCGGACAGCGACCCGGCCGACGAGGACCTCGAGTGCCACAACAAGGCCGCCGCACTGCTCGCGGCCGTGCCCGCTGCCCGCCGCATGACGCAGCGCCGGCGCGAGGCCGGGACGGTGGCCTGATGACCGGCCTCGTGCGGGCAGACCTCGCGCGTGACGTCGTGATCGTGCAGGGCGACGACGCGGGGACGTTCCTCCACTCGCAGCTCGCCCAGGACGTCGCGTCGATCCCCGTCGGTGGCTCCTCCCACTCGCTGCTGCTCGCGCCGACCGGCCATGTCACCGCGCTCGTGCGGGTGGTGCGCCACGTCGACACCGTCTACACGCTCGACGTCGAGAGCGGCTTCGGCGAGAAGGTTGTCGCGCGACTGCAGAGGTACGTGCTGCGGTCCAAGGTCACGATGCGCACCTCCGACTGGACGGTGCGCGCGTTCCGGGGGCCGGGCGCGGTCGATGCCGTCGGCCGCGTGCCCGGACTGGCCACGGCATGGTGGGGCGGTGACGGTGCCGTGGACGTGGTGGCGAGGGCGGAGGACCTCCCCGTGGCGGGGACCGGGGTCGACCCGTCGGTCATCGACACCATGCGTGCGGATGCACGGTGGCCCGCGATGGGGACCGACATCGAGGAGGGCGACGTGCCGGCCACGACGGGTGTCCTGTCCGTCGCCGTGAGCTTCACGAAGGGCTGCTACCCCGGCCAGGAACTGGTGGAGCGCATGGACTCGCGCAGCAGTTCCGCCCCCGTGACGCTGCGCGCGGTGCCGGCCGGGGACGCACCGGCGGGCTGCACCGTCACGTCCCGCGGGTCCGTCTGGTCGATCGTGCGCGCACCGCGCGGGACAGACGCCGGCGAGCCCCTGCGGCCGTCCGGCCTATGAGACGCTGAGACGCGACACGAGTGCCGCATAGCGCGGGTCGGCGCGCAGCGCGTCGAGTTCCGTCCCGAGGTTGAGCCTGGCCAGCGTGTCCAGGTCGTCGAACGAGAGCGCCACCGCAGTTGCGACCCACTCGAGCGCCGCGTCCGCGTCGCCGAGCACGCACGCCGCGCGCGCTGCGACCACGGCGACCTCGCTGGAGGGGCACTGGGAGTACGCGGTGCGGCAGTAGGAGAGGGCGTGCCCCGCCCCGGAGGCCCCGAGGATCTCCTCGGCGGCCACCGCATCGACCGGCGCGAAGCCGGTGGGGGCCTCCGTCGCCCTGTGTCCCGCCGCGGCGAGCAGCTTCTGCCCGCGCAGCGTCCTCCACTGCAGCCACAGCAGGAACGCGGAGAAGAAGAGGAAACCGGAGGTGCCGCTCACGAGCATCCACGCGAGCGCGGTCGCCGTGAGGACGATGCTCGCGCGGAGCATGATCGCCGCGCCGCGCCCGGGGAACAGCGCGTCCATCAGCATGGTCATGACGGCCCCGCCGTCCAGGGGCACGAGCGGGATGAGGTTCACGAGCCCGAGCGCGATTCCCGTCCACCACACGGCCGTGAGGGCGTCGGACGAGGAGATGTCGTCCGCGGAGAACGGGCTGGCCCCCGACAGGAGGATGAACGCGACCGCGAGGACCACCTGCGAGGCCGGCCCGGCGACGGCAATCGCGGCGCGGCGGGCCCTCGTGAGCCCGGGAGCGGGGGAGAAGGTCGCGTAGGCGACCATGAAGTCGAGGGAGATGCGTGCCTCGCAGCCGAAGAGGCGGGCGACCACGGCATGGCCGAGCTCGTGCACCACCGTGAACACCGCGAGGGAGGCCGCCACCCACACGCCGAGGGGGAACGGGTACAGCAGGCCGATGATCAGCAGGAACAGGGGGAACCCCGGACGCACCGACGTGGCAAAGCCGAGAAGGGTGAGACCGCGACGGGAGCCGCGTGACCGTTCGGGGAGCACTGCCGGGAAGTGTAGGCGTGCTCGTTGGGGCCGTGCCGTTGCCCGCCCATAGACTCCCGACTGTGACGTACGTCTATGCATTCGACCATTCACATCGCCGTCCTCCGATGGAACTGAAGGACCTTCTCGGCGGCAAGGGCGCGAACCTGGCCGAGATGATGAGCGTGCTGAAACTGCCCGTTCCGCACGGCTTCACGATCTCCACCGACGCATGCCGTGCGTACATGCACGGCGGTTGGCCGAAGGGCCTTGACGAGGAGGTGCGCCGCCACGTCGCAGCCCTCGAGAAGAAGATGGGGCGCCGCCTGGGCGACCCGAAGGACCCGCTGCTCGTCTCGGTGCGCTCGGGTGCCAAGTTCTCGATGCCGGGCATGATGGACACGGTCCTCAACCTCGGCCTGAACGACAAGAGCGTGAGGGGTCTCGCCGAGTCCACGCAGAACGAGCGGTTCGCGTACGACTCCTACCGCAGGTTCATCTCCATGTACGGGCGCATCGTCCTCGGGATCGAGGGTGACAGGTTCGAGCACCCGCTCGAGGCCGCCAAGGCGAAGGCCAAGGCGAAGACCGACGCGGACATCCCCGCACCGGCGCTGAAGGAACTGTGCGAGACCTACAAGAAGGTTGTCGCGAAGGAGACGGGCCGGCCGTTCCCGCAGGACCCCGCCAAGCAGCTCCGCGGCGCGATCGAGGCGGTGTTCCGCTCGTGGAACGGGCCGCGCGCGATCGCGTACCGCGTGCGCGAGAAGATCAGCCACGAGCTCGGCACCGCGGTGAACGTCCAGGCCATGGTCTTCGGCAACCGTGACGACAACTCCGGCACCGGCGTGGGCTTCACGCGCAACGCCGCCACCGGCGAGAACAAGCCCTACGGCGACTTCCTCGTGAACGCACAGGGCGAGGACGTCGTGGCGGGCATCCGCAACACCGAGGACCTGAACGCGCTCAAGCGCAAGTTCCCCGCGATCCACGCCGAACTGATGACGATCTTCGCCCGGCTCGAGCGCCACTACAAGGACATGTGCGACACCGAGTTCACGATCGACCAGGGCAAGCTCTGGATGCTCCAGACCCGCGTCGGCAAGCGCACGGGTGCGGCCGCGCTCCGGATGGCGGTGGACATGACGAAGCCCACCGGCACCGGGAGGCAGGCCTGGAAGATCTCCCGCAACGAGGCGATCATGCGCGTGGCGGCCGACCACCTGGACCAGGTCCTGCACCCGCAGTTCGCGAACAAGTCGAAGGCGATCGCCAAGGGGCTCGCGGCGTCGCCCGGCGCGGCGGTGGGCCGCGTCTACTTCACGGCCGACGAGGCTGAGGCCGCCGCGAAGAAGGGCGAGGACGTCATCCTCGTGCGCAGCGAGACCAGCCCCGAGGACGTCCACGGGATGATGGTCGCAAAGGGCATCCTCACCTCACGTGGCGGGCTCGTCAGCCATGCCGCCGTCGTCGCGCGCGGGTGGGGGACCCCCGCCGTGGTCGGGGCGGACGCCGTCAGGATCTCGGGCAAGGCGTTCTCGGTCGGTGACGTCACCGTCAAGCAGGGGGACTGGATCTCCCTGGACGGCACCACCGGCGAGATCATGCTCGGCCAGCTCACGCTCGCGGGCTCGAAGCCCCCGAAGGAGTTCGACATCATCCTGAAGTGGTCCGACGAGGTCCGCAAGGGGAAGATGGACGTGCGCGCGAACGCCGACACCGACGAGGACGCGAAGAAGGCCCGCGAGCTGGGCGCCCAGGGCATCGGTCTGTGCCGCACCGAGCACATGTTCCTCGCCCCCGACCGCCTGCCGGTCGTGCGCCGGATGATCCTCGCCTCCACGCCGGCCGAGGAGACAGCCGCGCTCGAGGAGCTGCGCAAGGTGCAGAAGAAGGACTTCGCCGCGCTGCTGAAGGAGATGTCCGGCCTGCCGGTCACCGTGCGCCTGCTGGACCCCCCGTTGCACGAGTTCCTGCCCCACGTGAACGAGCTCGAGATCAAGAAGGCCACCAAGGGTCTCACCAAGCAGGAGGAGGCGCTGCTGCGCGCCGCACACTCCTGGTCCGAGGCGAACCCGATGATCGGCACGCGCGGCGTGCGTCTCGCGGTCATCAAGCCCGGCCTCTATGCCATGCAGGTCCGCGCGCTCATGGAGGCCGCCGACGAGGTCGCGGCGAAGGGCTACGAGCCGATCGTGGAGATCATGATCCCGCTCACGGTCACCCGCGAGGAGCTCGCGCTCGCGCGCGGCTGGGTGGAGGAGGTCCTCTCCGACATCAACTCCCGGCCGTCGCCGAAGGGCCGCAAGGCCAAGCGCCCCAAGGTCACGATCGGCACCATGATCGAGACGCCGCGCGCGGCCCTGCGCGCCGACGAGCTGGCCGAGGTCGCCGACTTCTTCAGCTTCGGCACCAACGACCTCACCCAGATGACGTTCGGCTTCAGCCGCGACGACGTGGAGAGCCGGATGATGCCCGCCTACCTTGAGGCCGGCCTGCTGAAGCGCAACCCGTTCGAGACGATCGACCAGACCGGTGTCGGGGAGCTCGTGCGCATCGCCGCGCAGCGCGGCCGCAAGACGAAGAAGTCCATGAAGCTCGGCGTCTGCGGCGAGCACGGCGGGGACCCCGAGTCGATAGGCCTGTTCTACGACGCCGGGCTCAACTACGTGTCCTGCTCCCCGTACCGCGTGCCGATCGCGCGCCTCTCGGCGGCACAGGCAGTCATCGGCGGGTCGAAGTCCGAGACCAAGTGACGCAGGAGGCGGCATCGGTCACGCCGTGCGGGTGAACCGGGGGCGGCCCCGCCCGTCCACATACACTCCGTGGCAGTGAGTACCGTCCCGCAACCCGTCCTGTCCGTGCTTCTCGCCGCGGGGGAATCATCCTCCGGGGGCAAGGTGGACCTCGACATCGGCGGCTGGCACTGGCCCGTCCTGCTCGGGGTGCTCGCGGCGCTCCTCCTGCTCGACATCCTCGTCATCCACCGCAAGGCCCATGTGGTCCACACCAAGGAGGCCGCCATCGAGTCGGCGGCATGGATCAGCGTCGGCCTGCTCTTCGGCCTGGTCATGCTGTGGGAGTTCGGCGGCGCGGCGGCGGGCGAGTACATGGGCGGCTACCTCATCGAGAAGAGCCTCAGCGTCGACAACGTGTTCGTGTGGGCCGTCCTCTTCGCCCACTTCAAGGTGCCCGCGCAGTACCAGCACAGGGTCCTGTTCTGGGGCATCTTCGGTGCCCTCGCCATGCGCCTCGGCTTCATCTTCGCCGGGGTCGCCATCATCAATTCCTTCAAGTTCACCCTGATCCTGTTCGGTCTGTTCCTCCTGTACTCGGGCATCAAGCTGCTCCAGACGCACGACGAGGGCTTCGACCCCTCGGACAGCCGCGCCATGAGGGTCTTCCACCGGTTCGTGCCGTCCACGGACGAGCTCGACGGCCAGAAGATGTTCACCAGGGTGAACGGCAGGCGCCTCGCGACACCTCTCCTCGCGGTCCTCGTGATGGTGGAGATCACCGACGTCATCTTCGCCGTCGACTCGGTGCCGGCCGTGCTGGCGGTCACGGGCGAGCAGTACATCGCCTTCGCCTCCAACGCGTTCGCCATCCTCGGCCTGCGCGCGCTCTACTTCCTCCTCGCCGACATGCGCGACAGGTTCCAGTACCTCCAGACCGGTCTCGGCGTCATCCTCTCCTTCGTCGGGGTGAAGATGACCATCTCGTACTGGTGGCACATGCCGATCGCGGCATCGCTCTCGGTCATCGGACTCATCCTCACGGTGTCGATCGTGGCCTCCGTGCGGGCCGAGTCCGCCGAGGGGTAGTTCCCTCACCCGTCCCTTCCGCCGTCCCGGGTTGCCGCACGGCGACACTATGGTGTGGGGCATGGGGATCGCGGAGGACGACATCCAGCGCGTGCGCGCTGCCGTCACGCTCTCCGATCTCGTCTCGCCGCACACCCAGTTGCGCCGCTCCGGCCGCAGCCAGATCGGTCTGTGCCCCTTCCACTCGGAGCGCACCGGGTCCTTCAGCGTCAACGACGAGACGGGCCGGTACATGTGCTTCGGGTGCGGCGCCAAGGGTGACGTCTTCTCCTTCGTGATGGAGACGGAGCACCTCGACTTCGTCGGTGCGGTCGAGCGCCTGGCGGGCAAGTGCGGGATCGAGCTGCGCTACACCTCCGGACCCGACACCGGCCAGCGCAAGCACCGCAAGGAGCTGCTGGAGGTCATGGAGAGGGCGGTGGCCTTCTACCACCAACGGTTGCTCGAGTCCCCCGATGCCCGGCCCGCCCGTGAGTACCTGCGCTCCCGCGGCCTCGCAGGAGACGTGGCGCGCCACTTCCGGATCGGCTGGGCGCCCGATGACTGGGACGTGCTCTGCACGACTCTCGGTGCACCGGCATCGATGCTGCGGGAGCTGGGGCTGGGGTTCGAGAACAAGCGCGGCCGCATGCAGGACTTCTTCCGTGCCCGGGTGCTGTTCCCGATCTTCGACGAGAACGGCAATGCGGTCGCCTTCGGCGGGCGCATCCTGCCCGGTGTCGAGGGGCAGGCCAAGTACAAGAACTCGACCGAGACCCCGGTGTACACGAAGTCGCGCACGCTGTACGGACTCAACTGGGCGAAGTCCGACGCCGTGAAGCGCGACCAGGTCGTCGTCTGCGAGGGGTACACCGACGTCATCGGCTTCCACCGCAGCGGCGTGACCACAGCGATCGCCACGTGCGGCACCGCGCTCACCGAGGAGCACGTGAAGCTCATGAAGAGGTACGCGCGCAATGTCGTGCTCGCCTTCGACGCAGACAGTGCCGGCCAGGGCGCCGCCGAGAAGTTCTACGAGTGGGAGAAGAAGTACGACGTCACCGTGTCCGTCGCCCAGTTCCCGGAGGGCAAGGACCCCGGCGACCTCGCCAACTCGGACCCCGACAGCCTCCAGGCGGCGGTCGACGGTGCCATGCCGTTCCTCGGTTTCAGGCTGAAGCGCCTGTACCAGGCCAACCCCGTCCGCACGCCCGAGTCCCGCGCCCGGACCGCGGAACTGGCGATGAACCTGGTGAACGAGCATCCCGACGTCAACGTCCGCCGCCTGTACGCCAGTGAGGTGGCGGTGCAGACGGGCGTCTCGCAGGCCGAACTCATGCGCATCGCCGAGCGCGGCCGGGGAAGGCCGGCCACTGTCGCGGCACCGGTGCGCCAGGCGCCGGACGGTGCCGGGTTCGTCGCCCTCGCGCTCCTGATCCACGACTGGGACTCGATCGCCCCGTGGCTCATCGAGGACCTCTTCGCCGAACCGGCCCACCGTGATGCGTTCCGCGCCCTCGCGGAGGCCGAGGGTGACGTCCATCGCGCCCTGTCGCTCGTGGAGGGCGAGGCCGTCGACATCATCGAGCGCGCGGCGGTCCACGATGCGGAGGCGGATGCCCTGACGGAGGCGCGCACGCTCATCGCCGCGGCGGCGCGCCGCGAGCTCGCCCGCCGTGTCCACATCACCGACCCCGAGGAACTCCGCCAGGACCAGGCGGCACGTGTCGCGCTGGCGGAGATGTCACGTCCCGAGCGCGCTGCCCAGGCCGCCGTGGTCCTCCTGCAGTGGCTCACCGACAGGGCGGGTGCATCGGCATGAGCGGCCCGAGGCCGCAGCCCCCGCACCCCGCCGTGGACCCGGCCGAGTGGGCGGCGCTGCTCGCCTCGCGCAACGAGGCCGGCGAGGTGGAGGCGAACAACGTCGCCCA
>CAZZFB010000013.1:0-30223 GCA_964653385.1 uncultured Bifidobacterium sp. | reverse complement strand
GCCGCGGCGGCACGGATGAGGGCGAACGCCTCGCGCACACCGCCGGCTGCCGCGATGTGGTTGTCCTTCACCAGTGCGGCGTCGCTCAGGCTCATCCGGTGGTTCTGTCCGCCGCCGCAGCGCACCGCGTACTTCTCCATCCGGCGCAGCATGGGAGTGGTCTTGCGGGTGTCGCGGATGACGGCGCCCGTGCCGGCCACTGCGTCGACCCACCTGGCTGTCGCCGTGGCGACACCGGAGAGGTGGCACAGGAGGTTGAGTGCCGTGCGCTCGGCGGTGAGCATGCGCCGGGTCGGTGCCGTGACGCGCGCGATGACGTCGCCGGTGCGCACGCGGTCACCGTCCGACTTGACCCGTTCGATCGTGACGTTCCCCGCCCCGCACACCATCTCCACGACCGCACACGCAATGTCGAGGCCAGCCAGGCAGCCGTCGGCACGCGCGCCGAACGTGACGGTGCTGCGCTGCCCGGCCGGGACGGTGGACTCCGACGTGACGTCGGCGCCGCCGTCGAGGTCCTCTGCAATCGTGCGAGTGATGACGTCGGCGACCAGGTCAGGGTCGAGGCCGGCGGCCGCGAGACGCGCGGCCGTGCCCGCTGACACCACGGAGAGGTCCATCACTGCACCTCGATGTGGCCGTTGCGCAGAACGGCGACGAGGTGGCGCTCCCACGCGGGGTCGGGCTCGGTCACGTCGATCCTGCGGTGGCACCCCCGGCTCTCCGTGCGCGCCTGCGCGGCCGCGACCACCGCGCTCGCGATGGTGAGCATGTTCGTTGCCTCGAAGGCCTTGCGCGTGGGCACCACGTCGGGCGACACGTTCGACGCGAGCGTGTCGAGGATCGACTGTGCCTGCTTCAGGCCCTCGGGGGTGCGCAGCACGCCGACGTACTTCGACATCGCGGTGCGCAGCGCGGAGCGGTGGTAGGAGTCGAGCAAGCCGGCAGGTGCCTCATCCGCGGCGGGAGCCGCAGCCTCGGGCAGCGACCAGCTGAGTGCACGCCCCACCCGGGTGCCGGCGACGACGCCCTCGGTGAGGCTGTTCGAGGCCAGCCTGTTCGCGCCGTGCACGCCGGTGCACGCCGCCTCGCCCACCACGTAGAGGCCGGGCAGTGATGTCGTGCCGTCGATGTCGGCGCGAACGCCGCCGCACACGTAGTGGGCGGCTGGGGCGACCGGGATGAGCTCGCGCTGCGGGTCGATGCCCGCGTCCAGGCACGACGCGGTGATCGAGGGGAACCTGTCGGCGAAACTGTCGATGCGCCGCGCGTCCAGGTACACGTGGTCGTCGATGCCGGCGGGAGCCTCGGCCATGCGGCGGCTGATCGCCGCGGCAACCACGTCGCGCGGGGCGAGATCCTCCTGGGGGTGCACGCCCGCCATCACGCGCCTTCCGGCAGCATCGAGGAGGATCGCCCCCTCGCCGCGCACCGCCTCGCTGATTAGGGCCTGCTGGCCGCGCGCCTCCGCGCCGCGCCACAGCACGGTCGGGTGGAACTGGATGAACTCGAGGTCTGCGACCGGCACGCCGGCGCGGATGGCCAGTGCGATGCCGTCACCCGTGACGGCCGGCGGGTTGGAGGAGGACGCATAGACCTGTCCGTACCCGCCCGTGGCGACCACCACCGCCCGGGCAGTGACGGTGCCGGTGCTCTCCACGGCGCCGTTCTCGTCCAGCAACGCGACCGTGATGCCCGCGACGGCACGACGGCCGCGGGAGTCCGTACCGACGATGAGGTCAAGGCCGAACGCGCGCTCGATGATGCGCACGCCCGCGAGACGCACCGACTCGTCCAGCGTGCGCTGGACCTCTGCACCGCTCTGGTCACCGCCCGCGTGCACGATGCGGCGGTGCGAGTGGCCGCCCTCGCGCGTGAGTGCCACGCCCTCGTGCGCGCCCGGGTCGAACGAGGCGCCGAGGCGCATGAGGTAACGGATTGCCGTGGGTGCCTCGTTCACGAGGGTGCGGACGGCGTTCTCGTCGCACAGCCCCGCACCGGCGGCGAGAGTGTCCTCCACGTGGTTCTCGATCGAGTCGTTCGGGTCGAGCACTGCTGCGAGTCCGCCCTGCGCCCAGCCGGTGCTGCCCGCGTCAAGGGTGTCCTTGGTGATGAGCAGGACGTCGCGCACGGGCCGCGCCGCGAGCGCCGCCGAGAGCCCTGCGGCACCGCTGCCGAGCACCACCACGTCGGTCTCCACCGACCACGTGGGTTCCGGTGCGGCGAGCCGCGAGGGGATGCCCCTACTCACCGACACGGGAGGGCGTGCCGATCGCGATCATCCGCTCCACGGATGCCCGGGCTCTGTCCGCGACGTCGCGCGGCACGTCGACGACGTCGTTGCCGGTGCGCAGGGCGATCTCGAGCTTTTCCGGGGTGATCATCTTCATGTACTTGCAGACGGCGGCACGGTTGACCGGCTGGAAGTCGGTGGTCACGTTCACCTTGCGCAGCTGGTGGAGCATGCCGGTCTCGGTGGCGACGAGCACCTTGCGGGCCTTCGTCTCGCGCGCGGCATCCAGCATCCCTCCCGTGGAGAGGATCCTCGTGCGCTCCTTCGGCACGACGCCCTCGGATGCGAGGTACATCGCGCTCGTGGCGCACCCGCACTCGGGGTGGACGAACAGCTCGGCGTCGGGCTCGGCGGCGACCATCGCCTTCAGGTCGGCGCCGTTGATGCCCGCGTGCACGTGGCACTCCCCCATCCAGATGTGCATGTTGTCGCGGCCGGTCACCCGCTGCACGTGCGCACCCAGGAACTGGTCCGGGCAGAAGAGGATCTCACGGTCGCGCGGTATCGATGCCACAACGTCGACTGCGTTCGAGCTGGTGCAGCAGATGTCGGTCTCCGCCTTCACAGCGGCGGTGGTGTTCACGTAGCTGACGACGACGGCACCGGGGTGCTCGGCCTTCCATGCCCGCAACTGGTCGGCGGTGATGGTGTCGGCCAGCGAGCAGCCGGCGCGCTCGTCGGGGATGATGACCGTCTTGTCGTGGCTGAGGATCTTGGCCGTCTCGGCCATGAAGTGGACGCCGCAGAAGACGATGGTCGACTGGGGAACGCTCGCCGCGATCCGCGAGAGCGCGAGGGAGTCGCCGACGTGGTGGGCGACGTCCTGGATCTCGGGCACCTGGTAGTTGTGCGCGAGGATCACGGCGTCTTTCTCTGCGGCCAGTGCGCGCACGCGCTCGGCCCACTGGGGGTCGGGGGTTGTCACGCACGTCAGGCTAAGGCGGGCCGCGCCACTTTGCGCACTTGTGAACGCATGCACGTGGCATCTCGCCCGAAGTCACACGTGCCCGGGATCGACGAACTCTCACACGGCGACTGAGCCCGACGGCGGGTCGTACCAGAACCGCTCGATCGCCTCGGCGAGGGAGCCGGTGGCAGAACCCGGGTCGGTGACGACGTCGTGCGGGTCGTCGGCGAAACGCAGCACGCTCGCCACGCCGCTGTTGGCCACGAGGACGACGAGCCTCACCCTGCGGCGCTGCGCGTGCTCGCTGGGCGCGCCCTGCACCTCACCGTTCTCGTCGAGGGGGGCCGCCCACCCCGTGGTGACGATCGCGGCGGCGTCGAACATGCGGGCGAGCCCGCTCGTGGGCGACTCGAGCAGTGCGTACACGTCGGGGTGCTGGGCGAGCAGGCACGGCGCGGGGGCCGACTCCACGGCGTCACCGGTGTTGATGCCGTACAGGCGCGCGCCGGGGAGCTCGAAGGAGTCGATCATGCCGTGGAGTACGGATTCTGCGTGGACGGCCATCGCCATGACGCCGTGCTCGGAGGGATGCTGCCGGGGTTGGTGCTGTGTCATGGCGCCAATGTGTGACGCGCCGCGCGCCGCACGGCGGGGCAGCAGGTCAGCGCGACAGTTCGCGGGCGACGCGGGCAACGGCCGCGCCGTGGCGGCGCCCGGGGTTCTGCCCCATCCGCTCGAGCGGGCCGCTCAGGCTGACCGCCGCGATGACGTTCCCGTCTGCGTCCGTCACCGGTGCGCTCACGGAGGCCACGCCCTTCTCGCGCTCCTCGCTCGACTCGATCCAGCCGCCCTGTGTGGTCCTCTGCCCGGAGAGCACGCGCCCCGCCGAGCCCCGCGACAGCGGCAGCAACGCACCGACGGGGACGATCCAGCGCAGGCCGTGGGTGGACTCGAAGGACGCGATGCACCGCCGGCCGTTGCCCTCCGGCACGTACACCTGCACGCTCTCGCCGGTGGCGTCCCTCAGGCCCCGGGCCGCGGCCCTCGCCTTGTCGAGCCACGGGAACTGGTCGGTGGCAGCCGTCGCCAGCCCCACCATCGCCAGGCCGATGCAGAACTCGCCGGCGTCGTTGCGCCGCACCGCGCCGTGCGTCTCGAGCGCGAGGAGCAGGCGGTGGGCGGTGGCGCGCGGCAGTGCGGTTGCCTCGACGACCCCGGCGAGAGCGAGCGGCTCGTGCGCGAGCGCCTGCAGCACCGTGAACGCCTTGTCCAGGACGCCGACTCCAGATACGCTGTCCATCAGTTGGGAACTATATCCCACATATTGAGACTATCCAAGCTAAGGACAACCGATGTCGACACCGATGACCCTCCCCCAGAAGGTGTGGGACCAGCACGTGGTGCACTCCGCACCCGGCGAGGCCGACCTGCTGTACATCGACCTGCACCTGGTGCACGAGGTGACGAGCCCGCAGGCATTCGACGGCCTGCGCATGAGCGGCCGCGGCATCCGCCGGCCCGACCTCACCGTCGCCACCGAGGACCACAACGTGCCGACCGAGAACATCCACCTGCCGATCGCCGACCCGGTGTCCGCGAAGCAGGTGCAGGTCCTGCGCGACAACGCGAAGGAGTTCGGCTTCACGCTCTTCCCCATGGGCGATGCGGGCCAGGGCATCGTGCACGTCATCGGCCCGGAGCAGGGCCGCACGCTGCCGGGGATGACGATCGTGTGCGGCGACAGCCACACGGCCACCCACGGCGCGTTCGGTGCGCTCGCGTTCGGCATCGGCACGAGCGAGGTGGAGCACGTGCTCGCCACGCAGACCCTCCCCCAGTCGCGGCCGAAGTGGATGTCCGTCACCGTGGAGGGCGACCTGCCCGCCGGCGTGACCGCGAAGGACATCATCCTCGCGATCATCGGCGAGATCGGCACCGCCGGCGGCATCGGCCACGTGATCGAGTACCGCGGCTCCGCGATCCGCGCGCTCTCCATGGAGGGCCGCATGACGGTGTGCAACATGAGCATCGAGGCGGGCGCGAAGGCGGGCCTCATCGCGCCGGACGAGACCACGTTCGCCTATCTCAAGGGCCGCGCGAACGCGCCGCAGGGTGCCGCATGGGACCAGGCCGTGGAGGCATGGAAGCAGCTGCGCACGGACGACGGCGCGGTGTGGGACAAGGAGGTCTTCATCGACGCCACGAAGCTGACCCCGCACGTCTCGTGGGGCACCAACCCCGCACAGGTCCTGCCGATCGACGGCGTCATCCCCTCCCCCGCTGACGCCGCGGACGCCACCACGGCGAACACCATCGAGCGCGCGCTCGAGTACATGGGCCTCGCGCCCGGCACGCGCGTGCGTGATATCGAGATCGACACCGTGTTCATCGGTTCCTGCACCAACGGCCGGATCGAGGACATCCGTGCAGCGGCCGAGGTCGTGAGGGGACGCAAGGTCAAGGTGAAGCGCGCGATGGTCGTGCCCGGCAGCCACGCCGTGCGCAACCAGGCGATCGCCGAGGGTCTCGACAAGATCCTCACGGAGGCGGGCGTCGACTTCCGCGAGCCGGGCTGCAGCATGTGCCTGGCGATGAACCCCGACAAGCTCGCCCCCGGCGAGCGTGCGGCATCCACCAGCAACCGCAACTTCGAGGGGCGCCAGGGTCGCGGGGGCCGCACCCACCTGGTCTCCCCCGCAGTGGCCGCGGCGACCGCCGTGGCCGGCCACCTCGCAACCCCCGGAGACCTGTCATGAAGTCGTTCCGCATCGTCACCGGCCGCGCCGTCCCGCTGAAGCGGAGCGACGTGGACACCGACCAGATCATCCCCGCCGACTGGCTGAAGCGCGTGGAGCGCACCGGGTTCGAGAAGGGCCTGTTCAGCACGTGGCGCGACGACCGCAGCTTCGTGCTGAACGACGAGCGCTATGCGGGCGCCTCCATCCTGGTGGCCGGCCCGTCCTTCGGCGTGGGCTCCTCGCGCGAGCACGCCGTGTGGGCCATCCAGCAGTACGGCTTCGACGCCGTGATCGCACCGAGCTTCTCGGACATCTTCCGCAACAACTGCACGAAGAACGGTCTCGCGCCGGTCGTGCTGCCGCAGCAGGCGGTGGAGCGACTGTGGGACATGATCGAGGCGGATGCCGCCACGGAGATCACCATCGACATGGAACGCCTGACGGTGGAGGTGCCGTCTGCGGGGTTCATGGAGTCGTTTCCGATGGACGCCCCGACCCAGCACCGCTTCCTGAACGGACTGGACGACATCGGCATCACGCTCACGCACGCCGAGGCGATCAGCGCGTTCGAGAAGAACCGTCCCGCCTGGCTGGCGCGGTAGTCAGCCGAGAATCGACACCAGCAGCGCCGTCTGCGCTGACATCATCGCGAAGACCAGGCCGAGAATCGCGAACGTCTGTCGTCGTGCCGAGTCAGCAATCTCCTTCCGAAGCTCCGCGGAGAGCACCTTCAGGTCATCTCTGGTGGTGAATCGCGTGTACCCACCATGAGGGAGGTGTTCCATGAGTGTCTCGCCTTCATCCTTGCCCAGGACCTCATGGGCCCTGTTCGCAAGGTTACGTCTGTCGTTCTCGTAGCTCATGAGCATCGTCCCTCGTTCCGGTCGCTGTCGGACCCGTCCCGACACCTGCAATGTGTGGGGCAGTCAGAGAAGACCGGCAAGGCCGGTGGCGCGCTGCACCTTGGTGCCGATGGCCGCCCGCAGGGCCTCCTCGGTGGCCACGATCGTCAGGTGCGGCTTGGCCCGGGTCATGCCCGTGTACAGCAGCTCGCGCGTGAGGATCCGGGAACGTCCCTTCGGCAGGACGACCACGGTGTGGCCGAACTCGCTGCCCTGGCTCTTGTGGATGGTGAGCGCATGCACCGTCTCCACGTGCGGCACCCTGGCGACCGGGAGCACCGTGACGCCCTCGGAGTCACCGAACACGACGACCGGCCGGTTGTTGGCATCCCTGCACACGACCCCGATGTCGCCGTTGGACAGGCCGCTGAACGAGTCGTTGCGGGTGACCATGACGGGACGGCCGACGTACCACTGGCCGCGGGCGAGCTGGCCGAGCTGGCGCTCGACCGCGGAGTTCCAGCCCGACACACCGAGGTTCCCGCGCCGGTGCGCGCACACCACCTGCAGGCTGTCGCGGAACTCGAGCACCGCGCGGTACTGGTCAGGGGTGGAGGCAGCGGCGGCGAGCTCGCACAGCCCGCGGGCATGTTCTGCGACAGTGCGCGCGAGCTTCTGGAGGGCTGCGTCATCGGCCACGGGATCCACCCATGCAAAGCGGGCCTCGCCGCCCGTGCCGGAGGCGTGGCGGCGCACCGCCGCGAGAGCGGCATCAGCGTCACCCGACTTCGTGTGGGTCGCGATGTCGTCGACCGGCGAACCCTCCTTGAACCGGTGCTTCCCAGCGAGCGGCTCGACCTTCACGGCACCACGCGCGGACGCCTCGACGATGTCGGCGAGGACCGTGCCTGCGTCGACACTCGCCAACTGGTGCGGGTCACCCACGAGGATGAGCATGGCGCCGTCCTTCATGGCCTCGAGAAGCCGCGCCATCATGGACAGGGGCATCATGGACACCTCGTCGACGACGACCAGGTCGTAGGGCATGCGGTCCTTCGCGTTGAAGCGCCACTGCACCCTGGCCACCGGGTTGTACTTCAGGAGCTTGTGGACGGTGAGCTTGGGGAGACCGTTGACCACGTTCTCCATCCCGCCCGGGACGCTGCCCTGGGACACTGCCCACCGCACCGCGGAACGCAGCGCGCGGTCCATCCGCTTGGCGGCGAGGCCGGTGGGAGCGGCGAGCGCGACGGTGTCGGTCGCTGATGCGCCCGACATGTGGTCCACGATCCTGCGCGCGACCTCGGTGGTCTTTCCTGAGCCGGGCCCGCCCGTGATGATGGCGAGCCGGCCGGCAGCCGAGGCGGTCCGCAGGTACCCGGCCACGAAGAGTTCCTCCTCGTAGTAACGCGAGGCGTAGAGCCGCGTGCCGTCCAGCACGAACGGCCGTCGCGGCGCGTCGGCCCGTTGTGCGGGGCTGCAGACGAGATCCGGGGTGGTCGACAGCGCGGCGACCCAGTCAGCCGCACCAGTGGGCCAGTGCACTGCCGTGGCGTCGGCGTTCTCGGGTGACCACAGGTCGATGTGGGCGAAGTCGACACAAGTGTGCCCCGACCGCGACGTGCCGAGCACCAGTGCGAACGCGACCCAGGCGAGCGGGTCGACGTTGCGCGACGCTCCCGCGAGCCGGAAGAGCGACGAGACGGCGCGCAGGTCGCGCGACTCGACCGCGCGGGCGTCCACGTACGGCTGCAGGTCATCGGGGTACTGGGTGGAGGCGTACAGAGAGCTCATGCGGGCACCCCCGACATCACGTCCGACAACCTGTCCCACAGTCCGTCGGGGGCCTGCCAGACGAACACCCCGTTGCGGTACCCGTCGGTGTCCTGGGGTGTGCTGTCGCCCACCATCCCGCGGATGAAGAAGTACGCGAGACCTGCCACAGCCGGCGCCGCTCCCGCCGCCGAGCGTGCCCTGACGTACCGGTGCACCGCCACCCCGTAGATGAGCGCCTGCAGCGGGTAGTGGTGGTGCTCCATCTCCTCGCGCATCCGTTCGCGCCGGTACCCGTCGATGAGTTGGTCCATTCCGTCCTCGTCGAGGCGGTTGCTCTTCCAGTCAGTGACCCAGAGGGACTGCGAGTCACCTGCAGTGACCCGCAGGAGCGTGTCGATGGACCCGTTCATCAACCCCATGAGCGGGATGTCGAACGCTGCGGACGCGAGTTCGCGCGCGTACGGGGCAAGAACGTCGTCTGCCCTGCCCGCGCCCTCGAGCACCTCCAGCAGAGTCCGCCCGATGTCGCTGACCTTCACGCCGTCCTTGGCGGCGGCAAGACCGATCTCGAACCCGAGCTCGTTCAGCCTGTCCGTCGGCTCCACACCGGACAGGCGGAACCCGCCGAAAGGCCCGCCGAGCGGCGTGACGAGCGACAGCACCACCCCGCGGACGAGTTCGTCGCGGTGCCCGCGCAGGAGCGCACCGTTCGCCACCGTGTCGACAGCGCGCGCGACCTCGGCCTCGAGGTCCGGCGCCGTGAAGTCGACCCTCTCGTACACCGAGTGCATGATCTTGCCGAAGTACGTGCCCCCGACCAGCCGCGCCAGTGGCATCTCGGGGATACCCAGGGGGACGGTGTCGTCGCAGTACCCCGACCTGATCGAGATGATCTGTTCGTCGTCGTCGTTGTGGCCCCCGCCGCTGCGGTCGTCGATGTCGTTGACGTCCGCCTGCCTGCCCTGGCGCTTCTTCGCGATGCCGGAGAACGACATGCGTCGGTACGTCTGCTCGGTGGAGCCGCCGAAAGGCGCGAGTCCGGGCTCCTCGTCGGTGGACTTCTTCGCTTGGTAGCGGGGGAACCGGCGGATGCGGTCCGCGTTCACCACGTCCACCAGCCGGCTGACCGGTGCGAACCGGTCCGGGTCGTTCAGGCCCTCGGTGACGCGACGGCCGCCGTGGTTGCTGCCCTCCGGCTGGCCGGCCACGATGAGCGACACATGGTGCTTCGCCCGCGTGAGCGCCACGTAGAAGAGCCGCATCACCTCGTCCGCCTCCTCGGACGCCCTGCCGGCCTTGGCCGCCGGGAAACCGCGCTCCACCACGTACCCCGCGTCGATCACGCGCTCGCTCTCCCCCGGTGCGCCCGCCTTGGGGCGGTGGAACTGGTCTGCCCCGCGGGAGTTCCGCTTCGTCTTCCAGAGATCGGCAACGACGACAACCGGGAACTCGAGCCCCTTGGACGCATGGACCGTCATGATCTGCACGGCGTCGCGGTCGCTCTCCACCCGGCGGCTGACCGTCTCGGACTGGTCCTCGCGGGCGGACAGCGCGGCAATGGCCTCCAGCACATCGGACGGCGGGCACCCTGCGCCGTCGGTGGCCCGGTGCAGCAGCTCGATCACATGGGCGAAGTCGGTCTCGCGCCTCTCCCCCGCGTCCCCGCGCACGATGCGGGCGGCGATCTCCTCGTCGCCGCGCAGACGGGCGGCAACAGCGGCGACTCCGCCGCTGCGGAGCGCACGTCCCCATTCGGTGACGGTCCGCTGGATCGTCTCGATCCGTTCCTCGTCGAGCGCGCCGGCATCAGCAAGCTCCACGCCGAAGAACGGGGTTGCCGCCACGAGCCTGATGAGCGAGGAGTCGTGCGGCTCGGCCATGGCACGGAAGAGGCGCGAGAGCGCCGCGGCCATCTCGCCCTTCATCACGCTCTCCGTGCCCGAGCTGACGGCACTGACCCCTAGGTCACGGAGTGCCGCCTCGACGGCCGCCCCCGTGCTCTTGCTCGTGACGAGCACGCAGATGTCCCCCGGCTTCGCCGCGTTCGACTTGCCCTCCTTCGTGATGCTCACCGTCTCGAGGATCTCCCTGACGCGGAGCGCGGTGGGTCCGACGATGCGGTTCTTGCTTCCGACATCACCGAGGTCGATGATGGTCAACGGCTTGCTGCCCGTGAGCGACGAGCCCGGAGCACCGTCGCGCGCGGTGACGGGCACGTAGTCGATTCCCTCACCGAACGTCCAGCCGGCAAAGAGATGGTTGAGTGCCTCCAGCAAGTCGGCGTCGCTGCGCCAGTTGCGGCGGAGCGTGAGCCTCTTGTCATCGCGGCGGACGGCGAGGTACGCCTCGATGTCAGCGCCCCTGAACCTGTAGATCGCCTGCTTGGGGTCTCCCACGGCGACGAGCGTGTGCGTGGCGGAGCCCGGGTCGAAGATGTGCCGGAAGATCGACCACTGGAGCTTGTCGGTGTCCTGGGCCTCGTCGATGACGGCAAGACGGAAACGCTGGCGGAGCGCCGCCGTGAGCACGACCTGGTTCTTGTCGGCGAGTAGCTCGGCCGCCCGGCGGAGAAGATCGTCGAAGGTGGGCTGGGCCTCGGTGCGCGACCTGATGTCCCCCACGCACGTCTCCACCACCTCGATCACGTGGTCGAGGCCGGCGTTCAGTTCCGCCACGGTCTTCCCGCCCGTCGCCTTCTGGTACGGGGCGTACGACAGGACCGACAGCGGCGACCCGAGCCGCGCCTCGACCACGGTCCGCAGACGGGAGGGGTCGTAGAAGTTGCCGCGGATCGCCTCCGAGATCACGGCGTCGTTCACGACCTCCGAGATGATCCGGTCGAGATCGCTCTCGTCGCCCTCCCCCACGGCGGGCAGCCCGGCCATGGCGAGGATGCGCGCGCACACCGAGTGGATCGTGGAGATGGTGGCCGTGTCGAACTCGCGCAGGGCACGCGAGAGGCGTGCCGCCCGGTCGGCGGCATCCTCGCCGATGAGGTCGCCGGCGAGGTGGTCGTCCGCGTCTGCCGCGCCCGCGCGCAGCTGGCGCTCCAGCGTGACGAGGCGGCGGCGGATGCGGTCGCGCAGCTCGGCAGCCGCGTTGCGCGTGAACGTGGTGACGAGGATGTTCCCGATCCGGATGTCATCGTTCAGGGCGATGGTGCGCGCCACGAACGCGGCCACCGAGAACGTCTTGCCGGTGCCGGCGCTCGCCTCGATGACGGTCCCGTTGACGACCTGCGGGTCGACGATGTCGAAGTCGGGGTACACCTGCTGGCTCATCGCACCACCCACTTCTGGAGACCGTTGCCCTTGCCGCCGTCCTTCTCGAGGACGAACGACACCTCGCGCGTGCCGAGAAAATCGATGATTGCGGGGTTGTCGGACGGGTAGGCACGCTCGATGACGGGCGACGACCCGAACACGACTGCCTCTGCTGATGCAGCGAACTGCCGGCCCTCGACGAAGTCGTCGAAGGCATCCAGCACGGCGTCGTCGTCGACCGAACCCGCAGCGACGATCTCGGATGCCGTGTCGCCGAACGCGCCGCAGGGGGTCACGCGGGCCACGGGCTCCACGCGCGCCAGGTCCAGGAGGCGGCGTGCGGCCTCTGGCTGGTCGATCGAGGCTTCAAGTTCGATCACGTTCGCGAGGTACCCGAGCTTGTTGCCCGTGTCCCGGTGCACCACGATTGCCTGGGCCACGTTGCGGCCCGCGGCGCGGAGCGCCATCAGGCGCAGTGCGAGTCTCGTGATCTCCTTGTCCGCCTTGGTGTGGTACAGCAAGGAGAAGACGATCCCCGCGCTCGCGTTCTCGGCCACGTTCGGCACGTGGCAGTCGATCACGGCACCGTCCCCGCCGCGGATCTTGAACTCGACCGGGTCGGGGTGGACCAACGGGATGCCGAGCGTGCTCGCGTGGCCCCGCACCGCTGATGCAACGGCGAACGCGGTCTCCAGCGCCTGCCCCTCGAACGGGGGCACGGGGAGCGTGTCGCTGCCGGTGGCGGCGGCCTCCCAGTCGGCGCGCGAGTTCTCGAGCGCGTCCTCACCGGCGGCATCGACGAGTGCCCCGGAGAGACGGGCGAGCACGAACTCGTCGAGGTCGACGGGGAGCGTGGCCCCAGGGTCCGGGTTCTCGCGATCGACGTAGATGTGCAGTGTCTCGCGGAGGTAGTACGCCAGGGGGTCGATGACGAGCATCTCGAGGTTCTGCAACGGAACCTCCGGGTAGGGGTCGGCGGACACAACTGCCGGGAGCGGGACTGCCGTACCGGCGAGCAGGCCCCGTGATGCCGACAGAGCCGCGGAGTCGTGCGACCACCTGATGCCCGGCACCGGGCCCTTCTCGGTCACGAAGTTGAGCACCCCGCTGGCATGACGGGGATGGAGGTGCTCGATGCTGCTGTGCTGTGCGGGGTCATCGGGGATCTCGACCCCGAGCCGTCCGCAGAGATCGAGAAGCTCGGCGAGCGGCGTGACGAGCGGGACCGGCGAGTTGTTCTTGATGCTGCGCCCGTTGCACGTGAGGAGCAAGCGGTCACCGGCCGCGAGGACGGCCTCGAGCAGCACCCTGCGGGTGTCGACACGCGGGTCGGGGTCACCCATCAACGGGTCGATTGCGACGATGTCGTCTCCCTCGGCCTCCCCCACCGCGAGCGTGCCGTCGTCCAGGCCGACGATGCACACAACGCGGAACGGAACCGAGCGGAGAGGGACGAACGACGTGGCAGTGACAGCACCTGTCCGCAGCGGCTGGCGCCCAGGGGTGGTGGCGAGGCGCTGGCCGAGAAGGTCGGCAAACTCCGCGAAGCGGACCGCCTCGAGCACCTGGGTGCTGGACGATCCCTGCGGCAGGACCGTGGAGTCGCGGAAGACCTGGATGACGGCGAGTGCGTCGTCGATGTCCGCACAGGACTGTCCGCACAGCGCGACGAGAACCTTCTCGATCTCCTGGCACCACACGCTGACGGGCTGCGGTTCGCGCGCCTTGTTCTCCATCTCCGCGAGCACCCCGAGGATCTCTGCGAGGGCGGTGATCGAGTCGATCTCGGCGGTGTCGACGTGGGTGAGGGGAACCGCACCGCCGAGCTCGCGCACGGGCGTGGCAGCGTCAGGCAGAAGCGCCCCGAGGAGAGCCCGGTCGAGCATGTCCTTCCACGTGTGCGCGGTGATCCCGGCGACGTCGAAACCCACGGACGCCCTCTGGCCGGCGTCGAGGCCCCACCGCACCCGGGTGGTCTCGACGAGCCGCACCCAGATGTCGACATCCTCCTGGCCCAGCCTGCGGGGCGCCAGGACGAGGTCATCGGCCGCGATGCGCATGATGGACGCGACATCGAACCGCGACCCGGCGAGACCGAGGACGGCGGCCAGGAGATCCGCGCCGGGGCTGACGTCGCGCAGCGAACGGTCCGCCACGACGAGTGGGATGGCAACCTTGCGCCCGTCGTGGAGCGTCATGGGCTGGTCGAACGTGGCCTTCAGCAACGGCGCGGCTTCCTCGATGTCGGCGCACAGCACGACAACCTCGTGGGGCTGCAGCCCAGGCAGGTCGTGGAACGCGTGGAGGAGCGCATCGCGCAGCACCTCGACCTGGCGGGCGAGGTTGTGCGCGCGGTGGACCTGCACCGAGAGGTCAGTGCCGGGGACATCGGCACGCACGACGCCGTGGGGAGAGCGGACCGCATCCTGCATGCGGTGCAGCAGGTCTGTCGACCGCGCGGGCGGCGCGGCGACGGGTGCAGCGGCCTCGATGCCCTGCGAGGCGAGCAGCATCTGCATCTCGAAGGCACCGCGCAGCCAGGTGGTGGCCAGCACGTCGCATCCCGGGACCACGTGGCCGTCTTCGTCACCACGCGCGGGCGCCCTTCCGGGGGTGACCGGAGCGGATGCCGCCAGAGGGGACCACTGCTGCCAGAGGTGGGCGGACGGGTGCACGCAGATGACCTCGACGTCGATGACATTGCCGAGAGCACGGAGGATCTCGAGGTTCGCCACCGAGAGAGTCTCGACGCCGGCCACCATCAGCCGGGGCGGCAGGCCGGGGATGCCCTCGCCCGCATGAAGACGTGCGCAGAGTTCCTGGGTGCGCGCGGGCCACGACGGCACCCCGATGACGTCCCTGACCCGGCGCCACAGCGCGTACTGCCACTCCAGCTGGGCGTTGTCACGGCCGACCTCTGCATTGGTGCGGTGCGCCTCCTCCCACTCGCGGATGAGGGAGGGCCGGCGGGCGGCATAACGGTCGAACCGGTCCGCGAGGGCCCGGGCGGCACGGAGGTGGCCACCGTGCTTGCGCACGAGGGGATCATCTGCCGGCAGGTCATGGATGACGCGGAGCACCGCCATGGTGACCCGCTCGATCGACCAGGCGTCGTCCTCGTCCTCGATGCCGTCACGGAGGATGCCGTTCAGCATGCCGACGTAGCCGACACGCACGTTCGCCATGACGCCGTCGCCGTTGTCACCGGTTGCGCCGAGCCGGGTGGCAACCTGCGGCGCGAGCCATGCGCGCATGCCCGCAGTGGGCACGATCAGGTGCTGGGTCTGGAAGAGGTCGAGCGTTGCCCCGCCCTGCTCGAGGTAGCGCACGACGGGATCGACGACATCCCCGACGTTCTCCACGCACCAGACCCGCAACGACATTGACACCTCTTCCTGCCCCGCACCCTATGAGGGGGCCTTGCCGACGGACAATTGGCCACCCGCCGGGACGGGAGATTGTGCCAGAGGGGTGTGGGAGGGTTCCCCGCCGTGCGGGGACGGGGCTATTCGGCGAAGAACTTGCGCAGGTCGCGGAGGCGGGCGTCGTTCGAGAAGACCTCGACAGGGGCGTTCGTGGGCAGGCGCAGGGCGCGCTGGATGATCCGGCACGTGGTGTGCTGGTTGTACTCGGCCAGGGTCACCGCCCAGCCGTCGCGGCCGGCGCGGGCCGTGCGGCCCGACCTGTGCAGGTACGTCTTGTGGTCCATCGGCGGCTCGTAGTGGACCACGAGCGCCACGTCGTCGATGTCGATGCCGCGTGCCGCCACGTCGGTGGCCACGAGGATCGTGAGGTCGCCCCGTGCGAACCTGGCGAGCGCCTTCTCGCGGGCGGCCTGCGTGAGGTCGCCGTGGATGGCCGCCACCTTGGCGCCGAGCTCGTCGAGCTTGTCGGCCACCCGGTCGCAGAGACGCTTCGTGTCGCAGAACACCACCGTCTTGCCGGCGGCCTGGGCCATCGCGTTCACGACCTTGTCCTTGTCCATCCGGTGCACGGCCAGGAAGAGGTGGTGCATCGTGCCGACGGTGTCGGTCGGCGAGTCGATGGAGACCTCCTCGGGGTTCTTCATGTACCGGCGCACGAGGTTGCCCACCTGGCCGTCGAGGGTTGCAGAGAACAGCATCGTCTGGTGTTCGCCGGTCACGTGGCGCAGGATCCACTCGACCTGCGGCGTGAAGCCCTCGTCCGCCATCCGGTCTGCCTCGTCCAGCACGACCACCTGGATGTCGTCCATCACGACCTCGCCGGCCTTCATGAGGTCGATGAGGCGCAGCGGCGTGGCGACCACCATCTCCACGCCCTTCTCGAGCGCATCGATCTGGTCGTCACGGGACGCACCGCCGTACACCGGCAGCACGCGCCGGCCGCAGGCCTTGCCGATGGGCTCGAGCACCTCTGCCACCTGCAGGGCGAGCTCACGGGTGGGCACGAGGACGAGACCGCGCGGGGCCCGGACACGGGCGGCCGCGTCGATGCGGGCGAGCATGGGCACCCCGAACGCGAGCGTCTTGCCGGAGCCCGTGCGGGCCCGCCCGCAGAGGTCGACCCCGCGGAGAGCCACGGGGATGGCCTCGGTCTGGATGGCGAAAGGGGCGTCGAACCCGGCGGCGGCGAGACCGGCATCGACTTCGGGGGGAACACCGAGCGACGCGAACCCGGTGGGGGTGTGAACTTTGTCTGACATGTAGCCCCACACGGTACCGACAGCCCCGCCCGCACGGGACGATGGGGGTGGGTGAACTTTTTGCCAAGAACTGCACGGTCGGGCCCCGAATCCGTTAGTTTCAGTCAGCCTGACGCGGGAAAGACCCGCGCAGAAAGGACCATTCACCCACGGATCAGCACCGAGCAAAAGTCGTACGGACCGGGTCCCCAGGGACAACGGCGTGCGCCACCCGCCACGGGCGAACCCTCTACTTCACAGGTAGGAGTTCTCATGGACGCACATCTCCCACGACCGGACGGCACGCAGACGCGTGGCCTGAAGGGAATCCCGTACGACTGGCAGCAGTTGCTGGTCCCGGCCGAACCCGATTTCTCGGCCGGGCTGAACGACCTGATCGACGACGAGTTCGTCACCGAGACCCGCTGACCGATACCCATCGCAGCCAACTCGGAACCCCGGATCCCCGCGCGCGTCCTCGTGCTCGGGTGCGGGAGCGTGGCCCAGTGCACGATCCCGCTCCTCATCGACGACCTCGGCATCGCCCCGTCGTCGATCCATGTCGTTGACTTCGTCGACAACCGCCACCGCATCGCGGGCCCACTCTCGCGGGGCGTCACCTACGAGACCGGGCGGCTGACCAGGGAGAACCTCGACGAGTTCCTCTCGGCGCGGTGCTCTGACGGCGACATCCTGCTTGACCTCGCGTGGAACATCGACTGCCCCACGATCCTGCAGTGGTGCTTCGACCACAACGTGCGCTACCTCAACACCTCGGTCGAGGTCTGGGACCCGTACGAGGACCTCGCCTCCACGCACCCGCTCGAGCGCACCCTCTACGTGCGCCACCAGGAGCTGCGCAGGCTGAAGCAGAAGTGGGGCCGCACCGGCGCCACCGCGGTGCTGGAGCACGGCGCCAACCCCGGGCTCGTCAGCCACTTCGTGAAGCGTGCCCTCACGGAGATGTCGGGCCGCATGCTCTCCGACGGCACCGCCACGGGCGCCCGTGCGGCGGCGATGGAGTCGGCGCTCGCGTCCGGCGAGTTCAACCGGCTCGCCATGCTGACCGGCACGAAGGTGGTCCACATCTCCGAGCGCGACACGCAGCTCGCCGCGGAGCCGAAGCGCGTGAACGAGTTCGTGAACACGTGGTCCGTCGACGGGCTCTACGAGGAGGGCATCGCCCCCGCCGAGCTCGGCTGGGGCACGCACGAGAGGACGCTGCCGCGAAACGCATGGGTCCACGAGGACGACGGCCCGCGCAACCAGATCTGCATCGCCCGCCCGGGCATGGAGACCTGGGTGCGCAGCTGGGTGCCCGCCGGCGAGATCCGCGGCATGGTCGTGCGCCACGGCGAGGCGTACACCATGAGCGACCACCTCACGGTGTGGGACGGCGGCACCGCCGTCTACCGGCCCACGGTGCACTACGCCTACTGCCCCAGCGACGCGGCGATCATGAGCGTGCACGAGCTGCTCATGCGCAACTACGAGATGCAGCCGGAGCAGCGCATCCTGAACGACGAGATCATCCAGGGCGAGGACCAGTTGGGCGTGCTGCTCATGGGCCACGACTACAGCGCCTGGTGGACGGGGTCCATCCTCGACATCCACGGCGCCCGCAGCAAGGTGCCCCACCAGAGTGCCACCACGCTGCAGGTCGCGGCCTCGGTGATGGCGGCGGTGAAGTGGATGATCGCCGAGCCCGCCCAGGGCATCAAGGTGCCCGACGAGCTCCCCCACGAGTTCGTGCTGGAGGCCGCCACCCCCTACCTCGGGACCATCTGGTCGGATGCCGTGGACTGGGACCCGCTGCGCACCAGGCGCGACGTGTTCGACCAGTGGAGCGACTCCGCCGCGGGCCTCGACCGCGACGACCCCTGGCAGTTCGGCAACTTCCTCTGCCCGTGACTCCGCGGCCTCATTCCCCCGCCCTGCCCCGCAGGCGCGCTGCCGGGGCGGGGGAATTCAGCCGAAGTGTGGACACTGCTGCGATGCGTGGCTAGCCTGCACCGTGATGAAGACCTCGAAGACCCTGCTTCTTCTTAGTTAGCGGCAGCAGCCGCATACAGCTGCTGTCGAAACCCTCTGCCCCGGCAGGGGGTTTTTTCTTTGTCCGAATCACCCGCCCAGAACCCAAGGAACCGAGACCATGCCTCCGCAGAACGTCACCCCGAAGAAGATGCCCTTCGAGAAGTACTCCCCCTGGGTCCCGCTCGTCCTGACGGACCGCACCTGGCCCAACAAGACGATCGACAAGGCGCCGCTGTGGTGCAGCGTCGACCTGCGCGACGGCAACCAGGCCCTCATCGACCCCATGGACCCGGAGCGCAAGATGCGCATGTTCAAGACGCTGGTGAGGATGGGCTTCAAGGAGATCGAGGTCGGGTTCCCCTCGGCCAGCCAGCCCGACTACGACTTCGTCCGCCAGATCATCGAGGAGGACCTCATCCCCGACGACGTGACGATCCAGGTGCTCGTGCAGTGCCGGCCGGAACTGATCGAGCGCACCTACGAGTGCCTGAAGGGTGCGAGAAACGCCATCGTGCACTTCTACAACTCGACGAACCCGCTGCAGCGGCGCGTGGTGTTCGGCCTGGAGAAGGACGGCGTGAAGCAGATCGCGGTGGATGCCGCAAGACTGTGCCGCAGCTTCGAGTCCATGCTGCCCGGCACGAACCTCCGCTACGAGTACTCCCCCGAGAGCTTCACGCTGACGGAGCCCGAGTACGCGGTGGAGGTGTGCGAGGCGGTGATGGACGTCATCCGGCCGACCCCGCAGGACCCGCTCATCCTCAACCTGCCGGCCACCGTGGAGTGCTACAGCCCCAACGTGTACGGCGACGTCATCGAGTGGTTCATCCGCACCATCAAGGACCGCGACTCCGTCATCGTTTCGCTGCACCCGCACAACGACCGTGGCTGCGCCACCGCGGCCGCCGAGTTCGGCATCATGGCCGGCGCCGACCGCGTGGAGGGGACCCTCTTCGGAAACGGCGAGCGGACGGGCAACCTGGACCTCATCAACGTGGCGATGAACATGTTCATGAACGGCGTCGACCCGAAGCTCGACATCTCCGACATCGACGCGCTGCGCCGGGACGCCGAGTACTGCAACCGCCTCCCCGTGCCGGAGCGCCACCCCTACGTGGGTGACCTCGTGTACACCAGCTTCTCGGGCAGCCACCAGGACGCCATCAAGAAGGGGTTCGAGGCGCTCCCCCGCGACTACGAATCATGGGGCGTGCCCTACCTGCCGATCGACCCGAAGCACGTGGGCCGCACGTACGAGGCCGTGATCCGCGTGAACAGCCAGAGCGGCAAGGGCGGGGTGGCGTACGTGATGAAGGCGGAGCACGGCTTCGACCTCCCGCGACGGCTCCAGATCGAGTTCTCGAAGACCATCCAGCACATCACCGAGGACACGGGGACCGAGGTCTCGTCGCTCGTGATCTGGGACGCATTCCGGGCGGAGTACCTGCCGGACGATGCCGGGATCCAGCTGTCCAGCCACGAGCTTCGCAGCGACTCCACGAGCGGGCGCACCACCATCACCGCCCAGCTGGTGATGAACGGCGAGCGGCGCACCATCTCCGGGGAGGGCAACGGGCCCATTGACGCGTTCGTGCATGCCCTCCGCGGGGGTCTCGCCGCCGACATCGACGTGATCGACTACTCCGAGCACGCCATGGGCCAGGGCTCGGAGGCGACCGCCGTGGCCTATGTGGAGACGAAGGACTCGAAGGGCAACGTGCGGTGGGGCGTGGGCTCGGACCCGAACACCACGTCCGCATCCCTGCGCGCGGTGCTCGGGGCCTACGAGCGCCACCAGAAAGGGCTCTCGCCCGTCCTCGGCGACTAGTCAACCGTGCGCACTAGGCGGAGGTGTCCTCCGTCTGCCCACCGGGCTCGTTGCACCTGAAGTACCCGGCGCCCTTCGTGATCGACTCGTTCATCTCCGCGGTGAAGCGGCCGGTCCACCGCGGCAGTGACGCGAGCGCGAAGTACGCGCAGACGAACGACTGCGGGACCGGGTCCGGGTACAGGGCCTCCTGGGTCGTCCCCATCCGCTCCGGGTCACCGGAGAGGATCGCGTTGAAGTTGTCCCGCAGCAGTGCAGCCCGGTCGACAAGAGCACGATGGAACAACGTCAACTCCGGGGCGAGGTCGGACAGGTCGTTGTCCCTGGCTCCCGCGTCCGCCGCCTTGTCGAGCACGTCGATCGCCGGCTGGAGCGAGGCAAGGTACTCGTCGATCCCGTTCACCACGGGCGTGGCCTCGGAACGGAAGGCATTCATGGTCCTGTTGGACACGGCGCCCCTGATGGCGGCGTACGAGACATAGGCATAGGACTGCTCCATCTCGAAGTACCTGGTCGGCAGCTCGACCAGCTGGAACGTCGCCCACTCCTGGGCGGCGTAACTGGCCGGGTCCGCCGGCACCGTGCCCTTGTCTGCGGGTTCACCGGGGACTGTCGACTCCGTCCCGTCCGGGGTGGGGGTTGCGGTTCCGCCCCCGCAGCCGGCCAGCATCACCGCGGCCAGGACCACGGTTCCGAGTGTCTTCTTCATGTTGACTCCTTTTGGTTGTATCTACCCGTATTGAGGTTCCGTCTCTGACGGCGGGCGGGCGGGGGAAGTTCCCGCCGATTCGCCCCGGTCGGGTAACTTCGGGGAGGACGAAGGGAGCCACCATGAAGGTCGTCGTTGATTTCGATGTCTGCGCGTCGACGGGCGCGTGCTCGCAGATCGCACCCGAGGTGTTCGAGGTGCGAACTGACGGGTACCTCTACGTCCTCATAGAGAACCCCGAGGGCACGAACGCCGACCTCGCCCGCCAGGCGGCCGACATGTGCCCCACTGCCGCCATCACCATCGAGGAATGACACCCGCGTGAGCTTCCTCACGCTGCTGCGGGACCGCTGGGCAGCCGCCGACACCCTCCTGTGCGTGGGGCTCGACCCCGACCCCGACCGCCTGCCAGCGTCGGTGCGCAACCAGCCGGCCTCCATCGCCAAGTTCTGCGTGGACATCGTGGACGCCACCGCCGAGTTCGCCTGCGCCTTCAAGCCCCAGATCGCCTACTTCGCCGCCGCGGGCGCCGAGCAGCAGCTGGAGGCGGTGTGCGAGCACATCCGCACGCACCACCCCACCGTGCCCATCATCCTCGACGCCAAGCGCGGGGACATCGGCGACACCGCGAGGATGTACGCCCGCGAGGCCTTCGTCCGCTACGGCGCGCACGCCGTCACAGTGAACCCCTACATGGGCGGCGACACCCTGGCCCCGTACCAGGAGCACGAGGGCCGCGGCATCGTGGTGCTCTGCCGCACGTCCAACCCGGGCAGCGGCGAGTTCCAGTCACGCCTCATCGACGGCGAGCCGCTGTACCGGCACGTCGCGCGGCGGGCTGCCGACGAATGGTCAAGACGCGGCGAGGTCGCCCTTGTGGTCGGCGCCACGTACCCGGCCGAACTGGCCGAGGTGCGGGGCATCGTGGGCGACATGCCGCTGCTCGTGCCCGGCGTCGGCGCGCAGGGCGGGGATCCGGCGGAGGTTGTCAACAACGGGGCCGACTCACGGCGGGCAGGGCTCATCGTGAACTCCTCCCGCGCGATCCTGTACGCAGACCCCGGCAACCATGTCGGCGGCGCGGCGCGCGTGGCCCGCGACACCCGCGACGCACTGAACGCGGCCCGCTGAGACCCGGCGCGGGCTAGTACGGGAGCGTGTAGGTGTTCTCGAGCTCGTCCTGCACCACCGTGGCGAGGTGGTCGGTCGTGTCCACGACGAGCTCCTCGTCGAGCACGCGGGTGCGGAACGACCAGCCCTCCGGCAGGGCGAGACGCGAGCCGAGGGATGCAAGGTTCTCTTCGGTGAGGGTCTTGTCGACGCCGACGCAGTAGGCCTGCATCACGAAGTTGCGGCCCTCGGTGTCGACGAGCTCGTACACGGTCTTGCCGGCGTCCCAGAAGAACACGGAGCCGCGGTTCACGTTGCGGATCATGTACGGCACTCCCCCGGGCTGCTTGCCGAGCGGGATGGTGGCGATGCGGCGCATCATGATGCCGCCGAACTCCCGCATGACCGGCTCGATGGTGGCCACCTTGGAGCCCAGGCCGTCGAGAACCCAGTACCGCGGGCCGTTCAGTTTCACGAAGAGCGCACCGAGGTCCTTCGCGATCTCGCCGGCGTCCAGCCTGTCCCAGAGTTCCTGCGGGCAGTCGTTGATCATCTGGGTGCCGTACACCTCGCCCTCGAGTTCGTCATTGCGGGCGAAGATGCCGAGCACCTCGCCGTAACGCACCCCGCGCATGTCCGAGATGAGGCGTTGCTGTCTGTCGTTGCTCATGCGGGAACGATAAACCGAACGGGGACGGGCCGCCGGAACACAGCGTGTTCGGCGGTGCTCGACCGGGCCGTCAGCGGTTCATGAAGGCGTCGACGGCGACGCCCATGGCGGCCGCCATGCGCATGTCCAGCCTGTCGTCGTCGACACGGATGTCGTAGGTGTCCTTGATCTTCATGTTGGCGCGGTTCACGTGGCCGACCTGGGCCCCGGACTCGTTCAGGAGGGCGAACTGCACGCGCAGCAACCACGGGATGTCGCTGACGAGGTTGACGACACGCCGCAGGATGGCCTGCATCTGGCTGGTCTCGGTGAGCGTCCAGCGCCCCTGCGGGGTCTCGATCACGTAGGTGGAACGCCCGAGCGACGCCCTGAAGTCCTTGGCGATGGTGCCGATAGGGGCGTCAGTCCCGTCGAGGACGTCGTACACGCCGCCCAGCTCGATCACCTTGCGCCCCTGGATCCGGAACACCACACCAGACCCGTCGGGGGCGGTGCAGGTGACGCTCTCCTTGAGGGCCATTCGCTTCTGCACGATGAATCCGATGTCCACCGGTGCGGTGTCCGTGCGCGTCACCGTCCAGCGGTTCTGCATCATGGTGAGTTTCTGGGCGAGTGTCAGTGAGTACGGCACGCGCCGAATGTACCGCAGGAACCGCGGGCGGTGACGTCAACGGGTTCACCCACGGAGGGCGATGACCTCGATGATGCCGGGTGCGGCGCGGAGCTCGTCCAGCACGGCCTCGCTCACCTCGGCCGTGGGCGCGATGACCATCAACGCCGTGCCGGGGGTGAGGGCACGGCCCACGTCCATGTCGGCGATGTTCACGTCGTGGTTGCCGAGCAGCGTCCCGACGACACCGATGACGCCCGGACGGTCGTCGTTGCGGACGACCAGCATGTGGTCGCTCGGCGGGACGTCAGTGATGTGGTCGTCGACCAGAACGATGCGGGCCTGCCGGCGTTGGCCCACCAGCGTGGCCGCGATGCTGTGCGTGCCGGCGCGCAGGGTGACCAGGTTGACGTAGTCCCCTCCTCCGCCGGCGATCTTGGTCTCCTTGACCTCGATGCCGAGGCGCGCCGCCACCTGCGGTGCGTTCACGTACGTGACCTGCTCGTCCACGCGCCCGCCGAAGAAACCCTTCATGGCGCTGAGGGTCAGGAGACTGGTGTCGTACGCGCCGATCTCACCCGATGCGATGACCTCGAGCTCGGTGATGTCCGCGGCGGCGGCCGAGGCGAAGAGCGCGCCGAGTCGCTCGGCGAGCGGCAGGTACGGCTTCATCGTCTCGTTCGCGTCGGCGGCGGAGATGTTCACCGCGTAGGGCACGAAGTCACCGGCGAGGGCCAGGTTGATCTGGTCGGCGATGTGATCGCCGGCCCGGTCCTGGGCCTCCGTGGTGCTCGCCCCCAGGTGCGGCGTGACCACGATGCCGTCAATGCCGAACAACGGGGAGTCCGTCATGGGCTCCTTGGAGAACACGTCGAGCGCGGCACCCGCGATCACGCCGTTCTTCACGGCGTCGGCGAGGTCTGCCTCGTCCACGATCCCGCCGCGCGCCACGTTGATGATGCGCAGGGAGTTCTTCGCCCGCTTCATGGCCGCCGCGCCGATGAGCCCGATCGTCTCCTTCGTCTTCGGCAGGTGGACCGTGAGGAAGTCCGACTGCTCGATGAGGGTGTCCAGGTCGACCAGCTCGATGTTCATCGCCCGGGCGCGCTCCTCGCTCACGAACGGGTCGTACGCCATGATGCGCATGCCGAAGCCGGCGGCACGCTGGGCCACGAGCTTGCCGATGCGACCGAGCCCCGCCACGCCGAGGACCTTGTCGAACAGTTCCACACCCTCCCACTTGCTGCGCTCCCAGCGCCCCTGCACGAGGGCGGCGTGGGCCTGGGGCACGTTGCGCGCGACGGCGAGCAGCATCGCCATGGTGTGCTCGGCGGCGGAGACGATGTTGGACTCCGGGGCGTTCGCCACCATCACGCCGCGGCGGGTTGCGGCCTCGATGTCCACGTTGTCCAGGCCCACACCCGCGCGCCCCACGACGAGGAGGTCCGTCCCTGCCGCCAGGAGCGCGTCGTCGACGTTTGTCGCCGAGCGCACGACCAGCGCGTGCGCACCCTTGATGGCCTGGCGCAGCTCCTCGGGGGACAGGCCGACCCTGACGTCCACCTCGTGGCCGGCGGCCCGCATCTTGGCGAGGCCGCTCTCGGCGAGTTCTTCAGAGACGAGAATCCGGGGCATTGCACGATTCTCGCCGTTCTCCGCCTAGATTCCACAGTGCTTTACAGACTGTTAACGCACTCCCCCGGATCCCATGTCACACCTCTTCCTCTCCCCCGAATGGATCGCCGCCGCCCGCGGCATACGCGAGCGCCACGAGGCGAACATCCCGCAGATCCCCGTCCAGATCCGCATCAACGTGGTGGCCATCGGCGTCCCCTTCGGCGACGGCACGGTGCGTGCCCACATCGACACCTCGGAGGGGGGCCTCAGCATGGACCTCGGTGCCATTGACTCCCCCGACCTGACCGTGACGACCGACTACGACACCGCCCGCCAGCTCTTCGTCGACCAGGACCCGGCGAGCACGATGCAGGCGTTCATGAGCGGGCGCATCAAGGTGGAGGGCGACATCACCAAGATCATGGCCCTCCAGATGTCCGTCCCCCAGGACGACCGCGCAGAGCAGGTCGCAGCCGAGATCCGCGCCATCACGGCGTGAGTGCATCCTCCAGCAGGCTGCGGTCCGTCGGGCGCAACCGCGTGGCCAGGAGCGTCGCGGCAGCCGCCGTTCCCACGCCGCTCATCAGCGCGTACGCGTAGCTCTGGACCACGCCGCTCGACGCGGTCATCTCGTGGATGGAGATCATGACAGTGGAGCCGAGGACGGCGCCCATCTGGCTGAGGAGCTGCTGCATCGCACCGGCGACGCCGACGGTGTCGTCGTCCACAGAGTTGGCCACCAGGGCACCGAGTGCCGGCCCGGCGATTCCGAAACCGACACCGGAGAGCCCCAGCCCGAGGGCGATGAGGAAATCCGGGGATGACGCGTCGATCGTCCCGAGGATCGCCATGGAAAGAACGATCCCGACCGCCCCGACGATGCCCGACACCCGTTCGCCGACGCGCATGGTGAAGAAACTGGCGAGCGGCGCGGTGATGGAGAACGCGAGAGGCCTGGCGATCACGAGCCACCCGATGTGGGCGGGAGTGAACCCGAGCCCGATCTCGAGCATCTGGGGCACCACGATGAACCCGCCCATGTAGGCGAAGTTCAGCAGGGACTGGATGCCGATCGGCAGGATGATGTTCGGTGTGCGCAGCCACACGAGCGGCATCAGCGGGGCCTCCGCCGTGCGCTCGATCCGCACGAACAACCAGAGCGCAGTCACCGAGGCCACGGCGCTGCCGATGATCCACGGTGACGTCCACCCCCACGAGTGGCCCCTGTTGACGGAGAGGAGCAGCAACGTGGCACCGAACCCGAGGGCAACGGAGCCCTTCACGTCGAACTTCACGTCCTTCGACCGCGACGTCTGCGGGAGCAGCCTCCACGCGAGGAGCGACGCCCCCACCAGGAGCGGTGCCTGGATCACGAAGATCATCTGCCAGCCGATCGCCTGCACCAAGGGGCCGCCCATGACGACACCGAGCACGGGTGCGCCCGCCGTGGTGAAACTCCAGAGGCCGAGGGGTCGCACCCGTTCGTGGGGCTCGAACAGACGGTTCACGTAGGCCATGGCCGCCGGGCCGGTCGCGGCGCCCGCGACGGCGGAGAGCAGGCGGAACAGCACCATCGACGGGCCGTCCCACGCGAACACGGTGGCCCCGGCGAAGATGCCGGAGAAGAGCAGGCCGAAGACGTACACCTTCTTGTGCCCGTACAGGTCGCCGATCTTGCCGTATGCCGGCCCGACGACCCCGAACGCGAGCATCGGGCCCGTGATCGACCAGTTGAGGGTGGTCACCGAGGAGCCGAGGTCCCTCGAGATCGTCTCCAGGGACACCACGAGGACAGTGATCGTGGAACTGGTGGTGAAGAGGCCCGCGAGCACCACGATGAGCGTGGCCCACTTGCGGGTGATTCCCATCCTTCGCGCCATGCGGCGCGGGATCATCGCGGTCCACGCGAGGATGGAGACCTCGTCCACGCCGCCGAACTCGACGGCCACGGACTCACGCCCGTGCGGGCGCAGTTCTTCCTGTTCTTCGAGCGGTCGGGGGTTCATGGGGCGACCCTTGAGGGTAGTCCCCTATCCCTTGACCTCCGAGGCCATCTTGTTGAGCGCAACTGTGAGTTCCGCCACGCCCCACCGGTCGTCCTGGTCGATGCTCTCCGCGCGCTCCCAGCTCCTGATGCGGGTGACCTCGCCGCCTTTCACGAAGAACGTCTCGCCGGTGAACTCGCACTTCGCCGAGGACAGGTACGCCACGAGCGGCGAGATGTTCGCGGGGTCCCACTCGTCGAAGGCCCCCTTGTTCTCCGGCTCCGCGATGCGGTCGCCGAGGCCGGGTGTGGCCATCGTGAGGCGCGTGCGCGCCGCCGGCGCGATCGAGTTGCTCTTCACGTTGTAGCGCGCGAGCTCCTTCGCGAGGATCTGCGAGAACGTCGCGATGCCGGTCTTGGCCGCGCCGTAGTTGGACTGGCCCGGGTTGGCGAAGAGGCCGGACGTCGACGACGTGTGCACGATGTTGCGCGGCTTGGTGACGCCCGCCTTGTGCTGCTCGCGCCAGTACGCGGCCGCCCAGCGTGACGGCGCGAAGTGGCCCTTCAGGTGGACCGCGATGACCGCGTCCCACTCTGCCTCCGTCATGTTCACGAGCACGCGGTCGCGCAGGATGCCGGCGTTGTTGACCAGGATGTCGAGGTCGCCGAACGTCTCCACGGCCATGTTGACCATGCGCTGGGCGCCCTCCCAGTCGGCCACGTTGTCGTAGTTCGCGATCGCCTCGCCGCCCATGGCCTTGATCTCGTTGACGACCTCCTGTGCCGGCGTGGCGTCGTTGCCCGTGCCGTCGTTGGCACCGCCGAGGTCGTTCACGACGACCTTTGCGCCCTCCGCCGCGAAGAGCAGCGCGTGCTCGCGGCCGATGCCGCGCCCTGCGCCGGTGATGATCGCGACGCGTCCCTGCAGTTCTCCCATGGTCTCCCCCTCTGTCGTGATGACCGTCGGGGCGAGACTAGGGGAAGATGAGGTCGACGGTCTTACCGACGATGACCCGCTCGAAGTTCTTGACCTTCTTGCCGTCGATCCGGGCCTCCCTGAGGCCCCGCTTGCCGTCGCCGGTGACCTTGCCGATGACCATGGCGTACTTCTCCAGGCGCTCCTTGACGGTCGCCAGGTCCTTGCCGTAGATGCTCGGGATGAGAGTGGTCTGCTGGCCCGCGGAGACCGTGACTGTCACGGTGCCGCCCTTGGCGAGCTTCTCCCCTGCGGCAGGGACCTGCGCCGACACCTGGTCCGCCGCGATCTCCGGGTGGGGCTTCTTCTCGCCCTCCACGAGAACCAGGCCCATCTCCGTGAGCTTGGCGGTCGCATCCGCGACAGTGAGCTTCGACAGGTCCGGCACGTCCCGCAGGGCGGGGCCGGTGGAGATGTTCACCGCGACAGTGGTGCCCTTGACGACGGAATCGCCTGCCTTCAGCGCGGCCTGGTCCGGCACCGACCACGAGACCACGGTGCCGGCGGGGACGGCCTCGTCGGGGACGTCGACGGGTGAGGCCTGCAGCCCGAGCTCGGCGAGCTTGGCCTTCGCGGCGTCTGCAGTGAGCCCGGTGAGGTCCACGAGCTCCGACAGGGTCGGCCCCTCGCTGACCACCAGGGTCAACGTGTCGCGCTTGGCCACGTTCGCACCCATCACCGGGTCTGTGGAGATCACCTGTCCGGCCTGCACCGAGTCGCTGCGCTCGAGGCGCACCGTGATGCCCCAGCCGAACTTCGACACCTGGTTGCGGGCCTCCGCCTCGGTGAGGCCGGCGAGCTGCGGCACGGGGTTCTTCGGGTTGAGCACCGTGAAGTAGGCGCCGGTCGCGCCGCCGCCGGCGACAAGCAATGCAAGCGTGGCCACCAGGATGCGAATGCCCCAGCGGCGCTTGCGCGGGCGCGGCGCGGGCTCGGTCGGGTCCTCCGCGGAGAGTCTCTGCAGTTGTTCGATGTCGAGCGTGACAGGCCCGGTCTCGTCGCCGCCGATGACGAGAGGGGTGCCGCCGGACGGGTCGGGCGTGCGTGCCGTGCCGCGGGGGTTCGTGATGTCCGCCTCGCCGATGTTCGGCGTGGTGCGGATGAGGATCGGCCCGCTCGGCGCGTCGTTCGCGACCGGCTCCACGTCCGAGAAGTCAGGGCGCGGGACGGGCTGCGACGGGTCGGACTTGGCGACCTCCTCGTCGAAGAGACCGGTGCCCACGATGTCGATCGGTGTGGGGCGCGGCAGCTTCTCGGCGGCCGCGACGAGTGCCTGGCCGAATTCGCGCGCGGTGTAGCGCTCCCCCGCGTTCGGTCTGCCCGCACGCTCCAGTACCGCGGCGAGCGCGCCGAAGTCGGCGCTCACGGGCAGCAGCTTGTCGACGCGCGCCACGAAGGCGGCGGCGGCCGTGTCGGCAGCGAACGGATTCTCGCCCGTCATCGCCTCCACCAGCACGAGGGCCAGCGAGTAGACGTCCGACGACGCCGTGCGCGGGCTGCCGTCGGCCAGCTCGGGGGCACTGAACAGGGCCTGGTCGAGGGTCAAGGAGTCGACCGGCCGCAGCGGGGCCCCGAAACCCACGATCCGGACCCGCCGGTCCAGGCCGAACACGAGCCTGCTGGGGCGGATGTCCCCGTGGACGACCCCCTGCTTGGCGGCCGCGTCGAGGGCCCGGCAGACGTCCACACCCACGATGAGAGCCTGGCTGGGGCTCAGCCGGCGGCCGCGGTCGAGGAACTCCCGCAATGACCCCCCTGCCAGGCGCTCGGCGACCGTGTACACGTACCGCTCGCCGTCGAGGGTGGCGTCACCGTGGTCGTAGACCGTCTCGATGCAGGGGTGGCTGAGGCTCTCGGCCACCGCACACTGCGCCTCGAACACCGCGAGGGCGTCCGTGGAGGTGGTGGAACCGAGGAGCGGGTCCACCAGGCGGGAGAGAGGGGCGATACGCACCGACACCAGCTGCGTGGACGACAGGTCGGTGGCGTCGAACTGCATGGCGCCGGCGTTCGCGAGGGTTGCCTCCGAGCGGAGATCCCCGATCAGGTACCGCCCGCCGAGGACGGTCCCTGGCATGTGTGCTGCGTCCCTCATGACCCGAAAGAACCTACAAGGTGACCCATGCCGGGGTGTGGCGAGGGCCCCGGACTGGGAGAATGGGGGTGTGAGAACCCCCAAGAACAAGCAAAATCTCGTCGTTTC
>CAZZFB010000012.1:17793-31517 GCA_964653385.1 uncultured Bifidobacterium sp. | reverse complement strand
CGACGGATGTCGTCGCCGTCGAGAATGCGCGTCTCGCGGTGTGCGGCGGGCGGGTTCACGCGCGCGGCAGTGTCGAGATGTTCCGGGGCAAGAAAAACGCCCCGCGAGCGGGGCGTGCGTGCGTCGTGGTGTGATCCATGCGGTTGTCCTTCCGTTCGGGCCTCACGGGACCCGTTTGACGGTCGGAATGACTCTACACGGTGTGCCGGGCCGGCGCCACCGACCCGTCAACCGGGGTCGGGCACGGGCGGCGGTCAGGGGGACACTGGCGGGGTGATGCGCCGGAACACCGCCCAGTGGTCGTTTCGGGCGACTGTCCGGAAGTCCCCGGCGATGGCCGCCCAGTCCCTCCTCATGTCCTCGTCCATGGACAGCGGCAGCACGACCCACTCGACGATGTCCGCGCGCGGGTCCCTCGTGCCCTCGAGGCTGATGTCCGTGCCGTAGAGCACCACCCTGAACGGGTTGGGGAACTGGTACACGTGGACACGGTGGGCCATGTGGGGCGCGAGCGAGTGGAACACCGCCACCGCCGCGTCGTCGGGCACCTCCTTGATGATCTCCCTCGCGGCGACCGCGACGGGATGGGACGCCGGCCAGTGGGCGATCTCGTTGCGCGCACCGGGCAGTGCCGTCCACATCAGGCCCGACACGAGGGAGCACAGTGCGACCACGGTGACGGCGAGCGGCCGCGAGTCCCGGTGGAGGCGCGCCGCCCCGACGACGGTCGCGAACGCGATCGCAGGCACGGCCACCAGCGAGTAGTGGTAACCGATGTGGAACTGGTACCAGAAGTTGCTCACGACATTCCCCGTCAGCACGAGCACGCTGACGGCGGCGATCTCCGGGGCCAGGAGGAACACGGGACCGAACGGCACGAACATCTGCCAGAGGTAGAACAGTCGGCCCTCGCTCGACAGGTACGACAGCACGTTCCCCGGGTTCGTCACGGACTCCTTCAGGAACCCCCCGACGCCCCCGAACGGGATTCTCCACGCGTTGCGTGTCGGGACGCCGATCAACGACCTCATCAGCAGGAACATCCCGGCAAGGGACGCCGCGACCGCGGCGACCGCCGTGAGTGCGCCCCTGCGCCGCTCCCCGCGCAGCATCATGACCAGCCCGAGCGGCACGAGGACGAGCGACACGTCCTCCTTCACCGTCATGCACAGGACCGCCGCCACCCAGTACAGGCGCCATCTCTTCTCCAGCACCGCGTAGAGGGCCAACGGGAGGAAGAGCCCGAGGAACGAGTCCGGGTGGAAGTTCTCCAGGTTGGAACCGTTGACGGCAGGGTTGACGAGCCACGTCGCCCCGATGACGACGGGCATCACGTGGCCGCCGAGCCGCCGCCGCGCGAAGAAGTACAGGGGCAGCGCGCCGGCGGCGACCACCACCGACTGGATGGCGAGGAGGGTCTCCGTCCCGGGGACCAACCAGTAGAACGGCACCACGAGGAACATGACGAGGGACGCATGGTCCCCGAGGAGGTTCCTGCCCATGAGGGTCACGAAGGGCGCCTCGAACCTGGACAGCAACCAGGCCCCCTGGTCGTAGAGACCGACGTCGTAGGAGGACGTCCCGAGCCCCCGGTGGATGTCCCACTGGAGGCGGGTCGCCCACAGCGCATGGAGAGCCACGAGAACGACCATCACCGCGGTCGACGCCCGTGGTGCGCGCAACCGGATGCCGGGCCTCACTGCGCCGTCACGAACCCTGGGGACGGGCCTCGCGTGCCACCGCGGCGAGCACGCCGTTGACGAACCGTCCTGAGTCGTCGGTGGAGAACCGTTTGGCGAGCTCGACCGCCTCGTCGATGACGACGGCGGTGGGCACGTCGTCGCGTGAGGTGAGCTCGAAGATCCCCATGCGGAGGATCGCGCGGTCGAGGACCGGCATCCGCTCGATCGTCCAGCCCTTGGAGTGGCGCGCGATGGTCGCATTCAGCGAGTCCATCGCGGACTCGACGCCGTCGACGAGGAGGGACGTCAGTTCCTCCGAGACGATCGTCCTCTCCTCCAGCAGCACCGCGACGGGCACGGACCGCTGCTCGGCCTCGTAGAGGAGCATCACGGCCTGCTCGCGCGCCTCTGTGCGGGCGTCGCGGCGGCGCGGGGTGCCGTTGCCCGTGGCCATCAGACGCGGGTGATGTAGTCGCCGGTGCGGGTGTCGACCTTGACCTTGTCGCCGGGGTTGACGAACAGCGGCACCTGGATCACCTTGCCGGTCTCGAGCGTGGCCGGCTTGCGGGCACCGCTCACGCGGTCGCCCTGCACGCCGGGCTCGGTCTCGGCGATGGTGAGCTCGGCCGAGGCCGGGATCTCGACGGACACGATCTCGCCCTGGTACGTCGCGATGATCGCCACGGCGGACTCGATGAGGTAGTCGGCCGCGTCACCGAGCGCCGCGGGACGCACGGTCGTCTGGTCGTAGGACTCGGTGTCCATGAACACGAAGTCGTCCCCGTCCTTGTAGAGGAACTGCATGTCGCGCTTCTCGAGGATGGCCTGCTCCACCTTGATGCCGGCGTTGAACGTCTTCTCGAGCAGGTTCCCGTTGCGCAGGTTGCGCAGCTTCGTCCGCACGAACGCCCCGCCCTTGCCCGGCTTGACGTGCTGGAACTCGACGACCGTGAACAGGCCGTTGTCGAGCTCGAGGGTGATTCCGTTCTTCAGGTCGTTCGTGCTGATGGCGGGCATGACAGTTCCTTGGGGGTGTGGGTGAGGATTCGGCAACCGGTTGCGGTCACCTCGACGAGGTCCTCGATACGGACCCCACCGACCCCCTTACGATAGAGCCCGGGTTCCACCGTCACCACCTCACCGGCGGACAGGACCTCGCTGCACGTCGGCCCCATGATCGGGGACTCGTGGATGACCAGCCCCACGCCGTGGCCTGTGCCGTGGAGGTACTCGTGCTCGACGCCGTGCTCCCGGTACACGGCCCGGACCGCGCCGTCCACACCGGACCCGGCAACCCCGGCCCGCACGGCGGCGAGCCCGGCCGCCTGGGCCTCGGCGACGACCGCGTGCATCACGGCGAGTTCGGGCGCGACGGAGCCCACAGCAACCGTGCGCGTCATGTCGGACCGGTACCCGCCGACCTCGGCACCCATGTCGATGACGACCATGTCGCCGTCGGTGATCTCGCGGCGTGACGGTTCGTGGTGCGGGCGCGCCCCGTTCGGACCCGACGCGACGATCGTCGGGAAGGACATGCCGTCGGCGCCCAGCCGGAGCATCTCGCTGTCGAGACGCAACCTCACCTCGGCCTCCGTGCGGCCGGCGAGACCGTCGGCGACCACTCCCTGGAGGGCCTCGTCGGCGATCGCCGCCGCGCGCTCGATCAGCGCGAGCTCGGTGCCGTCCTTCACCCTGCGGAGAACGGCCACGGGGCACTGCCCTCGCACAACGCGGACCCGTGCGCACAGCTCGTCCATGAACGCCGCGGTGACGGCGTGCGGGTCCACCGAGACCTCCGAGTCGCCCACCCTCGCGGCGACGTCGGCGATGACCGCCGCACCTCCCGCGGTGCGCACCACCTCGACCTCGTGGCCGGCCTCCACCGCCTCGTCGGCGGCCCTCTCGACGTAGCGACCGTCCACGAGCAGCACAACGCGGCCGTCCTGTGCGACGAGTGCGGTGGCTGTGCTCCCGGAGAAACCGGTGAGCCAGCGGATGTCCTCTGCGCGGGGCACGAGCAGCCACTCCGCCGGGAACCTGCCGGCCAGGCGCGGCGCCCGCGGCTGGTTCATCCGAGGAGCGCGACTGCCGTGTGGGCCGCCACGTCGTAGCCGAGCCCGCCGAAACCGGCGATGGTGCCGTTCACGACCGGGGCGATGACGCTCGTGTGGCGGAAGCCCTCCCGCGCGCCCGGGTTCGAGATGTGGATCTCGATCTTCGGGCCGTCGAAGGCCCGCAGCGCATCATGGAGCGCCCAGGAGTAGTGGGTGAGCGCGCCCGCGTTGATGATGATCGCGCCGTGGGCGGTGCGGGCACCCTGCACGGCGGACACGATCTCGGACTCGGAGTTCGACAGGAAGGAGTCGACCGTGACCCCCGAGCGCGATGCGACGGCGCGGACGCGCCCGACATGGTCGTCGACGGTGTCGGTGCCGTAGGTCGCCGGCTCGCGCTCGCCCAGGAGGTTCAGGTTCGGACCGTGGATCACGAGGATGCTGCGCGGCGGCATGGCCCCACGGTAGCCCCGCGGGCGCCGGAGGCTCAGCCGTTTTCCGCGACGAAATCGGCGTAGGCGGCCTCGATCATCTCCGCGGGCACCCCCGGCACCACCTCGAGGCCCCGTGCCGAGTCGAGAACGAAGGTCAGCGAGGAGAGAGCCTTCTTGTCCCTGCCCATCTCCTCGATGAGCGCACCGGCTTCGATGCCCGCGGGCATCCGCACGTCGAGCGAGTAGGTGCCCCGCACGACCGCGTAGTGCTCGGCGAGGCGCGCCGCGTCGATGCGCCCCATCCTCACCCCGAGATGGCCGGCGAACAGCAGGCCCAGTGCCACGGCCTCGCCGTGCGCGATCGAGTAGGAGGTGAGCGACTCGACCGCGTGGGCGAGGGTGTGGCCGTAGTTCAGCAGCGCCCTCACTCCCCCCTCGCGCTCGTCGGACTCGACGATGCGGGCCTTGATCTCCACGGCGCGCGCGATGCGGTCCGCCAGCCCGAGCGAGGCGAGGTCCTCGCGCGCGATGAAGTGGTACTTGGCGAGCTCGCCCATGCCGCACCGTTGCTCGCGCGCGGGGAGCGTGTCGAGGGCGTCGAGGTCGCAGGCGACCGCGCTCGGCTGCCAGAAGGCGCCGATCAGGTTCTTCCCCTCGGGGATGTTCACGCCGGTCTTCCCCCCGACCGCGGCATCGACCATCCCGAGGAGCGACGTGGCCACGTGCATCACCGGGATTCCGCGGTGGTACGCGGAGGCGGCGAATCCCGCCACGTCCGTGACCATCCCGCCGCCGACCCCCACGATGACGTCGTTGCGGGTGAGACCCTCCCGGGAGAACGCACGGCAGAGCGACTCCACCGTGGAGAGCGACTTGTGCTCCTCGCCGGCTCCGATGCGGTGCACGCTCACGTCGGCCCCGCCGAACGACGGGACGAGCGAAACGGGCACGCCCTCCTGGGTGACCACCGCGACACGGCGCGCCGCGGGGGGCAGCACACCGGCGAGCTCGTGGCGCGCGCCGTGGCCCACGAAGACCGGGTAGGCCGTGTGGCCGACGTTCACGGTGACGGTGCGCATGTCACCCATTCGTACCACTCCCCCCGCCGTCCGCGGCGGAGTACGCGGCGGACACAGCCCGCGCGACGTCCTCCACGCTGATCCCGGTGGTGTCGATGACCGTGTCCGCGACCTCCTCGTACAGGGGCGAGCGCTCGTCGTGCAGGCGCACGAGGGTGGCCCGGGGGTCGTCATCGAGGAGCGGCCTGTGCCCGCCGCGCGACACGCGCTCCACCAGGGCCTCCGGGTCCGTCCTCAGCCACACCACCCACGCGGCGCCGTCTCGCCGCGCCCCGTTGATGAGGTCCCGGTTCTGTTCCCGGGTGACGACACCGCCCGCGGCGGCGATGACCGCCCGGGACCCGCCGCCGAGCGCGGAGCGGAGCGCTTCCTCCTCGGCCGCACGGAAGGCCTCCTCGCCGTCCTCCGCGAAGATCTCGCGCACCGTCCGCCCGGCCGCGTCCTCCACCATCTTGTCGGTGTCGAGCAGGGCCGCGTCCATGGACGCGGCGAGACGCCGGGCGACGGCGCTCTTGCCGGACCCCATCAGGCCGACGAGCACGATGAACCTCGGTGACGCCACGGCGTCACCGCAGGGTGTTCTTGAACGACTCTGCGTTGGCCACGAACTCGCGCAGGGAGTCGCCCCCGAACTTGCGCTGGGCCTCCGACGCCAGCACGAGCGCGACCATCGTCTCCACGATGACACCGAGCGCCGGCACTGCCGTGACGTCGGTGCGCTCCTTGAAGCTGACCGTCTCCTCCTTGGTGACGGTGTCCACCGTCTTCAGCGTCGGCCGGTTCAGGGTGGCGAGCGGCTTCATCGCGGCGCGCACGATCAGCGGCTCGCCGGTGGTGATGCCGCCCTCCGTGCCGCCCGAACGGTGGCCCTCCCGCACGTACCGCGAGTTCGCCGCGTCCCACATGATCGGGTCGTGCGCCTTGCTGCCGACCAGCCCTGCCACCTCGAAGCCGTCGCCGATCTCGACACCCTTGACCGCCTGGATGCTCATCACGGCCTGGGCGAGAAGTGCGTCGATCTTGCGGTCCCAGTGCACGTGGCTGCCGAGCCCGATCGGGACGCCGTGGGCGACTGCCTCCACGATCCCGCCGAGGCTGTCGCCCTCGCGGGCGGCGTTCTTGATCTCCGCGACCATCGCCTGTGCCGCGGTCTCGTCGGCGCAGCGCACCTCGGAGGCATCGATGCGGCCGAGGTCGTCCATCGTGGGCAGCACGCCGCCCTGCACGCGGGCCGACCCCATCTGCACGACATGGCTGAGGATCCCCACCCCGAGGTGGGAGAGCAGGAGCTTGGCGAGCGAACCCGCCGCCACGCGTGCCGCGGTCTCCCGGGCACTGGCGCGCTCCAGGACGTCGCGCGCGTCGCTGAACCCGTACTTCTGCATCCCGACGAGGTCTGCATGGCCGGGGCGGGGCTGTGTGAGGGGCGTCTCGGTGGCGCCGGGCTCCGGCGACATCTCGGCATGCCACTTGTCGCTGCGGAACCACTCCGAGTTCTGGATCTCGATCGCCACGGGCGAGCCGAGCGTGCGGCCGTGGCGGACGCCGCCGACGAGGGTGATGACGTCCTGCTCGAACCTCTGCCGGGGACCACGCCCGTAACCCAGGCGGCGGCGGGCGAGCTCGCCCTCGATGTCCGACGCGAGCACGGGAAGGCCTGCGGGCAGGCCCTCCACGATCACGGTCAGGGCCCGGCCGTGGGATTCTCCGGCGGTCAGGTAGCGCAGCACCCCGTCAGGCTACTTGGGGCGTCGCGCCAGTTCCCGCTCTGATTCCGCGCGCATCAGCTCCGCAGGCGCCATCCGGCCGAACCAGAGTTGCTGCTGGTGGCGTGCCTGGTGGATGAGCATCCACAGCCCGTCGACGGTTGCGGCACCCCGGGCGGAGGCCTCCTCGAGCAGCGCGGTGCGCAACGGCGAGTAGACCGCGTCGAGGACCGTGAGACCCGGGTGCAGCAGACCGGGATCCACCGGGAGCTCCGCCGTGTTCATCCCCACCGACGTCGCGTTCACGAGCACGTCGGCACCTGCGACGTCCTGCGGGGAACCGACGCGGATCGAGCCGCGGGCGCCGGGGTGACCAGACACCGCCGCCACCAGAGCCGCCGCGTTCGCCTGCGACCTGTTCGACACCGTGACCTCGGCACCCGCCGCGACGAGAGCGAGCGCGACGGCACGCGCGGTGCCGCCCGCACCGAGGATGACCGCGCGGGACGACGGGACGTCGACACCGCCGACCGATGCGAGCGCGTCGCGGCAGCCCCTGCCGTCGGTGTTCGACCCGCGCAGCCTCCCGTCCGGCAGCACGGTGATGCAGTTGACCGCGCGCAGGAGGGCTGCGTCATCGTCGATCTCGTGGAGGTGGCCGATCACCGCCTCCTTGAGCGGCATCGTGACCGACAGCCCGCCGAAGCCCTCCGCCGCCGCCGACGCGAGGAACCCGCCGACCTCCTCGGCTCGGCACTCGACCGCGTCGTACGTCCAGTCGACCCCGAGGGCGGCGAACGACACGCGGTGGATGGCGGGCGAGAGACTGTGCGACACCGGCGACCCGATCACGGCCGCCCTGCGCCGTGCGGACGTGTTCACGGGAGCAACCCCGCCGCCCGCGACTTCTCGACGTTCGCGAGATGCTGTTCGTACGTGGTCGCGAACGCGTGCGTCCCGTCCGCGGCGGCGACCACGTAGTAGAGGTACTCGCACTTGGTCCCGCCCGGCAGGCCGGCGCACGCCTCGTCGGTCCGCGGCGGGTTTCCCGCGGGTGCCAGGGCGGCCCGTATCGACGCCCGGCCGGGGTTCGCGATCGGCGTGGGCGGGAGGCCGAAGCGCGTGTAGGTGTTGTACGGCCCGTCGGCGGCCTTCAGGTCGGCGAAGGACGCCGAGGGGTCCGCGCCGTAGAGGAGGGTTGCGTCGATCTCGAGCCTCATCCTCTTGTCGCCGGTCTTCGCCAGGCGGTTGTAGATCACCTGGGCGATCTTCGGCCGGTCAGCCTCCACCTTCGCCTCGCGCTCGATCATCGAGGCGATGACCAGCACCTCGTACGGCGTGTAGCCGAGCGTCTTCGCGCCTGCCTCGAGGTCCTCCTGGCGGGCCACGCGCTCCATCATCGCGGCGAGACGGGCGACGACCCTGCTCTCGGTGTCGTCGCCCGAGACCTGGTACGTGTCGGGGAACAGAAGACCCTCCATCGACAGGGTGCCCCCCGGCGCGAGGGCCGACGTCACTGACCCGTCCGACGCCGCCGCGAGGAAGTCAGCCGCGGAGAAGAACGTCATCTTCTCCGAGAGACGCGAGGCCATCTGCGCCACGGTGAAGCCCTCCGGGAACGTGACGTTCACGAAGGTCTGTGCGGGAGGCGTGGAGAGGGCGTCCACGATGGAGCCGGCACTGTCGCCGGGCCTCAACGAGTAGTAGCCGGGCGACGGCGTGAGCCCCCCGCGCGAGCGCACGTACCACGAGAACAGCCTCTCGTTGCCGATGATCCCCTCGTCGTGCAGGCGCGCCACGACCTCGTCGAGCGAGTCACCCTCCCCCACGGTGAAGTTCACCGCGGTGCCGGGCTCGCCGGACGGGTTCAACTGGTGGACCACCCACAACCCCGAGAGGCCGAGGAGGAGGACCGTCACGATGAGCACCGTGACGAGGCTGCGCAGCGGTCCCCTGGCGCCGTCGAACGACGGCGGCTCCTCCTCGAGCGCATCCTCGGGCAGCGCACCCGGTTCGTCCCACGGGTCAGTCACCCAGTCACCCGCGAGGAGCGGGTCGCGGCCCTGCCCGGTGGACCTCACGTCGTCCCCCCGTGACGGGAGTCCAGCCATGACTGCAGGAGGATCGCGGCCGCCACCTTGTCCACGACGAGCCTCCGCTGCTTCGCGTCGAGGTTCGCCTCCTTGAGCGAGCGTTCGGCTGTCACCGTCGTCAGGCGCTCGTCGTGCAGGTGCACGGGGACCCCGACCACCTCGACGAGCACGTCAGCCTCGGACTGTGCCGACCGCGCCGCCGGGCCGCGGGAGCCGTCCATGTTCAGCGGCAGCCCCACGACGACCGCCTCTGCCTCCTCCTCCCGCACGATGCGGGCGATCTCGGCATGGTCGGCCCGCCGGGACTTCGCGCGCTGGATGACGAGGAGCGGCGAGGCGACGGACCCGCCGCGGTCGCTCACGGCGACACCGATCCTCTTCGTCCCGAGGTCAAGTCCGATGACGCGCACGCCCGAACGGTAGTTCGCGGCGGTCAGGAGCGGGCGGAGGCCGACCTGGCCTTCTCGCGCGCTATGCGCAGCGCCTCGTCGATGCCGTCGGGGTTCTTGCCGCCCGCGGTCGCGACGTCACCCTTGCCGCCCCCGCCACCGCCGACGCTGCGCGCGGCCTCCTTGATGAGCTCGCCCGCCTGGACGTCGACGCCCTGGCCGACGGCCGCGACGAGCGACACGCCGCCGGTGTCCGTGATGCCGCAGAGCACGACCACGGGCACACCCTGCTGGCGCACCGCGACGGCCAGGTCGCGCAGGTCGTTCGCAGTGAGCCCGTCGATGCGCTCCACGACCGTGCCCGCCTCGGCGCGGGCCGACAGCTCGGCGGCGCGGCCGCTGGCGAGCCGCGCCCGGAGCGTCTTCACCTCGTCCTGCGCGGCGCGCAGTTCCTCGATGCGGCGCTCCACCCCGGTCACGAGGTCCTCGGGCTTGGAACCCACGAGCGCGGAGGCACGGGCGAGCACGTCGTCGTAGCCCTGCATCAGGCGCACGGTGTTGGCACCGGTGACGGCCTCGATGCGGCGCAGGTTCGACCCGATGCTGCCCTCCGACACGATCTTGATGGTGCCGATGTCGCCTGTGGCCGACACGTGGGTGCCGCCGCACAGCTCCACCGAGCTGCCGGCCCGCAGGACCCTCACGGTGTCCCCGTACTTGTCCCCGAAGAACGCGATCGCACCCGCGGCCAGCGCCTCCTCCTTCGACGTCTCGGACGCGTCGACTGCGGTGTTCGCCAGCACCTCGCGGTTCGCGAGCTCCTCGATGCGCCTGATCTCCTCGGGGGTCACCGCGGCGTAGTGGCTGAAGTCGAAGCGCAGCCTGTCGGGTGACACCAGCGAACCCGCCTGCTTGACGTGCTCGCCGAGCACGGTTCGCAGTGCCCAGTGCAGCACGTGCGTGCCGGTGTGGTTGCGCCTGGTCGCGGCACGTGCTGCGACGTCGATGGACGCCGTCACGGACGCACCCTCCTCGATCTCCCCGCGCACGGGCCGGCACACGTGGCGGCGCAGGCCCGGGAGGGCGAACGTGGTGTCGAGCACCTCGGCCTCGAAGTCGGCGCAGTAGATGCGGCCCGTGTCCCCCACCTGGCCGCCGCTCTCCGCGTAGAACGGGGTGTGGTCGAGGAAGACCTCGACGGTCGATCCGTCACCGGGGATCACGGCGAGGACGGTGGACTGGGCGGTGTCGTGGGTGTACCCGACGAAGTCGGTGGTCCCGTGCTGCTCCATGACGGCGCGGTACGACTCGACACGGTCCTCGTCCGCGCGGCCCGACCGGCGCGCCTCCTTGGCCCGGCGGCGCTGCTCCTGCATCTCGGCGTCGAACCCCGCCGTGTCGACCTCGACCCCGCGTTCCGAGGCGATCTCCTGGGTGAGCTCGAGGGGGAACCCGTACGTGTCGTGCAGCAGGAACGCCGACGACCCCGGGAGCACGGCGGTGCCGCCCGAGATCCCGTCCTCGAGGATGGCGAGGCCGGTCTTCAGCGTGTGACGGAACCGCTCCTCCTCCTTCGTGAGCACCCCGAGGATGAAGTCCCTGTTGCCGTGGAGATCCGGGTATGCCCGGCCCATGACGTCGATGGCGACCTCGGAGAGGCCGGGCATGACGAGCTTCTCGGTGCCGAGGAGGAACGCGTGCCTGATCGCGCGCCTGATGATGCGCCTCAGCACGTAGCCCCGGCCCTCGTTGGACGGGAACACGCCGTCGTTGATGAGCATGGTGGACGACCGCGCGTGCTCGGCGAGCACCCTGAGGCTGAAGCTCTCCCGGTGCCCGTAGTCGCCGGCCGCGTACGCGGCACCCGTGAGGGAGGCGGCCTTGTCCACGAGCGGGAACAGCACGTCCGTCTCCCACACTGAGTCGACGCCCTGGCGGAGCGCGAGGATGCGCTCGAGGCCGGCGCCGGTGTCGATGCTGGGGCGCGGGAGCGGCGTGCGGGTGCGGTCCGGCGCCTGGTTGTACTGCATGAACACGAGGTTCCAGAACTCCATGAACCTGTCGCCGTGCGGGTCGTTCAGCGGACCGCCGTCGGGCCCGAACGCAGGGCCCCTGTCGATGTGGATCTCGGAGCACGGCCCGCACGGTCCGGTGTCACCGGCCTGCCAGAAGTTGTCCTTGTCGCCGAGCCTCTGGATGCGGTCCATCGGCACGCCGATCTGCTCGTGCCAGATGGCCTCCGCCTCGTCGTCGCTCTCGTGAACGGTGATCCACAGGCGGTCGCCGTCGAAGCCGAGCCGCTCGGTCACCAGGTCCCACGCCCACGGGATGGCGTCGGACTTGAAGTAATCGCCGAACGAGAAGTTGCCGAGCATCTCGAAGAAGACCAGGTGGCGCTTCGTGCGCCCCACGTCGTCGAGGTCGTTGTGCTTGCCGCCCGCCCGCACGCACTTCTGCACGCTGACGGCGCGCGAGTACGGGGCGGCCTCGTCGCCGAGGAAGTAGGGCTTGAACGGCACCATCCCGGCGACCGTGAAGAGCAGGGTCGGGTCGTGCGGGATCAGGCTGGCCGACGGCACGACCGAGTGGGACCTCTCGGCGAAGAAGCCCGTGAAGGCACTGCGGATCTCGTCCGCGGACTGCGGTTGCCTTCCTGTCGCCATGGAAGGACGAGCCTACCTGTGGGTGCTGCGCGGCTGCGGAGCAATATGGCGCCGCTGCGTGGTCGACGTCGTGGTGGCAGGTGCGGGCACGTCGGGTTCGTCCCCGGTACCGCGCCCGCCCGTCACGTAGGTGGTCACGCCGACGAGGAAGATGCTGAGCCGTTGCCAAAGAGCAATCGCCGTGCGCGTCACCAGCCGCGCGACCGACTCCACCGTGATCGCCTCGCGCAGCTCGTCGGTCTTGCGCCGCGCCCACGCGACGCCGAGCACCCCGCAGACCGCCCCGAGGAGGAACCAGAACGCGCGCCTAAACATCGTCCTCACGGTAGTAGGACAGGTCGGGGCGGCCCAACGGGCGGAACGACGTGGTTCCCGGCCCGATCGGGGGCACCTCCCCCGTGCGCCCCTCCCGGACGTCCTCGACCGCGGCCCACACTGCCGAGGTGACTGCCCTGCTCTTCGGCGCGAGCGACAGGTGGACGACCGCGTGGGCCAGGTTGTGGAGGGCCTCGGGCATGCCCACCATCTCCACGGCAGTGGCGGCGGCAGACGCCACGGGAAGCGCGAGAGGGTCGGCCGTGCCGATGTCCTCGCTGGCGAATATCACGAGACGGCGCGCGACGAACCTCGGGTCCTCGCCGCCCTCGACCATGCGCGCGAGCCAGTGGAGCGCCGCGTCGACGTCTCCGGACCGCATCGACTTTATGAAGGGCGACGCGATGTCGTAGTGGGCGTCGCGGTCGAGCCGCTGGACGCTCGTGTCGAGCGCGGCCGCCGCCTCGTCCATCCCCACGGGGCCCGTCTCCGTGATGGCGCACGCGACCTCGAGTGCGGTGAGTGCCTGCCTCGCGTCACCCGCGCAGCGGGCCGCGATCCGCTCAAGCACGCCGTCGTGCGCGGTTCGCCCCTCGGCCTCCAGGCCGCGCCGCATCACCTCGACGAGTGCCTCCTCGCCCACGGGGTGGAGCCGGAACACCGTGGACCTGCTGCGCAGCGCCGGGTTCACCGAGAACGAGGGGTTCTCGGTCGTCGCGCCGATCACGGTCAGCAGGCCGCTCTCGACCGCGTGGAGGAGGGCGTCCTGCTGCGTGGTCGAGAACCGGTGGATCTCGTCGATGAAGACGAGCGTCGAACGGGCGTACTGGCCGATGCGGTCGTTCGCCCGCTCGATCACCTCGCGGATGTCCTTCACGCCGGCGGTCACCGCGGACAGCCGCTCGAACTCGCGCTGCGTGGTCGATGCGATGATCCCGGCGATCGTGGTCTTCCCCGTGCCGGGCGGGCCCCACAGGATGACGGACGAGAGCGCGTCCGCCTCGACCAGCCGGCGCAACGGGCGCCCCGGTGCCGTCAGGTGCTCCTGGCCCACCACCTCGTCGAGGGTGCGCGGGCGCAGGCGCGCCGCGAGCGGGGAACGCATCGCCAGACGCTCCCGCGCGGCGGCGGAGAACAGCGTGTCGTCGCCCATCTGCGACTAGGAGGAGGCAGGGGGCGGGAGGATGCGCAGCCCGAGCTCGGCGAGGTGCTTCGCGTCGACAGGTGTGGGGGCGTTCGTCAGCGGGTCGGCGCCGCTCTGGGTCTTCGGGAAGGCGATCACCTCGCGGATGTTCTCCTCGCCGGCGAG
>CAZZFB010000012.1:0-17693 GCA_964653385.1 uncultured Bifidobacterium sp. | reverse complement strand
TCGGGGTGCGGGTGGCAGAACGGGTGGTGGCCCGGGATCGGCTTGCCGGTGGTCTTGTCGAGACCGACGAACAGCGGGAACTCGGTGACCCACACATAGCGGTACGGCCCCTCGTACACCGGCGGGCGGCCGATGTCGTTGCGCAGCTGGCCCAGCACCTCGCAGGATGTCGACCACTCGTCGGCGACGATCAGCATGAGGTCGCCGTCCCCCGCGCCCATGGCGCCAACCAGCGCGGATTTCTCGTCGGCGGAGAGGAACTTGGCCACGGGCGACTCCAGCTCGGCGCCGTTCACCTTGATCCACACGAGCCCCTTGGCCCCCAGTTTCTTCGCCCTGTCCGTGAGCGCATCCAGCTTGTTGCGGCCGGATGCGGCGGCCTCCGGGTACTCGGACGCGCGGACGCAGATGCCCTTGATCGACCCCGCCCCGGCGAAGGCCTTGAACTCGGTGCCCGCGAAGACCTGCGTCAGTTCCGTGAGCTCGAGGCCGAAGCGGAGGTCCGGCTTGTCCACCCCGTACCGCTCCATCGCCTCGCGCCACGTGATGCGCTCGATCTCCGGCGGGCGCTCCCCCGTGACGGCCTCCGCGGCCGCCACCACGGCACGACCTATGTAGTCGAGCACGTCGTCCTGGGACACGAACGACATCTCGGCGTCGAGCTGCATGAACTCGTACTGCCGGTCGGCCCGCAGGTCCTCGTCACGCAGGCAGCGGGCTATCTGGTAGTACCTGTCGACGCCCGAGACCATCAACAACTGCTTCCACAGCTGCGGCGACTGGGGCAGGGCGAAGAACGAGCCCGGCTCCTTGCGCGAAGGCACCAAGAACTCACGTGCGCCCTCCGGGGTCGAGGGCATGAGGAACGGGGTCTCCACCTCGAGGAACCCGTTCTTCTCCATCTCGCGGCGGATCGCGCTGTTGACCACGGCGCGCACGCGCAGGTTGCGCTGCATCCGCTCGCGCCGGATGTCGATGTACCGGTGCTTCAGCCTGATCGCCTCGTCCACGTCGTCAGCGCGCGCGTCCACGGGGAACGGGGGCGGCTCGGCGACGTTGAGGATCTCGACGGTGCACTCCCCCACCTCGACCGCACCCGTGGGCAGTGCGTCGTTCGCCGTGCCCTCGGGCCTGGCGCGGACGGTGCCCGTGATGCGCACGACGTACTCACTGCGCACGTCGGCCCCGGTGTCGATGACGCACTGGATGATGCCCGTGTGGTCGCGCAGGTCCACGAAGGCAAGGTGCTCCCCGTGCTCGCGGCGGCGGCCCACCCAGCCGCAGAGCGAGACCTGCCTGCCGATGTCGCCCTCTCGGAGCTCGCCGCACATGTGGGTGCGCATCGCAGTGGGTGTCATTGTGGTTTCCTCCGGGGGGTGCGGGCGCCGAGAGCCGCGGCGACGTGGGCGACGAGACCCGACTGCGGGACCGACACCTGTTCCGAGGTGGCAAGGTTACGGACCGTGCAGGTGGACGACGACGCCTCGTCGGCCCCGATGATCACGGCGAGGGCGGCGCCGCTGCGGTCGGCCGCCTTCATCTGCGACTTCATGCTGCGTCCGTCGAACGCCCTGTCGGCGCTGTATCCGGCCGAACGGAGTGCCTCGGCCAGCCTCGTGGCGGCGAGACCGTCAGTGACGTCGACGATGAAGGCGTCGAGCGCCACCGCGCCGGTGTCGAACACACCCTCCGCGTCGCATGCCAGCAGGGTCCGGTCGACGCCGATCGCGAACCCGACGCCACCCGTGGCGGGACCGCCGAGGTCCTCGACGAGGCCGTCGTAACGGCCCCCGCCGCCGACGGCGTTCTGCGCCCCGTCCAGCGAGAGCGACACGAACTCGAATGTCGTGCGCCGGTAGTAGTCGAGCCCGCGGACCAGCATCTCGTCCACGCGGTACGGCACACCGAGCGCGTCGAGCCCGGCCAGGACGGCGGCGAAGTGGCCGGCCGACGCCTCCGAGAGGTGGGCCGAGATGCGCGGGGCCGCCGCGATGACCGGCGCGTCCTGGGGCCGCTTCGAGTCGAGGACCCGGAGGGGGTTCCTGGCGAGGGTCGCCACCGACTCCTCCGACAGGTCGCCGCGGTGCGACTGGAGGTGGGCCCGGAGGGCCTCGATGTACGCCGCCCGCTCGTGCGCCTCGCCCAGCGAGTTGACGACGAGCTCCACCTTCGACAGGCCGAGACGCGCGAAGAACTGCCACGCGAGCGAGATCACCTCGGCATCGAGGAGTGCGTCGTCGCTGCCGAGGACCTCCACGCCGACCTGGTCGAACTGGCGGTACCGGCCTGCCTGGGGCTTCTCGTAGCGGAAGTTGGGCCCGGAGTACCACACCTTCCACGGCGTGACCGGGCGGTGCTGGGCGAAGGCCCTGCACACCCCTGCGGTCTGCTCGGGCCGCAGCGCGATGTGGCGGTCGCCCTTGTCGACGAAGTCGTACATCTCCTTCGTGACGATGTCCGTGGCGTCGCCGAGACGGAGGAAGACCCCGAGGTCCTCGAACATCGGCGGGATGATGCACTCGTACCCGGCGGACTGGACGGTGTCGGCGAAGACGTCCGAGAGCGCGCGCCAGCGCCCGGCCTGGGGCGGCAGGATGTCGCGGGTACCCGGGCTGGTCTGGAAACTCGGCACGACAGCGAAGGCTAGTCCGCGCCGCCGCCGGGCACGATGCGATATGCGTCGTACACGGCATCGATGCCCTTGATCATCCGCAGGACGGCGTCAAGGTGGTTGGGGTCGCCGAGCTCGAACTCGAATCGCATCTTGGCCACGCGGTCCTGGCCCGTGTGGGTGCTGCAGGCCACGATGTTCACGTGCTGCACCGACAGCGCGTTCGCGACGTCGCGCAGGAGCCTGCTGCGGTCGAGGGCCACCACCTCGACTCCCGCCCTGAAGACGGCGCCGGGCGTGGCCCCGGACCACTCCACCTCGATGAGACGGGCGGGCTCGTCCCCCGCCAGGGTCATGGCGTTCGCGCAGTCGGCGCGGTGCACGCTGACTCCCCGGCCCTTGGTGACGAACCCGATGATGTCGTCACCCGGCACGGGTGTGCAGCACCGGGACAGCCGCACGAGGACGTCGTCGAGACCCTCGACGTGGATGCCGGTGGTGGAGCGCGGGATGCCGTCCGTGCGGTCCGCGCGCATCGGCATCGCGAGCTGCTCGTCGCTCGACTCGTTGCGCACCGCCCGTCCGATCCGCTGGGCGAAGCCCCGCGCGGACACCTGGTTCTCCCCGATGGCGGCGAGGAGCGAGTCGACGTCGGTGAAGTTCAGTGCCTCGAGTTCCTCGATGAAGGCATCGGCGGACCAGATGCGCTGCACGGGGAGGCCCTCGCGGCGCAGCTCCGCCGCGAGCTCCTCGCGGCCGGCCTCCACCATGTCCTCGCGGCGCTCGCGGGAGAACCACTGCTTGATCTTGTTGCGCGCCCGCGGCGACTGCACGAACCCCAGCCAGTCGCGCGAGGGACCCGCGTCCTCCACCTTCGAGGTGAAGATCTCGCACGTGTCACCGGAGGAGAGGGACGAGTCGAGGGAGACCAGCCGCCCGTTGACCCGTGCCCCGATGCAGGAGTGCCCCACCTCGGTGTGGACCGCGTAGGCGAAGTCGACGGGGGTGGAGTTCACGGGCAGGGTGATGACACGGCCCTTGGGGGTGAAGACGAAGACCTCCTCCTGCTCGAGGTCGGTCTTCAGGTCGGCCATGAACTCGTTCGGGTCCAGGATCTCCGACTGCCAGTCGATGATCCTGTTCAGCCAGTCCATGTCGTTCGCGTCGGTCCCGTGCTTGTAGGCGAAGTGCGCGGCGACACCGAACTCGGCCTGCTGGTGCATCTCCTTCGTGCGGATCTGCACCTCCAGCGGCTTGCCCCCCGGCCCGATCACGGTGGTGTGGAGCGACTGGTACAGGTTGAACTTCGGCATCGCGATGTAGTCCTTGAAGCGGCCCACGACGGGGCGCCACTTGCCGTGGATGCAGCCGAGGGCCCCGTAGCAGTCGCGCACGTTGTCCACGATGATGCGGATCGCGTTCAGGTCGAAGATCTCGTCGAAGTCACGGTCCTTCTGGACCATCTTCTCGTAGATGCTCCACAGGTGCTTGCCCCTCCCGGTGACGTCGCCGACGATGTTCACCTCCGCGAGGCGGCCCTGCACCTCGGCGATTGCCTTGGCTAGGTAGATGTCCCTCTCGGGCGTCCGGCTCGACACCAGGTGGTCCAGCTCGGCGAAGCGCTTCGGGTAGAGCGCCGAGAACGCGAGGTCCTCCAGCTGCTGCTTCATGTCCTGCATGCCCAGCCGGTGCGCGAGCGGGGCGTAGATGTCGAGGGTCTCCTGGGCGACCCGCTGCTGCTTCTCGACGGGCATGCCGGCGAGGGTCCGCATGTTGTGCAGCCGGTCAGCCAGCTTGATGACGAGCACGCGGATGTCCCGGGCGATCGCCACGAGCATCTTGCGCATCGTCGCCGCCTGCTGCTCCTCGCGGGAGTCGAACTGGAGGCGCTCGAGTTTCGTGACGCCGTCGACGATGTCGGCCACCTCGTCGCCGAACCCGCGCCGGACGTCCTCGAGCGTGATCTCGGTGTCCTCGACCGCATCGTGGAGGAGCGCCGCGGCGAGCGACACCTCGTCCAGGCCGATGTCGGCCACGATCCTGGCGACCGCGATCGGGTGGTTGATGTAGGCCTCGCCGGAGGACCTCATCTGGTTCTGGTGGGCGCGGCGCGCGGTCTCGTAGGCCCTGTTGACCAACGCGACCGGCTGGCGAGGATGGCGCCTGCGGTACGAGCTGAGCAGGGGGGCCAGTTCCTCGATGGGCGCGCTGTGGTGCCGTCGCCACGGGAGGACGCGGTCGGCAGTGCCCATGGGTGAAGGTTAGCGACGGGCCTTCTTCCGCGGGCGCGGGGGGTGGCTCAGCACGGATTCGGCGACGGCCGCGGCCGCCTCCGGCGACGCCTCGGGGTCGGCAACTGCGGTGACGACCGCTCCCCTCCTGCTCGCCGGGGCACCGGTGGCCATGAGATGCGCCATCTCGGGGCCAGTCGACAGGTGCGTCCGGTACGGCGCGTACCTGGGGTCACGGTTCTTCAGCAGGCCGAGCAGCGGCGAGGCGATGAAGATCGACGAGTAGGCACCCGTGGCGAGACCGACCAGCAGGGCGAGGGCGAACTCGCGGAGGGCGACCGCACCGAAGACCCCCGAACCGAGGACCAGCAGGCTGAACACCGGGAGGACGGCCGCGATGCTGGTGTTGAGCGAGCGCATGAGCACCTGGTTCATCGAGACGTTGATGACGTCCCCGGACGAGACCCGGCTGCCCGAGAAACGTGCCGAGTTCTCGTGCACCTTGTCGAACACCACGATGGTGTCGTAGAGCGAGAACCCGAGGATCGTGAGGAACGCGACCACGGTGGCCGGGGTGACCTCGAGACCGAGCAGCGAGTAGACACCGACGCTGATGCCCACGTCGTGCACCATCGCCGCGATCGCGGAGAGGGCCATGCCCCACTCGAACCGCCAGGAGATGAAGATCGAGACGAAGAGCATGAAGACGAGCAGGGCGCGGATGGCCTTGTTGGTGATGCTGCGGCCCCACGTGGAGCTGACCGTGGCCACGCTCACGCTGTCCTGGCCCGAACCTGCCTTTGCGGCAAGTTTGTCCTGGACGTCCTTCTGCACGGCCTCGGTCTGCTCGCCTGCCTGGATGCGGAGGCGCTGGTCGGTGCCGGAGCTGAGGACCTGGAACTTGGCCGACGCCTCGTCGATTCCGGCTCCCTCCAGGATCTCCTTCGCCGCCTCGATGTCGAGCTGCCCGCTCACGGGCGCCTCCCACGCGACGCCGCCCTTGAAGTCGATGCCGAGGTTGAGCCCCTGCACGAACAGGGACACGACGGTCACGAGCAGCAGCACCCCCGAGAAGATGAAGCCGTACCGGCGCCGACCGTAGAAATCGATCGTGGTCTCGCCGCGGTACAGGCGTTGCCAGCGTCCGGCCATCAGTTCACCTCCGCCGCGGTCACGGCCGTGCGCACGCCGAGCACCCGGCCCTTGTTCATGAGCTTCGTGCGGGACAGGAGCAGGACCGTCGGCCGCGTGAAGAAGTAGGACACGACCATGTCGGAGATGGTGGACAGCGCGAGGAAGAACGCGAAGCCACGGACCGAGCCGACCGTGAGCCACCAGAGGATGACCGCACCGAGCAGCGAGACGGTGTCGGCGGCGAGGATGGTGCGCCAGGCGCTCTCGAACCCGCGCACGGCGGAATTGCGCAGGGTGCGGCCGCTCTGCACGTCGTCCTTCAGGCGCTCGAAGAACACCACGTACGAGTCGACGGTGACGCCGATGGACACGATGATGCCCGCCGCACCGGAGAGGGTGAGCGCGAGCCCGTTCGTCTTGGAGAGCCACGAGATGACGCTCCACAGGAGCATGCCCGACACGCCGAGCCCGGCGACGACCACGAGCGCGATCAGTCGGTAGTAGAAGACGAGGAACGCGAGGACGAGGAGCACGCCGAGGAGACCCGAGATGATCGCCGCGTTCAGCGAGTCCTTGCCGAGGGTGGCGGACACCGTCTGCACGGTGGGGGTGTCGAACCTGACGGGGACTGCACCGAACTGGAGGATCTTGGCCAGGTCGCGGGCCTCCTTCTCCGTGAAGTCACCCGTGATCTGGACGGAGCCGTTGAAGTCCGGCGTCTGGACCACGGGGGCGGAGATGACCTCGCCGTCGAGGATGATCGCGACCTGCTTGGTGGGGCACTCCGCCCCGCCGTCGAAGCACTTCTTGGCGAGTGCGTTCCACAGGTCCTCGCCGTCCGCGCCGCCGCGCAGGTTGACGCTGACCGACCAGCCGCCCTGGGCGATGTCGGCGGTCGCCTCCTTCTCGAACACCTCGCCGTTCGCCGCGACAGGGCCGACGAGGTAGATCATGTTCCCCTTGGCCGCGGGGAGGATGTCCTGGCCGGGCTGCAGGCCGCCGTTGTCCGTCGCCCCGTCGTCAGCAGCGGCATCGTCAGCGGGGGCGGGCACGGTCGTCGTGGTGGCCGCTGCGGGCGCGCCGCGCGAGCTGCCGAGGCCGCCGGAGGGCTCCGCCAGCGTGGTGTCAGGGGACGCAGGCACAGTGGTGCCAGCACCGCCGGCGACCGTGGTGGTCGTCGCACCCGCGACCGTGGTGGTCGTCGCGCCCGCGACCGTGGTGGTCGAGGAGGGGTTGTTCTCCGTCTGGCCGAGCACCGGGCGCAGCTGCACCTCGCCGGTCCGCCCGACGAGCTCGAGCGCGCGCTGCTGGTCCTTCACACCGGGCAGGTTGACCACGACCGTGGAGCCCTGGCGGATGATCTCCGGCTCTGCGACACCGATGGAGTCCACCCTCTGCCTGATGACCTCCACAGCGACACCGATCGCGGCCTCGTCGTACTCGCCGTCGGGGATGAGCGTCACGGAGGCGCCGCCCTGCAGGTCGAGACCGAGCGAGGGCGAGTTGCCGGCGATCAGGTTGCCCGCGAACAGCCCTCCCGTGACGAGCACGGTGAGGACGAGCGTGACGACGAGCCGGCGGGGCATGCGACCTACTTGGTCTCGGCGGGCTGGGTCTTGCGGGCGACTGCGCCGCGGGAGACCCGGATCTCGATCCGCTCGGTCCCGTGGCCGTCGGCGATGTCGAGCCACACGATGTCACCCTCGATCATGGTGATGAACCCGTAGATGCCCGAGTTGAGAACGACCTCGTCGTTGACCGCGAGGCTCGACTGGAGGTTCTGGGTCTCCTTCATGCGCTTGCGCTGGGGGCGCAGCAGCAGGAAGTACATGCCGGCGAAGATGGCGCCGAAGAAGACGAGCTGGAAGACCGCGCCTCCCCCGCTCGAGGTGCTGCTGGTGGTCTCTGCGGCGAGTGTGGAAATCACGGAGACGGAGCCTAGCGACTCTGGCCCGAGCGACCCCTCTCAGCCCCAGACGGCAAGGATCTCGCGCCGCAGGGCCCCGAACGTGCCGTCGGTGATGGCCGCCCTGATCCTGTCCATCAGCTGGAGAGTCCACGAGATGTTGTGAACCGAGACGAGGCGGGACGCAGTGGGCTCCCCGGCCTGCATGAGATGGCGGACGTACCCGCGCGTGTGCCTCGCGCACACCCAGCACGAGCAGCCCGGGTCGAGGGGCGAGTCGTCGAGCGCGAACCGGGCGTTCTTCACGTGGAGCTTGCCCCCCGACGTGAGCGCCGTCCCGTGTCGCCCGAGCCTGGTCTGCAGCACGCAGTCGAACTGGTCGACGCCGAGCGCCACTGCCTCCACGATGGAGGCGGGGTCGCCCACCCCCATGAGGTACCTCGGGCGGTCCGGGGGCAGGTGCTCGATCGCGGCGGCGAGCGCCGGCAGCATCTCGGCACGGGTCTCCCCCACCGACAGGCCGCCGATGGCGTACCCGTCGAATCCCACGTCCACCGTGCGCAGGGCGCTCTCGCGCCGCATCGCCTCGTGGATGCCGCCCTGCACGATGCCGAACAGAGACTGGTCGGCACGGGTGTGGGCCGCCCTCGCGCGGATTGCCCATGCGTGGGTCCGCTCGAGCGCGAGCCTGATGTCGGCGTCAGTGGCGGGCAGCGACGTGCACACGTCGAGCACCATCTGGATGTCGGCACCGATCCGTTGCTGCACGTCGACAGCGGTCTCCGGGGTGAAGCGGTGCATGGACCCGTCGTAGGTGGACTTGAAGGTGACGCCGTCGTCGTCGACCTTCGGGTCGAGGGAGAAGACCTGGAACCCGCCCGAGTCCGTGAGCGTCAGCCCGTCCCACCCGGCGAACCTGCCGAGGCCGCCGAAGTGCTCGATGACATCGGCGCCGGGCCGGAGCATCAGGTGGTACGTGTTGCCGAGGACGATGCGGGCCCCGAGTGCGGCGTAGTCATCGGCGCTCAGGTACTTGACCGCGCCGCGCGTGCCCACGGGCATGAAGCACGGGGTCTCGTAGCTGCCGCGGGCCGTGGTGGCGGTCCCCGCGCGGGCCGGGCCCTCGGTGGCCGATGCGGCGTGGAGTACGGGGAACATCACCCGCCGCCCAGACTGCGGTCGAGGAGCATGGCGTCACCGAAGGACAGGAAGCGGTACCTCTCCGCAACCGCCTCGGCGTAGAGGCGGCGCCACCGGGGGCCGATGAACGAGTCGATCATGAGCAGGAGCGAGGTCCTCGGCATGTGGAAGTTCGTGAGGAGCAGGTCCACCGACCTCCACTCGTGCCCCCTCGTGATGAACAGCGACGTGCGGCCCGAGGGCTCGCCGGTGGCGGCCGCCGACTCGAGCGCCCGCGCGGCGGTGGTGCCGACGGCGACCACGCGTTCTGCACCCGCGCAGGCGGCGAGCGTCTCCCCCGGCACGGAGTAGGACTCGGTGTGGATGCGGTGCTCGAGCGGGTTCTCCTCGGTGACCGGCTTGAAGGTGTCGAGACCGACCACCAGCTCCACGCGGGCGAGCGTGACGCCCTTGCCCGTGATCCGTGCGAGCAGCTCCTCTGTGAAGTGGAGCCCCGCCGTGGGGGCGGCGGCGCTGCGCGCATCCCGTGCGTACACCGTCTGGTACCTCTCCTTGTCCTTCAGGGACCCGCGGATGTAGGGCGGCAGGGGCATGGACCCGATCCTCTCGATGAGCGCGAGCGGTTCCTCGTCCAGGACCTCGACCTCGAACGTGTCCCCTGCCTCGGTCCGCGCGCCGATGCGCACGACGCGCTTGCCGAAGAACTCGAGCACCTCGCCCTCGCGCAGCTTGCGGGCGGGCCGGACCATGGCCTCCCAGCGGCGGCGCTCCTCGTCCCTCGGCTCCAGGAGCAGCACCTCGGCGGCGCCGCCGCTCGACCGCTGCAGCATCAACCGGGCGGGCAGCACCCGGGTGTCGTTGACCACGAGGACGTCACCCGGGACCAGCAGGTCCGCGATGTCGGTCATCCGCATGTGCCCCGGGGCCGACGGGCCGCGGTCGACGAGGAGGCGCGACGAGTCGCGGGGCTCCACGGGCTTCTGCGCGATCAGTTCGTCGGGCAGCTCGTAGTCGATGTCCGACAGGTGCACGCCGAAAGGCTACGGGCTGGACAGATGCCGCCACGCGGCATCCATCGCCACGCGGCCGCGCGGCGTGCGCGCGATGAGGCCCTGCTGGATGAGGAACGGTTCGTACACGTCCTCGACGGTCTCTGGCTGCTCACCCACTGCGATCGCGAGCGTGGTGAGGCCGACGGGACCGCCACCGAACCTCTCGCACAGCGCGTTGAGGATCGCCCTGTCGACCTTGTCGAGACCGATCGCGTCCACGCCGAAGACGCGCAGTGCCTCGTCCGCGGTGGCGGGGTCGATCACGCCGTTGCCGCGCACCTCGGCGAAGTCGCGCACGCGGCGCAGCAGGCGGTTCGCGATGCGCGGGGTGCCGCGGCTCCTCCGCGCGATCTGCTCCGCGCTGTCGCCGCGCAGGGGCACGTCGAGGATCCCCGCGGCGCGCTCCACGATCGCGCGGAGCTCCTCGTCGTCGTAGAAGTCGAGCCGGGCCACCAGGCCGAACCTGTCGCGCAGCGGTCCGGTGATCATGCCGGTCCGCGTGGTCGCCCCGATGAGTGTGAACCTCGGGAGCGAGAGCCGGATGGACGAGGCGGCGGGACCCTTGCCGACCACGATGTCGATCTGGAAATCCTCCATGGCCGGGTAGAGGATCTCCTCGACCGAGCGCGAGAGCCGGTGGATCTCGTCGATGAAGAGGACGTCAGACTCCTGCAGCTTCGTGAGGATCGCGGCGAGGTCGCCGGCGCGCTCGAGGGCGGGCCCGCTGGTCACGTGGAGACCCACGCCCATCTCGGCGGCGACGATGCCGGCCATCGTGGTCTTGCCGAGGCCGGGCGGACCCGCGAGGAGGATGTGGTCGGCGGCCTGGCCGCGCTGCTTCGCCGCACCGAGGACGATGTCGAGGTGCTCCTTCAGTTCGCGCTGGCCGACGAACTCGTCGAGTGCGCGCGGCCGCAGGCTGGCCTCGTCGACGTGGTCAGTCTCCGTGTGCACGGCCGGGTCGAGGAACTCATCCCGCACGGCGTGCCCCCAGCAGCGCGAGCGCGTCGCGCAGCATCGATTCCGGCGCGTCCACGTTGGTGACCTGGCGCATCACGTCGCGTATCTCGTCGGGCCCGTACCCGAGGGCGGTCAACGCCTCCCTCACGTCGGCCGCGGCGGACTGCACGGAGCCGTCCGCGCCGACGGTGGACACGGAGTCGACGTTGAGCCTCGACTTCAGCTCCACCATCAGCCGCTCGGCGGTCTTCTTGCCGACACCGGGGACGGCAGTGAGCGCGGCCGTGTCGCCCGAGGCGACGATCGTGACGAGCGACTGGGGCGAGTACGTGGAGAGGATCGCCATCGCCATGGCGGGGCCGATGCCGTGCGTGGCGATCAGCACGTCGAACGTGTCCCTCTCGGTGCGGCTGGTGAAGGCGTACAGCGTCTGTGCGTCCTCCCTGATGTGGTGGTGCACGTGCACGAACACCGGCGAGGTGGGCTCCATCTCGGCGAACGTGGCGGAGGTGACAGTGCACAGGTACCCGACCCCCTGCACTTCAATCAGGACGGTGGACGGGGCGGTGCGCTCGAGGACGCTTCCGCGGAGGCTCCCGATCATGTGCGCCCCCTCGAGAGCGCGGCGTCCCTCAGCGCCGCGAACGGTGCCACCGCGCAGTGGCACAGAGCAATCGCGGCCGCATCTGCGGCATCTGCCGGTTTCGGCACCGACGACAGCCCGAGACGGTGCTGGACCATCTTCTGCACCTGGGCCTTGTCGGCGCCGCCCCACCCCGCAACCGCGTCCTTCACCTGGGACGGGGTGTACTGGGCGACCGCGCAACCCGAGTTCGCCGCGAGGGCGATGACCACGCCGCTCGCCTGGCCGACGGACATCGCGGTGCGGACGTTGTTCTGGAAGAAGACCTGCTCGATCGCGACCGCCGACGGCCCGAACTCGGCGATGAGGGAGGCAACCTCGCGCTGCAGGAGGCCCAGTCGCTCCGGCAGGGGGTCCGTCGCGGACGTGCGGATGACGCCCATGGACAGCGGCTTCGGGGCCTGTCCCTGGGCCACCCCGAGGACGGCATACCCGCACCGGGTGAGCCCGGGGTCGATCCCGAGGACTACGTCCACGACAGCGCCCCGCCCGGGCGGCACGGCCAGCCCCCGGGGCCCGCACCTGGGGCACGCCTGACGCCGAGGGAACCGAACATAAGTTCGTATGGTAACGCCTGGAGGGCCCGCAGGCGAGCCTTTCATCCCCGGTACTAAGCCGTGCGGGAGGCCTCCACAGCGGCCACCAGTTCGTCCACGGGGCGGTACGTGAGGCCCGCAATGGCCCTGTGCGCGTAGGAGATGGTCCCGGCGGGGCTGACCACGAAGACGCTGCGCCGGGGGAACCCCAGCGGGCCGATCGTGCCGTACTTCTCGGCCACCGACTTGTCGGTGTCGGCCAGGAGCGGGAACTTGAAGCCGTGCCGGGCAGCGAAAGCCTCGTGGCTCGTCATGTCCTGGGACGAGATCGCGAGGACCTGCGCGCCCACCCCCGAGAATGCATCCAGCTCGTTGTTGTACGAGTTGAGCTGCTTCGTGCAGACGGCCGTGTCGTCACCCGGGTAGAAGACGATGACCACGGGCTGGCCGCGGAACTCCGAGAGCGTGTACGAACGCCCGCCCGTGCCGGGGAGCGTGAAATCGGGGGCGGTGTCGCCGGTTCCGACAGCCATCAGCTGACCTCTTCCATGATTGATTCCGCGATGTCGAAGTTCGCGTAGACGTCCTGCACGTCATCGTTGTCCTCGAGAGTATCCATGATGCGCAGGATCTGGCGCGCATCCTCCCTGTCGGTGACCTCGATCGTCGTGGAGGAGACCATCGTGCTCTCGGCCGACTGGACGGCGACCCCCGAGGCCTCGAGTGCCTCCTTCACGTCCCACACGGCGGAGGGGTCGGTCAGGACCTTCCACGAGCCGCCGTCGCGCTCCACGTCGTCCGCCCCGGCCTCCAGCGCGGCCGTCATGACCGCGTCCTCGTCGGCCGACCCGTCCACGAGGATCACGCCGCGGCGGCTGAACTGCCAGCCCACGGCACCCGGCTCGGCCATCGCGCCGCCGAACTTCGTGAACGCGCTGCGGACATCCGATGCGGTGCGGTTCCTGTTGTCGGTGAGGACGTCGATCAGCATCGCCACTCCGCCCGGTGCGTAGCCCTCGTACGTGATGGACTCGTAGTTCGCACCGTCGTTCTCGCCGATGCCGCGCTTGACGGCACGGTCGATCGCGTCCTTCGTCATCTGTGCGGCCTTCGCCTTCAGCACCATCGTGCGCAGGGACGCGTTCGAGTCGACGTCTCCCCCGCCCTGGCGGGCGGCCACCTCGATCTGGCGGGCGAGCTTGGCGAACAGCTTGCCCCGCGCCTTGTCGGCCGCGCCCTTCTTGTGCTTGATGGTTGCCCATTTGGAGTGCCCGGACATCGTCAGCCTTCCTTCTTCTCTCGGGAGTTGGTTCGTGCTGTGCCGTCGCCTGCCCGGCCCGGGCCGGCGACGGAGACAAAGTACCCGTGCAGGCGGTCGTCACCCGCGAGCTCGGGATGGAACGAGGCGGCCAGCACGTTGCCGCTGCGCACGAGGACCGGCTCGCCGTGCAGCGACCCGATGGTCTCGACCCCGGGCCCCACCCGCTCGATGCGGGGGGCGCGGATGAAGACCCCGTGGAAGGAACCCTCCACCGTGTCGATGTCCGCGTCGATGTCCGCCTCGAACGAGTCGACCTGCCGGCCGTAGGCGTTCCTGCGCACGGAGATGTCGATGGCGCCGAAGCACTTCTGGTCGGCACGCCCGTCGAGCACCTCGGAGGCAAGGAGGATCATTCCCGCGCACGTCCCGAAGACGGCCATGCCCCCCGCGATCCTCGCGGCGACCGCGTCGAACAGTCCGGACGACTCGAGCAGCTGCGACATCGTGCTCGACTCGCCGCCGGGCATCACGAGCGCGTCCACCTCCGCCAGGTCGGCAGGAGTGCGCACCTCCAGAGTGGACGCGCCGCAACGACGCAGCGACTCAGCGTGCGCCGCGAACGCGCCCTGGAGCGCGAGGACCCCGATGACCGGGGGCACCTGGAGGCCTCGCGTTCACGCGCCGGTCACCAGCCGCGCTCGGCGTAGCGCTGGTTGATCTCGTCCATCCCGATGCCGGTCATCGGCGCACCGAGGCCGCGGCTGACCTTGGCGAGGATGTCGGGGTCGCGGAAGTGGGTTGTCGCCTCAACGATCGCCTTGGCGCGCAGCGCGACGGTGGACTGCTCGCTCTTGAAGATCCCGGAGCCGACGAAGACGGCCTCGGCACCGAGCTGCATCGCGAGCGCGGCGTCCGCCGGCGTGGCGATGCCGCCGGCACAGAAGATCGGCACGGGGAACCTGCCGGTCTCGGCGATCTCCTGCACGAGGGGAAGGGGTGCCTGCAGCTTCTTCGCCCAGTCGAACAGCTCGGCGTTGTCGGCCTGGGTGACGCGGCGGATGTCGCCGAGGATGCTGCGCAGGTGGCGCACGGCCTCGACGATGTTGCCGGTGCCGGCCTCGCCCTTCGAGCGGATCATGCATGCGCCCTCGGAGACGCGCCGCAGCGCCTCGCCGAGGTTGGTCGCACCGCACACGAAGGGGACGGTGAACGCGAACTTGTCGATGTGATGCGTCTCGTCGGCCGGCGTGAGGACCTCGGACTCGTCCACGAAGTCGACGCCGAGGGCCTCGAGGATCTGTGCCTCCACGAAGTGCCCGATGCGGGCCTTCGCCATCACGGGGATGCGGACGGCTGCCTTGATGCCCTCGATCATCTCGGGGTCGCTCATGCGGGCCACGCCGCCGTCGCGGCGGATGTCTGCGGGAACCCGCTCGAGGGCCATGACCGCGCACGCCCCGGCGTCCTCTGCGATGCGGGCCTGCTCGGGCGTGACGACGTCCATGATGACGCCGCCCTTCAGCATTTCTGCGAGCCCGCGCTTGACGCGCTGGGTGCCGACGGAGGACTGGGACGGAGAGGTCATGGGAAAAGCGTACCGAGGGGCCCGTGCCCGTTCACCCGCCATTCGGGGCGGACAACGGTCACGGGCAGGGGCTCAGGTGGCCGGCCAGCCGACCTTCTTCGGGTCGACGCCCGGGTCGACCTGGGCGAGGGACTTCTTGAACCCGAGCTCGATCCAGGTCCGGCCCGGGGTCATGCGGACGACCGCGCCGTTCGCATCCGTGAAGGTGAAGACGTCCTTCTGCTCGGCACGGGTCCACGTGACCGGGATGATGGTGCCGTTCGTCAGGACGAAGCCGTCGCCTTTTCCTGTCGTCTGTGCCTCGGGGCTCTTGCGGTCCGCCCAGCTGCGCTTGTAGGTGCAGTACAGGACGACCACGTTCTTCGCGTTCACCTGGTCGACCGGCGTCGTGCCCTCGGCGGACATGTGCGGCTCGAGCTCTCGCTTCACGTTCTCCGTGTAGCGGAGGAACTGGCCGCTGGCGGCGTCCCACTTCCAGTACACCTTCACGTTGTACATGGAGATCTTCGCCCCGTCGACCGGGACGGCAGTGGACGGCATCGCGTCGCTCACCCCGCGGAACAGGAACTGCGCGGGCGGCGGGCCGGAACCCTCCGGCGCCAGTCCCCAGCCCTTCGTGGTGCTCGCGTAGAGGTTGTGCGGGATCTTGCGGGTCTTCTCGCGGTAGTAGCCGGCCTTGCCCCTGGATGCCGAGTGACCGATGTTCACCAGGTCGCTGCGGTTGATGACCTGCGTGACGCGGTAGTTGCCGCCGCTCCACATGAAGAGCGGCTTGTTGTAGGAGCCGAGGAAGATCTTGTCCTGGGTGCGGCCGCTGCGCAGCGGGCCGACTGGGTCGCTGCCGTCGCTGTGGAACACGGCGGCGAACCGGGTCAGGCCCTCCACGTTCTCCTCGATGACGACGTCGGCCTTGTTGAGACCGGCCTGCGGGCGGGCGTTCGGGTGGTTGTCGATCTTTGCCACCAGCGCGGGCCGGGCCGCCTTGGCGGGATCGTCGACAGGAAGACCCGTGAGGGGGAAGACGACCGCGGGTGCACCCGGCCCGGTGGTGTCGGTGACGCCGGTGGTGTCGGTGGCACCGCTCGCACCGCCGCCGCCCCCGCATGATGCGAGCACGGGGGCCAGGAGAGCGGCCGCCGCGAGTGCTGCGAGTGTCGTGCGCTTTGTCATCTCAGATCTCCTTGAGGCGCGCGATGCGCTCCTCGATCGGGGGGTGCGTGTTGAACAGATTATGGAACCGGGCCAGCCGGCCCGCGTCACCGACGCCCGAGAGGGGCTGCTCGATCCACATGTGGGCGGTCGCCATCGACGCCGAGTGGGTCACGGTCACGTCGTCGCGCAGTTTCTCGAGGGCAGAGATCAACCCGGGCGGGTAGCGCGTCATCTGGCAGGCCGATGCGTCCGCCAGGGACTCCCGGTTCCGGCTGACGGCGGCGTGCATCAGGCGGGCAAAGACCGGCGCGAGGATGAGCAGGGCGATGCCGACGAACGCGAGGGGGTTCGAGGAGTCCTCGCGGTCCCCGCTGCGCGACACCCTGCCGCCGTTCCACCACATCAGGCGGATGGTCACGTCCGTGAGGATGGCCACTGCGCCCACCATGGTCACCGCGAGAGTCGAGACGAGGATGTCGTAGTTGCGGATGTGGGAGAGCTCGTGCGCAACGACCCCCTCCAGTTCGACCCTGTTCATCTTGTCGAGCAGCCCCGTTGTCACGGCGATCGCGGCGTGCTGGGGGTTGCGCCCCGTGGCGAAGGCGTTCGGTGCATCATCCTCGATCACGTAGACGCCGGGCTTCGGCAGCCCGCTCGCGATGCACAGCCCCTCGACCAGGTTGTGGAGGCGCGGGTACACCGCCGGGTCGGCGGGCACGGCCCTGCTGACCGCCAGTGCGATCCTGTCGGCCTTCCAGTACGAGCCGAATGCCATGCCCCCGGCGATGACGAGGGCGATGACGGTGCCCGCGGTGCCGTTGCCGACCAGCACGCCGACCGACATCCCCACGAGGACGAGAAGTGCGACGAAGACGGTCATCAGCATGACCGTGCGGCGCTTGTTCGAGGAGATGAGATCGTGCATGGGACACCGAGCCTACGAAGGCCCGGGGCTCAGAACTGGACTTTCGGCGGGTTGTCCGCCGCCGGTTCCGCGTCGAAGTAGTCGCGGGGCCCGATTCCGGCGAGGCGGGCGATGAACAGGCCGGGAATCTTCTGGATCGCGTTGTTCAGCCCGAGGACCTCGTCGTTGTAGAACTGGCGGGCGTAGGCCACCCTGCTCTCCGTCGAGGTCAGTTCCTCCTGGAGGGCGAGGAAGTTCGCGTTCGCCTTGAGGTCCGGGTAGGCCTCGGACAGGGCGAACAGCTGGCGCAGCGCACCCGTGACCGCGTTGGAGGCGCCTGCCTGTGCGGCGGGCGTCGCCGGCGCGGCCATTGCAGCCTGGCGAGCGGAGATGACCGCATCGAAAGTGGACTTCTCGTGCTCCGCGTAGCCCTTGACCGTCTCCACGAGGTTCGGGATCAGGTCGAGACGCCGCTTCAGCTGCACGTCGATCTGTGACCAGGCGTTGTCGACCCGGTTGCGCCGCTGGATGAGCGAGTTGTAGAGCAGCACGCCGATGACGACGACCGCCGCGATGAC
>CAZZFB010000011.1:28370-33221 GCA_964653385.1 uncultured Bifidobacterium sp. | reverse complement strand
TTATCCCGAAGTCCGGGGCAGGTTTCTCACGTGTTCCTCACCCGTTCGCCACTAGGTCTTCCGGTGCAAGCACCATGGACCTCGTTCGACTTGCATGTGTTAAGCACGCCGCCAGCGTTCGTCCTGAGCCAGGATCAAACTCTCCATCAAGAACTTGGCCGGTTGCCCGGCCGACGTTCTGGAAAGTCCGGGATGGCCGGGGGGAATAACCCCGAGCCATCCGTTTCTGACTTAATTGTTTTTGTGTGGGCCGGATGGGAATCCGGCCCGAATTGACAAGCGATGTCGACAGCGAACTGCCTCATCGCCCGCACTGGCGTTCAGTCTTCTCTTCTGTTTTCAAGGAGCTTCTGCTCTGGCATGTGCCTCGCGGCAGTGATGCCACCCTCTGAATGCGTGTGACCGCTTCAGGGGGCGAGTGGCAATGCTAACGAGCCCGAAACCCGCTTCCAACATGGGTTTCGGGGAATTTTCGGATCCCTCCCGGACTGCCCGGCCTGTGGACAACCGGGGCCGTCGGACCGGTTCTCAGGCCAGGTCGAACAGGTGGTAGCCCGTCTTGCCCTTGCGCACGAGGACCCACCGTTCGTGCAGAAACCCTTTGCTGGCAAGGGTTTCCCCCTCGGCGAGGGTGGCGCCGTTGACCTTGAGACCGCCCTGGGACACCGCCCGGCGGGCCTCAGAGGTGGACGACACGACCTGTGCACGGGCGAGCAGCCCGAAGGTGTCCTCGAGATCGGCACTGGTCACGCGGGTGCACGGGACCTCTGCCGCCACGATGCCGAGCGCCTCGGGAGTGGCCGTTGTCGGGTCGCCGCCGAACAGCACAGAGGCGGCGGCCTCCGCATCGCGCGCGGCAGACGCGCCGTGCACGAGCGTGGTCATCTCGTTCGCGAGGAACCGCTGCGCATTCCTGCGGCCGGGATCAGCAACATGAGAGTCGGTGACCGACGTGCACTCATCCATCGACGCGAGCGAGTAGCGCGGCAGGTACTTGACGACGTCGTCATCGGCCATCTGCACCCAGAACTGGCGGAACTGGTACGGCGACGTGCGCGCAGGATCGAGCCACACCGCACCGTCGGCAGTCTTGCCGAACTTCGTGCCGTCGCTCTTCGTCACGAGCGGCCACGTGATGCCGTGCGCAGTGCGCGACAGCGTCCTGCGGATCAGGTCGATGCCGGCGGTGATGTTGCCCCACTGGTCGCTGCCGCCCATCTGCAGCTCGACATCGTGCTGCGCGCACAGGTGACGGAAGTCGTTCGCCTGGAGGAGCATGTACGAGAACTCCGTGTACGACAGGCCGTTCTCGGAGTTGAGCCGGTTCCTCACGGACTCCTTCGCCATCATCTGGTTCACGGTGATGTGCTTGCCGACGTCACGGAGGAAGTCGAGCGCGGTGATCCCTGCCGTCCAGTCCGCGTTGTTCACGAGAGTCGCAGCGCTCGCGCCCGCGCCGAAGTCGAGGAGGTTCTCGAGCTGGCGCTTGATGCACTCGACGTTGTGCTGCAGCGTCTCGCGGTCGAGGAGGTTGCGCTCGTCGCTGCGGCCTGACGGGTCACCCACCATCCCCGTGGCGCCGCCCGCGAGCGGGAAGGGCCTGTGCCCCGCGAGCTGGAAACGGCGCAGCGAGATCTGCCCCATGAGATGGCCCACGTGGAGCGAGTCAGCGGTGGGGTCGAAACCGACGTACACACCCGTCGCCTTGGAGTCGAGCAGCGCGGCGAGCGCGGCGGCATCGGTCGAGTCGTGCACGAGTCCGCGCGACGCCAGCTCCCCGAAGATTCCCTTGACCGGCATCCCACAATGTTGCCACCCCGGGCACCGCGGACTGCTGGTTTATTGTGTGGCAATCAGCAATCTCCCGGGCTCTCCCCTCCTGTTCGACGGCGACGAGATGCTCCGTGCTCTCCGCGCCCAGGCCGCGGCGTGCGGCGCCCTCGGTTCGCCCATGTACGAGAGGCTCTTCACCGAGCTCGCCGACGACTACGCGTGGGGCGGCCGCACCTATGCGCTGCTCGCCGGCCGCAGCGAGCGCCCGGTCCACGACGCGGTCCCGCTCCGTCTCGCCGGTGCGATCCACCGCGTGGTGCTCCGCGGCGAGGACGACAGGCTCGCCGCGCACTACCCGAGCGCAGGGGGCAGGCCCGGCCCCGACTTCCCCGCCGACTTCATCGCGTACGTGCGCGAGCACCTGGACGAGGTGGAGGCAGGTCTCTCGAGCCAGGTGCAGACCAACGAGGTGGGGCGCAGCGTGGTCCCTCTCGCCGTCTCCCACTGGCTGACATCCCTCGGCATCCATGAGTTCGACCACATGGAGGTCGGCGCGAGTGCCGGCCTGAACCTGAACTTCGACCGCTACTACGCGGGCGTCCGCACCCTCCGGATGGGCGACCCCGATTCGCCGTTGCGGTTCGCCGGGGACTGGTTCGCCGGCATGCCGGCCGTGCCGCGCACGGCGGCGCGCGTGGTGGAGCGCCGCGGCGTTGACCCCTTCCCCATCGACGTGGCCGACGCAGCGCAGCGCCTGCGGCTCGTCTCGTTCGTGTGGCCGGACCAGGGCGAACGCATGGAACGCCTGCGCGCGGCACTCACGGTCGCCGGGTCGCACCCGCCGGTCGTGGACACGGGCTCCGCAGACACCTGGCTGGCCTCCCGGCTCGCGCGCGGCAGGGAACGGGCGACTGTCGTGTTCCACTCCATCGTGTGGCAGTACCTCGGGCGCTCGGTCCAGGACAGCATGCGGCGCGTGCTGGATGAGGCGGGCGCCGCCACCGCGGACGGTCCCCCGCTCGTCTGGGTGAGGATGGAACCTGCCGGTGCCGTCGCGGACGTGCGCGCGACCGTGTGGGACACGGGGTCCCGCACCGAACACCTGCTCGCCGAGATCGGCTACCACGGCCAGCAGATGCGCTGGCTCGCCGGCTAGAACTCGCGGTCCAGTGCGGCCTTCACGAACGGGGGCACGGGAACCGGCTTCGGCGCGCCGGGCGTGGTGCTCACGTATGTGATGGTGCAGTCGAAGACGGCCTCGCCGCCGACGGTCATCGCGATGCCGACGTCGAACGAGGTGTTGCCCCACCTGGTGACGGAGCACTCCGCGTCGATGACGTCCCCGTAGACGGCACCCCTGTGCCACGTCCCGGTGGCGGTCTTCAGCATGAAGTCGAACCCGGACTCCGCCAGGTTCACGGCCCCGGCTTCCTCCCCGCGTTCCGCGGCGATCGCATGCCGCATCCACTGCGCGACCGCATCGTCTGCGTACATCCAGTAGTTCGCGTTGAACACGACGTTCTGCATGTCGCACTCGTTGTACCGGACCCTGATCCGCTCCACGTACCTCATGACAGCATCCCCTTTGCCGCGTCGATTGCCGTGGCGAGTCGTGCGGCCTGGGCCGGCTGGGCGGCGGGCCCGGCAGCGCCCGGAGACCTGCGGCGCCCGACGGCCACGTCCCTGTCGAACAGCGCCGCAGCCTCGGGGCCGAGCTGCGGGTGCCCGGCCGCGACGGTGGCGAGGGGCACGCCGGCAGAGAGAGCGTCGCGCACGACCTTCCCCACGACCGCGTGCGCCTCGCGGAACGGCATGCCCCGCTCGACCAGCCACTCGGCGAGGTCGGTGGCCACCAGTGACTCCGCGTTCGCCGCGTCCTGCATGGTGCCCGTGACGAACCGCGCGGTGGCGACCATCCCGGCCACCGCGACGAGTCCGCGCCTCACCTGGTCGACGCTGTCGAACAGCGGCTCCTTGTCCTCCTGCAGGTCGCGGTTGTACGCGAGCGGGAGGCCCTTCAGGGTGGCGAGGAGCCCGGTGAGGTTGCCGATCAGGCGCCCCGCCTTCCCCCGTGCCAGCTCGGCGATGTCGGCGTTCTTCTTCTGCGGGAGCATGGATGACCCGGTTGCGTACGCGTCGTCGAGGACCGCGAAACCGAACTCCTCGCTCGTCCAGAGCACCCACTCCTCGCCGATGCGGGACAGGTGCACCCCGATGAGCGACAGGACGAAGAGGTACTCGGCCACGTGGTCGCGGTCGCTCACGGCATCCATCGAGTTCGCGAACGGCGCCGCGAAACCCAGCCTGGCCGCGCTGAACCCCGGGTCGACGGGCAGCGACGACCCGGCCAGGGCGCCTGCACCCAACGGCGAGATGTCGGCCCGCGCGAGAGCGTCGTTGATGCGGTCGATGTCGCGCAGCAGAGCCCACGCGTGCGCACGCAGGTGATGGGACAGCAGCACCGGCTGCGCGCGTTGCAGATGGGTGTACCCCGGGATCGCCACCGGCGGCTCCGCGCTGTCGGCATCGTCGGCGCGCGCGGCGAGCACCTCCACCAGCGAGAGAGCGGCCGCAGCCACGGACCGCATCTCGCGGCGGCTCCACAGGCGCAGGGCCGTCGCCACCTGGTCGTTCCTGCTGCGCCCGGTGTGCAGGCGGGAGCCCGGCTCGCCGGCGATCTGGGTGACCCGCCGCTCGATGGCCGTGTGGATGTCCTCGTCGGTGTCGGCGAACACGAACGTGCCGCCGGCCATCTCGGCATGGACCGTGTCGAGTGCGGCGACGACGGTTGCCGCATCCTCGACGGACATGAGCCCGACGTGGGCGAGCATCTCCACGTGCGCCCTGGAGCCCTCGATGTCGTCGGCCCACAACCTGCGGTCAAAGCCGATGCTCTCGGTGAAGTCCATCAGGTCGCGGCTCGGCCCGGAGGCGAACCTGCCGTGCCACAGCGCGGCACCCCCCGCAACGTCGCCGCCGGCCGTGCCGCCGCCCCGGGTCGTCTCGTCAGCCACGGCTGCTCACCTTCTTCTTGGCGGTCTGTGCGCCCGGCTTCCTGCCTGACTTTGTGCCTGACTT
>CAZZFB010000011.1:0-28270 GCA_964653385.1 uncultured Bifidobacterium sp. | reverse complement strand
CCTTCTTCTTGGCGGTCTGTGCGCCCGGCTTCCTGCCTGACTTTGTGCCTGACTTCGTGTCTGACTTTGTGCCTGACTTCGTGCCGGAGCTGTCGTCCTTCCTGGCGATCCCGGCCAGCTGGCCGAGCTGGGCCGCGAGCCTGCGCCCGCCGACCTGTTCAGAGGCGACGCACAGCACGGTGTCGTCGCCAGCCACAGTGCCGATGAGGCCCTTCATGCCGCCGCGGTCAAGCGCGGACGCGACCACGTGGGCACAACCCGGTGGCGTTCGCACCACCACGAGGTTGCCGCTGTGTGTCACCTCGGCGACCCACTCCCCCACGACCCGGCGCAGCTGGTCGGACGGGGCGACACGCTGCGGCTCGAACTCGGGTATGGCGTACTTCGGCTCGCCGCCCGCCACGCGCACCTTGACGGCGCCAAGTTCCTCGAGGTCGCGGGAGATCGTCGCCTGCGTCGCGTCCACGTTGTTGCGCGCGAGCAGCTTCTGCAGCTCCGGCTGGCTGGACACGTTGTGCGACGCGATGATCTTCATGATCATCTGCTGGCGCTGCTGCTTGCTGCTCATCCCTGTGCCTCCATCAAGAACGTGAGCGCCCCGCGCGCGGCGGTGAGCCGGTGGTGGCCCTGCGCGATCACCAGGCTGCGCGGGCCGTCGAAGACCTCGGCGCTGACCTCCTCGCCGCGGTGCGCCGGCATGCAGTGCATGAACCGTGCACCCGGGGCGGCACGCGACATCAGTGCCTCGTCCACGACGTACCCGGCGAAGACCTCCCGGCGGGCGGCCGTCTCTGCCTCCTGGCCCATGGAGACCCATGTGTCGGTGTGCACGACGTTCGCACCGTCCACTGCGTCCCGCGGGTCAGTCGTGACCCTCACGGGACCGCCGAGCGCCTCCAGCCTCGCGACCTCGTCCGCCCCCGGGCCGTAGCCCTCCGGGCAGCCGAACGACACGGCTCCGCCGAGCATGAGGACCGCCTCGGCGAGCGAACGGGCGACGTTGTTGTAGTCACCGACCCACGCGACCCGGAGGGTGTCGGGCGCCCCGACGGACTCCTTCATGGTCACCATGTCGGCGAGGGCCTGCAACGGGTGGCTGCGGTCGCTCAGCATGTTGACGACCGGCACCGCGGAGCACGCCGCCATCCGCCGCACCGTGGAGTGGGCGAAGACGCGCGCGGCAAGGACTGCGTGGTATCCCGCCATGATGCGGGTGACGTCCTCGACAGTCTCACGGGTGTCGAGCCCGATCTCCTCGCCGCGCGTGTACACGGGGTGGCCTCCCATCTGGACGACGGCCATCTCCATGGAGTGGCGCGTCCGGTTGGACGGCTTCTCGAACACGAGCGCCACGCCCTTGCCCTCCAGGAGGCGTCTCGGCGCGGCCACCGAGAGCGCCAGCACGTGGCGCAGCTCGCCCGGCGAGAGGTCGGTGATGTCGAGCAGGTGCCTGGTCACGCGAGCACCGCCGCGATGAGCGCGCACGCCTCGTCGATCTCTGCATCGCTCACGGTGAGCGGCGGCGCGAGGCGCAGCGTGGACGCGTTCACCGCGTTCACGATGAGACCGCGCGAGAGCAGCTCTGCCGCCGCCGTGTTCGCGTCCCTGTCCCCCGCGAGCGCGACACCGAGGAGCAGTCCCTCGCCCCGCACGTGGTCGACCCCGGGCACGCCTGTCATGCGGCCCCTGATCCGTGCGCCCGCCCTCGCGGCGAGCGCGCACGCGTCGATCCTCTTCATCTCGTCGATGACCGCGTTCACCGCCGCCGTGGCGATGGCGGTCCCGCTGTACGTGGACCCGTGATCACCGGGCTTCATCACCGCGGCCACGTCGCGCCGTGCCCACACCGCACCCACGGGCATCCCGTTGCCCATGCCCTTCGCGAACGTCACCACGTCCGGGCTCACGCCGGCATGCTCGAAACCGAACCAGCGGCCGGTGCGGCAGAAGCCGGTCTGCACCTCGTCCATCATGAAGAGAAGGCCACGCTCGCGGCACAACTCCTGGACGGCGCGGAGATACCCGGGGTCCGCGGGCACCACACCGCCCTCGCCCTGGATGGGCTCGAGCATGACCGCCGACACCGTGGGGTCGACCGCACCCGCGAGGGCATCCAGGTCACCGAAGGGCACGTAGCGGAAACCGTCCGGCATGGGCTGGAACACCTCGTGCTTGGCGGGCTGCCCGGTGAGCGCGAGGGCCCCGAGCGTGCGTCCGTGGAAGCTGCCGAACGCGCTGACGATCGCGTGCCGGCCGCGGCCGCCGAACTTGCGCGCGATCTTGATCGCGGCCTCGTTCGCCTCGGCACCCGAGTTGCAGAAGAACACCTGCCCGTCGCCCGCCCCGGCGTCGCGCATCAGCGCGTTGATGCCCATGGCCGCGCGCGTCGCCACCGGGTTCGTGAAGAAGTTCGACACGTGCATGAGTTCCGCCGCCTGGGCGGCGATCGCCCCGCTCACGGCGGGGTTGCAGTGCCCCAGCGAGACCACGGCGATGCCGGAGAGGAAGTCCAGGTAGCGGCGGCCGTCGCTCGACCACAGCTCAGTGCCCGAGCCCCGCACGAACATGATCTTCGGGGCGCCGAACACCGGGATGAACGGACAGAAGTCCTGCCCCCCGAGGATCTCCTGCGGGATGTCGTCTGATGCGAACGCGTGGCTCATTGGGGCCCTCCTGTGATCATGGTGCCCACTCCCTCGTCGGTGAAGAGCTCGAGGAGGAGGACGTGGGGGATGCGCCCGTCGAGGATGTGCGCGCTGCGCACTCCCCCGCGCACGGCCTGGATGCAGCTCTCGACCTTCGGGATCATGCCCCCTGCGACGGTGCCGTCGGCCACGAGCGCCTCGAGCTCGCCCACGGTGGTGCGCTGGATGAGCGATGCCGGGTCGTCCACGGCGCGGCGCAGCCCGGCGATGTCGGTGAGGTACACGATCTTCTCCGCGGACAGCGCCTCCGCGATGGCACCGGCGGCGGTGTCCGCGTTGATGTTGTACGCCTGGCCCGTCCCGTCCACCCCGACGGTGGAGATGACCGGCACGAAACCGTCCGCGAGGACGCTCTCGATGAGCTCCGGCCGGACGCGGGCGACGTCACCCACGAAGCCGAGCGCAGGATCCCGCGGCTCGGCATGAAGGATGCGGGCGTCCTCGCCCGACAGTCCCACCGCGATGTTGCCGTGGGTGTTGATCGCGCTCACGATCTGCGGGTTGACCTGGCCGTTCAGAACCATCCGCACCACGTCCATCGTGGCCGCGTCCGTGACGCGCAGGCCGTTCTCGAAGCGCGACTCGATGCCGAGTCGCCCGAGCAGGTCGTTGATCTGCGGCCCGCCGCCGTGGACCACCACCGGGCGGATCCCGACGGTGTGCATGAGCACGATGTCCTCGGCGAACAACGAGAGGGCATCGTGGTCGGACGTCCCGGCGAGCGCGTTGCCGCCGTACTTCACCACGACAGTGCGACCGGCGAACCGGCGGATGTACGGGAGTGCCTCGACGAGAACCCCTGCGGTGGACATCGCGCTCACGGGTACACCCCCACGTTCGTGAGGCCCGCCGTCTCCTCCAGACCGAGCGCCACGTTGGCGGCCTGCACGGCCCCGCCGGAGGCACCCTTCGTGAGGTTGTCCTCCGCGGCGATCACCACCACGTGGCCCGTCCTCTCGTCGTGCCGCGCGGTGATGTGCACGGCATTCGAGCCCAGCGTGGCCTTCGTGCCGGGAATGCCGGTGTTCACGGTGACGAACGGTTCGTCCCTGTAAAAGCCGGCGAGCGTGGCGAGCAGCGACGCGGTGGAGACCCTGCCCACGGGACGTGCGTAGCAGGTGGCGAGGATTCCCCGGTTCATCGGTGCGAGGTGGGGCGTGAAGAGGATCTGTGCCCCGAGGTTCTGCTCCATCTCGGGCGTGTGCCGGTGGTCCAGCAGGCCGTACGCAGTGAAGTCCTCGTCGACGGTGCAGAACATGGAGCTGTGCTTGGCGGCACGGCCGGCACCGCTCACGCCGCTCGCAGCATCCACGATGATCCCCGTGTCCTCGATGACGCCCGCCCGCAGCAGCGGGGCGAGCGCGAGGGTTGCCGCCGTGACGTAGCAACCGGGCGTGGCGACGAGCGTCGCCCCGCGCAGTTCCTCCCTGTGCAGCTCCGGCAGGCCGTACACCGCGCGCGCGAGCTCCGCGGGCTGCGTGTGGTCGAAGCCGTACCACCTCGGGTAGGCCGACGCGTCCTTCAGGCGGTACGCGGCCGAGAGGTCGACGATGCACCCCACCCGCGGGGCGATCTCGGGCACGATGGCCATGGACGCCTCGTGGGGCAGGCCGAGGAAGACGAGGTCGAGCCCGTCGACAATCGCCGGGTCGTACTCGGAGAACACCAGGTTCGGGTATGCGCCCGCGAGTGACGGGTACAGGGAACTGGCGAGCGTGCCCGCCTGGGTGTCCCCTGTCGCGCACACGAGCTCCATGCCCGGGTGCCCGGCGACGATCCGCAGCAGCTCGACACCCGTGTACCCCGATGCCCCGATGATTCCCACTCTGACCATAGATGCATTATAATACAACCTAGTGAATTATAATGCAAGCATTCCCCCGAGTGCCGGTGCCCTGCTGGTGGCGGCGCCCTCCATCGAGGACCCGCACTTCGCGCGGTCCGTGGTTCTCCTCCTGGCGCACGAGACGACAGAGGGGGCGATGGGCGTCATCCTGAACAGGCCGCTCGACGCGGTCGCGGGCGACCCGACATCACCCCTCCATCCCTGGGTCGAGTCCGCGACGGCACCGGCCGTGCTGTTCGAGGGCGGCCCGGTGGAGACGACCGGCTTCATCTGCCTCGCGGAGAACGGCACGACCGCGGCGGGCGTCTCCTCCGTGGACATCATCGAGGACGACCCCGGGCTCGTCACCGTGCCGCACCGCGTGTTCCGCGGGTACGCGGGCTGGGCCCCCGGCCAGCTGGAGGCGGAGATACTCGTGGGAGGCTGGTACGTGCTTCCTGCGATCCCCGGGGATGCCTTCAGCAAAGACCCTGCCGGACTCTGGCGGGCGGTGCTCGCGCGCCAGGGAGGCGAGCTCGCCGCCATCGCGCGCTTCCCCGCTGACCCGAACCTCAACTGACCCGAAACTCAACTGACCCGAACCTCAACTGAGTGAAGGCGGAGGTTCAGGAGCGAAGGACGGCACCCGTCTTCTGTGCCGCCGCACGGCACGCTTCCTGCACCTCTGCGATCGCCGCATCGGTGAGGGTGCCACCGGCCTCCTGCAGGCGCAGCCTGAACGCGAGGCTCCGCGAGCCGTCATCCACGCCCTTGCCGCGGTAGACGTCGAACAGATCGATCGAGACGAGCCTCTTGCCCGCCGCCTGGCGAAGTGCCCGCTGCAGGTTCTGGGCCGGCACCGAGTCCGGTAGCACGAACGCCATGTCGATGTCGCTGGAGGGGAACCTGTTCAGTTCGCGCGCCTGGACGGGCTTGGGCTCCTCGTTGAGGACCACGGTGAGGTCGACCTCGAGGATGCTTACCCGGCCCTCGATGCCGAGCGAGTCGAGGACCACGGGGTCCACCTCCCCCACGACTCCCACGACTTTCTTGCCCCTCGTGAGGCTTGCCGAGCGCGTGGGATGGAGCCCCGGCGGGACGCGCGACTGGTCGAGCTGCGCCCCGACACCGAGCGCGTCGCAGACTGCCGCCCACTGTGCGAGCGACGTGGAGGCGTCTCCCCCGGCCACGACGATGCCGAGCTGCTCGGTCTCGTCAGGCAGCGCTCCGGCGCCCCTCGGGTAGACATGGCCGATCTCCCACAGACCGATTCGTGGCGCACGGTGCGACTGGTTGTAGCGGACGGCGCCGAGCAGGCCCGGGCGAAGCGACGTGCGCAGGACGGACTCCTCGGCGACCAGCGGGTTCGCGATCGTGAGCACGTCGTCCTCGGCGAGACCCACGCCCGGCAGGTCTCCAGGCGCGAGGAACGGCATCGGCATGACCTCGTCCAGCCCCAGGCCCACGAGCACCCGGCGGAGGGCACGACGGCGCTGCTGCATGCCGGAGAGGCGCCCGTGGACCGCCGACTTGGGGACGCTCTTGCCGAGGGCGTCGTACCCGTGGTGCCGGGCAATCTCCTCGATGATGTCGATCTCCTCGGTGCAGTCCGGGCGGAACGTGGGAACCGTGACGTCCGCACCGCCGTCCACCGGACGGACAACAAAGCCGATCGGCCCGATGAGCGCGGCAATGCGGGCACCGTCGGGCTCGATCCCGAGCGAGCGGCCGACACGCGCGCTCCGCACATGCACGGTGACCCCGCGCGGGCGTGACGCAGTCTCGGCGACGGTCATGCCCGCGTGCAGGACGGCACCGGGGCAGGTCTCGCGCAGGAGCGTGACGAAGCGACTCATCGCGACGTCGACACCTGCGGGGTCCACGCCGCGCTCGAACCGCACGGACGCCTCGCTGCGGAGGTTGTGCCGGTTCACGGAGTGACGCACGGGGTCGGGCGCGAACCACGCCATCTCGAGCGCCAGCTCGACGGTCGCCGGCGTCACTTCGGAGTCGAGGCCGCCCATGATCCCCGCCAGCCCGACCGGTCGCCCCGAGTCGAGGTCGCAGATGAGGAGATCCTCGGAGGTCATGGACCTGTCGACGCCGTCGAGCGTGCGCAGCACCTCGCCATCACGCGCCAGGCGCACGTCGAAGCCGCCCACGACCGCACGGTCGTACGCGTGGTTCGGCTGGTTGAGCTCCAGCATGACGAGGTTCGACGCGTCGACGACGTTGTTGATGCTGCGCATCCCGAGGTGCGCCAGCCTTGACGACACCCACGACGGCGAGGGACCCACCGTCACCCCGCTGATGACGGCGGCGGAGAACATCCCGCACCTGTCGGCCGCGGTGATCGTGACGGGCACACCGATGGCCGCGCCTTGCGGGCCGGGATCGAGCCGTGGCCCGCGCAGGGCCGTGCCGAAGTGGGCCGCGAGGTCACGTGCGACGCCGAGGTGCCCCCAGCAGTCCGGACGGTTGCGGGTGAGGTCCAGGTCGAACACGGTGTCGTGCTCGATCCCGAGCACCTCGAAGGGGTCCCGCCCGAGCGGCGTGTCGCCCGGCAGGACCAGCAAGCCCGAGGCCTCATCGGAGATGCCGAGCTCCACGGGCGAGCACAGCATCCCCTCGGAGTCGATCCCGAGGATGCCGCGGCGGGAGATCTCGCGGCCGTCGGGCATGCGCGTGCCGAGTGTCGCGAGCGGCACTACGTCACCGGGGCCCATGTTGGTCGCGCCGCACCAGACATGGCGCTCGGTGCCGTCCCCTGCATCCACCCAGCAACGTGTGACCTTCGCGGCATCCGGGTGCTTCTCCGTGCGCACGATGCGTGCGGTGACGACGCCGGCCACCGGCACGCCCACTGTCTCCGCGGACTCCACTGCCATGCCGAGAGTGTTCATCGCGGCCGCGATGGCCTCGGGGTCCGCGGGCAGTTCCGCGAGCTCCCGCAGGATGGAGAGCAGGACCTTCACGAGAACTGCTCCGTGAAGCGGACGTCGTTCGAGTACATCTCGCGGATGTCCTCCACGCCGTGGCGTTCCTTCGCCATGCGGTCGATGCCGAACCCGAACGCGAAGCCGCTCCACTCCTCGGGGTCGAGGCCGGCGGCCGCGAGCACCCGCGGGTGGACCATGCCGCACCCGCCCAGCTCGATCCACGAGCCGTCGGGGCGCCTGATGTCGAACTCTGCGCTCGGCTCGGTGAACGGGAAGTAGGAGGGGCGCAGGCGGCTTGTGAAGCCCTCGCCGAAGAACGCCTTGGTGAAGGACTCGATGGTGCCCGCGAGGTCGGCGAACGTGATGTTCCGGTCCACGACGAGTCCCTCGATCTGGTGGAAAACGGGCATGTGCGTGGCGTCGGGAGTCTCCTTGCGGAAGACGCGGCCCGGCATCACCGCGTAGATGGGCGGCGGCCACTCCTGCATCACGCGGATCTGCACGGGCGATGTGTGCGTGCGCAGCACGACGCTCCCCTGCGGGTCCTGGTCGACGAAGAGCGTGTCCCACATGCTCCGTGCCGGGTGCGACGGCGGCATGTTCAGTGCCTCGAAGTTGTGGAAGTCCGTCTCGACCTCGGGGCCCTCGGCGATGCGGAACCCGAGCCCGACGAACACGTCCTCCAGCCGCTCCGTCGCCTGGGTCACCAGGTGCATCCGCCCGCGGCGCGAGCCGGCGCGCAGGGCCAGTTCGGACATGTCCACACGGTCCGCCTCGACGGCGCCCGCGAAAGCCGCGCGCTTGACGACCGACTCGCGCTCTGCTGCCGCCTGCTCCACCCGTGCGATCGCCTCGTTCACCGCCTGGCCGAGCGCCTTGCGGGCCTCGAGGTCTGCGACCTTGCCGAGACCCGACTTCACGGCGGCCAGTGGGCCCTTCTTCCCGGTCGCGGCGTTCACTGCCGCCCGGATCGCCTGCGCGTCGGGGGCGGCACCGATCCGTGCGAGGGCGTCCGCGACCGCGGCGTCGAGGGCGGCCTGCTGGTCCGGGGGTGTCGTGCTCATGACGGAGGAAACGCTACCCCTGCCGGCACGCGCGTTCCGGGACGATTAGAGCCCGCGGGCACGGGAGACGTGCATCGCGAGGACGGATGCGGCCATGGCGACGTTCAGGCTCTCGCTGCGGCCTGCATGCGGGATGGTGACCCATCCGTCCACGGGCGCGTCCTCGGGGAGACCGTGCGCCTCGTTCCCCAGGACGACGGCAAGCGGGCCGGAGAAGTCGGCATCCCACATGTTCTCGGCACCCCCGTGCGAGGTGGTGCCGACCAGTCGCACCCCGAGACCGGCGATGTCCCCCAGTCCTGAGGCGACGCGCACGGGGACGTGGAAGACGGAACCGGCCGACGCCCTGACGGTCTTCGGGGACCACACGTCGACGGCGTCGCCCGAGACGAACACGCCGCTCGCGCCGGCAGCCTCGGCCGACCGGACGATCGTGCCCATGTTCCCCGGGTCCGAGACGTCGTGCGCGACGACGAACCACGTGCCGGCGTGGACCGCGGGCGGGCCGTGCAGGGGCACCGCGCACACCGCGAGCACACCCTGCGGGGACACCGTGTCGTTCACCGAGTCGAAGGTGCGGGCGTCGAGCGTGAACGGGACGACGCGAGCCGAAGCAGGCGGCTCCTCCCCCTCGCGGACGTACACCTCGCGGATGTCGATTCCCGCCGCGGCGGCCTCCTCGACGAGGGTGCGCCCCTGCACCACGAACAAACCTGCCTCGGAACGTGCACTGCGGCGCCCGATGAGGCGCCGCAGTGTCTGAACCCGGGGGTTCGACGATGAGAGGTTGTTCGGCCTCAGGCCAGTGCAGCCTTCGCTGACGCGACCAGCGAGCTGAACGCCTCGGCGTCGTGGACGGCCATGTCGGCGAGGATCTTGCGGTCCACCTCGATCCCGGCGGCGTTCAGGCCGGCGATGAAGCGGCTGTAGCTGATGTCGTTCAGACGGCAGGCCGCGTTGATGCGCTGGATCCAGAGACGGCGGAACTCGCCCTTCTTGGCCCGGCGGTCGCGGAACGCGTACTGACCGGAGTGCAGGACCTGCTCGTTCGCGGCGCGGAACGAGCGGCTCTTGTTGCCGTAGTACCCCTTCGCCTGCTCGAGAACCGCGCGGTGCTTCTTGCGGGCGTGAACTGCCCTCTTGACTCGTGCCATGACTGTGTCCTTTCCTGGTCGTCCCGGTCAGCGCTCGCCGAGGAGACGCTTGATCTTCTTCTCGTCGGTCGAGTGCACGTCGCGGTCGCCGGCGAGGCGGCGGGTGCGGGTGCTCGACTTCTTCTCGAACAGGTGCTGGCGGTTGGCCTGCTGGCGGCGCAGCTTGCCGGTGCCTGTCTTCTTGAACCGCTTCGCGGCGGTCTTGCTGGTCTTCATCTTGGGCATCTCGTGGTCCTTTACTGCTCGTCGGCAACCGTCGCGGGCGCTTCCGCCGCTCCGTCTGCCTGTCCTGACGATCTGTCTTCCTTGTCCGTGTTGTCTTCTCTGGCTTCTCTGTCCTGCGTCTTCTTCGCAGGGGGCTTCTTGTCCGGTGCGAGCACCATGGTCATGTTGCGCCCCTCGAGGCGTGCCTGCGTCTCCACCTTGGCGAGGGAGCCGAGCTGCTCGAGGACCGCATCGAGGATCCGCGAGCCGAGCTCCGGGTGCGCCATCTCGCGCCCGCGGAACTGCAGCGTGACCTTCACCTTGTGGCCGTCCGACAGGAAGTCGTGCATGTGGCGCACCTTCGTGTCGAAGTCGCCCTTGCCGATCTTGGGGCGGAACTTCACCTCTTTGATCGTGACGTGGCTGGTCTTCTTGCGCGATTCCTTCGCCTTCTGCGCCTCCTCGTACCGGAACTTCCCGTAGTCCATGATGCGGCACACCGGCGGGTTCGCCAGCGGTGCCACCTCCACGAGATCGAGATCGAGTTCGCGGGCCAGCGTCAGCGCATCTGCTGTGCTGCGGATTCCGACCTGGCTCCCGTCCGGTCCGATGAGTCGCACCTCGCGCGCACGGATGCGCTCGTTGTAGCGAGGTTCGTTCTGCGGCGTAGCTATGACCTTTTACTCCTGTGCAACGGGCCGTGCCCTCCTCTATGTCGTCCGCCGGGGCGGTGTGTGCGTGCATACGCACAAAGCAGACACAGAGCGCCAGAGTCGCTCGCATTCTCGACCCAGCGCACTCCCCCGTTACCGGTCTCCCGGTCGGCCTTTCGGGTGGCTGGGTGGGGACCCGGGGGCCCCACTTCGCATGTATGACAGGCAGGTAGGGTACCGCCCGATGACGCAGGACCACACGATGCATGATGATTTCGGCCCTGACGGGCTCGATCCGGCCGACCTGGAGGAGGCTCTCGCCGAGACCCGGGAGCGCCTGGCGGGCGTCCCGGCAGAGGTCGTGGTGTCGAACCACGCGATGGGCCTCTACGAGCTCGCCGCGATCCACCTCACGGCCGAACCCCCGCGCCTGGCGGACGCGGCGCTCGCGATCGACGCGGTGTCCTGCCTGGTCGACGGGCTGGGGAGCCGTCTCGGGGAGAGCCACGAGACCCTGGCGACGGCCCTGGCGACGCTCAAGATGGCCTACGTGGAGAGGGCGAAGACGCCGCGGGGCTGAGCCCCGGCCCTCAGAGGCGCGCGATGGACGTGGCCTCCGTGCGGGCCACCCTGAACGCGGCCTCGAAACTCACGCGCGTGCCGGGCTCGATGGACCTGGACCCGTCGGCGATCGACACGCAGTGGAACGGGTAGGCCGCGCCCCCGTCGGCCGTGACGGTGCCGAGACCCGACGACTCGTCGAACGCCGTGACAGTGCCCGTCATCGCCATGCGCGGCCTCAGTGGACGATCTTGGAGATCGGGATCTCGAGGAGGTCGGACGCGCCGGCGTCGATGAGTGCCGGGATGAGGGTGTTGATGCCCGCCTTCGCGACGACCGACTCGACCGCGAAGTCGCCGGAGGCGAGCTGGGCGACTGTCGGGGACTTCGCGCTCGGCAGCAGGCCGAGCACGGCGTCCATCTTCTCCTTGGCCACGTTCAGCTTGAGCAGGACCTTCCCGCGTGCCTCGAGCGTGCCGTTCAGGAGCGTGAGCACCTGCTCCATCGCGTGCCGCTTGGCGGGGTCCTCCCACGCCGCGCGGTTGGCGATCAGCTCGGTGTAGCTGGTGAGCATGGTGTCGATGATGCGCAGCCCGGCGGCGCGCAGCGCACGCCCGGTCTCGGTGATGTCGACCACGCAGTCCGCGATGTCCGGGATCTTCGCCTCGCTCGCCCCGTAGCTGAGGCGGATGTCGGCCTTCACGCCGCGCTCGGCGAAGTAACGACGGGTCATCTCGGGGTACTCGGTGGTCACCCTCACGCCGTCTCCGAGGTCGGCGACCGACTGCGCCGGCGAGTCCGCGGCCACCGCCACGATCACGCGCACGGGCATGGACGTTGCCTTCGAGTAGCGCAGCTCGCCCAGGCTGACCACGTCGCTCGACGTCTCCTCCACCCAGTCGCGGCCGGTGATGCCGATGTCGAACAGCCCCTCGGCGACGTACACGGGGATCTCCTGTGGGCGCAGGATGCGGACGTTGTCGATCCGCGGGTCGTCAATAGCGGCCTTGTAGTCCACGGCGGACGAGCGCGTGACGGTGAGGTCAGCCGCCTCGAACAGGTCGAACGTGGCCTTCTCCAGCGAGCCCTTGGGGAGGACGAGTTTCAGCACCGCGTCAGGCTAGCGAGCAACGCTCAGTGCTCCGTGGGGGTTTGGCCGAGCAGCGCCACCGCGTGCGGGAGGACGTCCAGCACGGCCCCCAGCTGCTCCACGCACCCCTTCGGCGAGCCCGGGGTGTTCACGATGATGCACTCCCCGCGCACCCCTGCGACACCCCGCGACAGCCTGCCGAGGGGGTTCACCGCCCTCATCGCCTCGGCGAGACCGGGCGCCTCGCGCTCGATGACCGCACGCGTGCCCTCCGGGGTCTCGTCGCGCGGGGCGAACCCGGTGCCGCCGGTCGTCACGATGACGCCCGCGAAGCCGTCGGACATCCTCCGCAGCTCGGCGGCAACGGTGGACGCGCCGTCGGCACAGACGGCCGCCTCCACCACCCTGGCACCGGCGGACTCCAGCGCGGCGACGAGCGCGGCGCCCGACAGGTCCGTGCGCGTGCCGGCGACGACACCGTCGCTCACGGTCAGGACCTTTGCCTGCATCGACGGGCCCGGCACGTTCGGCATGGACGACAACCTACCCACCGAGCACGCACGGCAGGGCCAGGTTCGCCCCGCGCAGCCAGTCCGCGGCGCGCATCGCCGCACGTGCCTCAGGCTGCACCGTCACGAGCCGCACGCAGCCGTCACCTGTGCCGACGACGGCATCGTCCGTCAGTTCGCCCGGGGCGTTCGCCCCCTCGGCGCGCTCCGCGGCGATCACCCGCAGCCTGCGTCCCGCAACCGTGGTGTGCGCGCTCACCGCGCGCACGCGGCGCAGGGTGACGTCGGCGGGCTCGTTCCAGTCGATCACGAGGTCGTCCGGCCCGATCTTGCGCGCGTACGTGTGGCCCTCTGCCTGCGGGACGGCGACGGGATGTGCCCCCGCGAGGACCTCGCACATGAGCGCACCGCCCGTGATGGCGAGTTCGTGCGTCAGTGATTCCGTGGTCGAGGTGCTGTGTATGGCGACCCGGCCGGTCGCCCTGACCGGTCCAGTGTCGAGACCTTCCTCCATCTCCATGATGCAGACGCCGGTCTCCCCGTCACCTTCGAGGATCGCACGCTCCACGGGCGCGGCGCCGCGCCAGCGCGGGAGCAACGAGAAGTGCACGTTCAGCATCGGCACCCGGCCGAGCACGGCGGCGGGGATGATCCGCCCGTAGGCGACCACGACGCCGGTGCACCCGGCCGGCAGGTCGGCCGTCATGAGGTCCTCGAGGCTGTCGGTCACCCGCAGGCCGAGCTCCATGGCTCGTTGCTTGACGGGGCTGGGCGACGTCCGGCCTCCCCTGCCGCGCCTGGCGTCGGCACGCGTGACCACGAGGACGACAGGGTGGCCCGCTGCCACGACTGCATCGAGGACGGTGACCGCGGCGGCTGGCGTGCCGAGGAAGACGACGGGCGCCGGCGGCGTCACTGGCCTACTTCAACCCGATGTGGCGCGTCTCCCCGCGCGGGAGCTCCCCGTCGGAGAGCTTGCGGTACTCGACGAGCGCCTGCTTGCGCTGGTCGTCGGTCATGCGGTCGAACATGAGCACCCCGTTCAGGTGGTCCAGCTCGTGCTGGAACAACCTGGCGAGCAGCTCGTCGGCCTCGATGCGGATCTCGTTCCCGTCGAGGTCGAGCGCCTCGAGAAGGACTTGCTTTGGCCTCAGCATCTCGACGTACAGCCCGGGGATCGAGAGGCAGCCCTCGTCGTAGACCCACTCCCCCGAGGACTCGACGATGCGGGGGTTGATGAGCGTGATCGGCTCGTCGTCGATGTCGTACACGAAGATCTTCTTCTGCACGCCGATCTGCGGCGCGGCGAGCCCGAGGCCGGGCGCCTTGTACATGGCCTGGAGCATCGCCTGCGACAGGCGCACGAGCTTGCCGTCGATGTTCTCCACCTCGTCGGCCACCGCGGCGAGCACCGGATCGCCGTATGTACGGATGTCATAACCCACGGCACCGAGGCTACCGACATAGGGTGTGGCCGTGGGCGGCACTGACCCGACGGGATCGCACTATTTCGACGCGGAGCCGGCCGTTCCCTCGAGACCTGCCTCCTACGTGTTCCGCGGGCCCGCCGGCGACATCACGGTGTCCTCCGACACGGGGGTGTTCAGCCACGGTGCGCTCGACAAGGCGACGGCGATCCTCGTCGAGCGAATCAACGGGCTCGACCCGCAGGAGATCGACGGACCCGGCGACATCCTCGACATCGGGTGCGGCGCGGGCCCTGTCGCCCTCGCCCTCGCGGCCCGCTTCCCCGGGCGCAGGGTGTGGGCCGTGGACACCAACTCGCGCGCGGTCGAGCTGTGCGCCGCGAACGCGGTCGCCAACGGGCTGCCGAACGTGACGGCATGCCTGCCCGGGGAGTGCCCCGACGGGACCGTGTTCGCCCTCGTCTGCTCCAATCCCCCGGTGCGCATCGGCAAGGACGCGCTCCACTCGCTGCTGCTGCACTGGCTCTCCCGTCTGGCACCCGGCGGCCGGGCACTGCTCGTCGTGGGCCGGCACCTCGGGTCCGACTCGCTGCAGAAGTGGCTGGTCGAGCGGGGCCTGCCGACCAGCCGTCTCTCGAGCGCGAAGGGATTCCGCCTGCTCGAGGTCAGACCCGCGGCGGGTTGACGGCGACGCGCACCCTGCCGTCCGCCGTCGACCGCACGTCAGTGATGAATGCGAGGAGTGCCGCGTGGTCGGCGGAGCGGGCGAGGATCCCACCGTCGGTCGGCGTCCACTGCACCGCAGGGTGACCGACGACGGCCGGCGCCCCCGCGCCCTCCTGGAGGGTGATGACGGCCACGGACACGAACGGCGCGAGACCGAGCGAACGGGCGGTGGCGGCGTCAGCCCGCCGCCACTCGTCGGTCGTCCCGGATGCGAGCGCCGCGAGCAACGGGTGCGAGGGCTGTCGCGTCTGGATGATGATGCGGCCCGACGGCCCGACGATGCGGGCCGCCCTCGCGACGGAGGCGAGCACCTCGCGGCCGCTCGACATGCGCGGCGCCGACAGGTCCCGGTCCACGTCGAGGAACACGACGGAACCGGCGGACGACACACGGTGCAGGAGCGCGTCGGTCCCCACGTACACGTGGGCCTCCCCGCCGATGTCGGTGGTCGAGGCCGTCACCTCGCGCACGGGGAGGCTCGAGTTGGCGGCGAGCTCGTCGCGCAGCCTCGCCGTGCCTGCCCGCACGGTGGCCATCTTCGTGCGGCCGCACCCGCCGCACGCCGACACCCGGGACCGGGAGCACGCGGGGCACGTGAGCATGTCCGCCTCGAGGGTCTCGGCCGCGGAGCACGACGGGCACGTCTGCAGGGCCCTGCACGACGCGCACACCAGCATCCGTGCCGAACCCTTCGTGTTGAGCACGCACAGCGTGGAGCGCGACGAGCCCCTGACGGCATCGAGCAGAGGGGCCGTGAGCAGGGAGGAACCGACCGGCACCTCGCCGAGGTCGACCACCTCGACCGCGGGCCACCCGGAGCCCGCGGCGACCCTCACCGGCTCGCCGTGCAGCGTCACGGCGCGCGCGGAAGGGCACGGTGACACGAGGACCACGGGGATCCCCGCCGCCCTGCCGCGCTCCACCGCCACTTCCGGCGCCCACCACGTGGGCACCCGTTCCTCGTGGAACGACTCCTCGTGCTCGTCGATCACCACGACCGCTGAGAGCCCGGCACACCCGGAGAGGACGGCAGACCGCGCTCCGATCACGACGTCGACCCCGGCGAGCGCAGCATCCACCTGCCCGGGGAGCTCTGCGGTTGTGAGCCCGCGGCGGCGCAGGGACGCCGCGCCGAGACGGGCCATCCTCATGGTGGGGCACACGACCAGCACGGTGCCGAGCGCGGCGGCGGCGTGCACGACCGACAGCGCCGACACGAGCGGGGGAACCTCCAGCACGCCGCCCGCGGCCGGCAGGGCCCTGAAGGCGCGCGCCGCGTCGTCGTCAACTTGGGCCGCGGTCCCGTGGCGGGCCGCGACCGGACGGGCCCGCTTGCGCTCCGGGGTGGCGGAACGAAGGACGTTGCGCAGGGGCCCGGCCCAGCGCCCTGCCACCCACTCGCACAGCCCGACCACTTCCTCGGCGACACCGAGCGGGGCGACGTCGAGGAGCGGCGAGAGACGGTCCACGGGCACCTCGTCGAACCCCGCCGAGCCGTGCTCCCCGGTGGCGACCACCCAGCCGTCGACGCGACGGCCGTTGAGTTCCATCCGCACGACGGCCCCGGGCCGCGTCGCGGCCACGAACCGGGACGGCACGAGGTAGTCGAACGTGCGGTCGATCCCGGTGACGTCCGGGACGACCCTCGCGACGAGTGCTGCGTCTGTCAGAGCTTCACAGCCGACTTGAAGTCGGCCAGGCGGGAGAGCTTCTCCCAGGTGAACTCGGGCTCGTTGCGGCCGAAGTGGCCGTACGCGGCCGTCTTCTTGTAGATGTTGCGCTTGAGGTCGAGGTCACGGACGATCGCCGCGGGGCGGAGGTCGAACACCTGGCGCACCGCGTCCTCGATCGACTCCTCGCTCACGTTGTTCGTGCCGAAGGTCTCCACGAGGATGCTCACCGGGTGCGCGACGCCGATGGCGTAGGCCACCTGGACCTCGCACCGCGTGGCCGCACCGGAGGCGACCACGTGCTTGGCGACCCAGCGCGCCGCGTAGGCGGCCGAGCGGTCCACCTTGGACGGGTCCTTGCCCGAGAACGCGCCGCCGCCGTGGCGGCCCATGCCGCCGTAGGTGTCCACGATGATCTTGCGGCCGGTGAGGCCGGTGTCGGCGTGCGGGCCGCCGAGGACGAACTTGCCGGTGGGGTTCACGAAGATCGACGGGTTGTCACCGGCGAACTGCGCGGGGATCGTGGGCATGATGACGCTCTCGATGAGGTCCGGGCGGATCGTGGTGTCCCTGTCGACTCCGTCTGCGTGCTGGGTGGAGATGAGCACCGTGCGCAGCGAGACGGGACGGCCGTCCTCGTAGTCGAAGGTGACCTGGGTCTTGCCGTCGGGCCGCAGGTACGGCACGAGGCCGCTCTTGCGCACCTCGGTGAGGCGCTCCGCGAGACGGTGGGCCAGCCAGATCGGCAGCGGCATGAGGTCCGGTGTCTCGTCGCACGCGTACCCGAACATCATTCCCTGGTCGCCGGCACCCTGGCTGTTCAGGATGTCCTCGCCGCTCCTGCCCGCGCGGATCTCCTCGGAGACGTCCACGCCCTGGGCGATGTCGGCGCTCTGTGCGTCGAGCGCGACCATGACGCCGCACGTGTTGCCGTCGAAGCCGAACGCCGCGTTGTCGTAGCCGATGCCGTTGATCGTGTCGCGGGCGATGGCCGGGATGTCCACGTAGGCGTCGGTGGTGATCTCGCCGGACACCACGCAGAGACCGGTGGTGAGCAGTGTCTCGCACGCGACGCGCGCGTTCGGGTCCTTCTCGAGGATCGCGTCGAGCACCGAGTCGGAGACCTGGTCGGCCATCTTGTCGGGGTGACCCTCGGTCACGCTTTCTGACGTGAAAGTGAACTTTCTCACTGGAACTCCTGCCGTGTCGGGGTGCGCCGGGTCTTACCCGCGGACCTGCACAACGCTATCCAACAGCGCGACCGCGACCGCGCGTTTCGAGGCGAGGGGAACTGACTTCCGGTCGCCTGTGGACAACCAGATGGTGACGGCGTTCGTGTCATGGCCGAAACCCACCCCCGGGGCGGAGACGTCGTTCGCCACGACCATGTCGAGGTTCTTGCGGCGGAGCTTGTCGAGGGCGTTCGCCTCCAGGTCGTCGGTCTCCGCTGCGAAGCCCACGAGAACCTGGCCGGGGCGCTTGGACTCCCCCAGCCCGGCGAGGATGTCCGGGGTCGCCTCCAGGATGATCTCGGGCGCGCCGTCCCTCTTCTTCAGCTTGCCGCCGGCGGCGCGCACGGGCCTGAAGTCGGCCACCGCGGCGGCCATCACCACCACATCGGCGGTCGGTGCGACCCTGTCGACGGCTGCCTTCATCTGCTCGGCGGTCTCCACGCACACCACGTCCACGCCGGCGGGCGCGGGGATCTCGACGGTCGACACCAGCGTCACGCGCGCACCTCGCTCTGCCGCCACCGCCGCCACCGCGTAACCCTGCTTGCCGCTCGACCGGTTGGCGATGACACGCACTGCATCGATCGGCTCGCGCGTGCCGCCGGCGGTCACGAGCACGTGCAGGCCCTCCATGTCCCGGGACGTCCCGAGAACGGCGGTCGCCGTGGCGACGATCGACTCGGGGGATGCGAGCCGCCCGGCGCCGGAGTCGCCGCCGGCCAGGCGGCCGGACTCGGGGTCGACCACGTGGACGCCGCGCGCGCGGAGGACCGCGAGGTTGTCCTGCACGGAGGGGTGCTCCCACATCTCGGTGTGCATCGCGGGACACACGATGACGGGGGCCCTCGTGGCGATGAGGGTCGCCACGAGGAGGTCGGCGGAGTACCCGGTCGCGTAGGCGCTGAGCACACGCGCCGTGGCGGGCGCCACGATCATGAGGTCGGCGGCCTGGCCCAGCCTGGTGTGCGGGATGGACGAGTCGTCGTCCCACAGGGAGGTGTGCACCTTCTCCGACGAGAGCGCGGAGAACGTGACGGGACCGACGAAGCGGTGGGCGTCCTCGGTCATGATGACCGACACGTGGGCCCCTGCGTCGACCATGCGCCGGCAGACCTCGACAGCCTTGTACGCGGCGATGCCGCCGGCCACGCCGAGGACGATGCGCCGGCCGCTCAGGCTGGACATGTGCGTGGGCCTATTCGGCGTCTTCCGCGGGTGCGTCGTCGGAGTCACCGAGCTCGCCGAACATCTCGGCCGCCTCTGCCTCCATCTCCTCGTAGTCGAGGCGCTCCGTCTTCACGATCTTCCCGGCGGCGATCTCCTCGAAGGCGATCGACAGGGGCTTGCGCGCCACGGAGGAGACCTGCGGCGGGATCGCATGGCCGAGACCCTCACCCAGCTGGTTGAAGTAGGAGTTGATGCCGCGCGCGCGGTAGGACGCGAGGGTCACGAGAGCGAACTTGGAGCCCTCGAGGTCGGGGCGCGCGAGAAGGGTCTCGATCTGCGGGTCGATCATCGAATCGTGCTGGCGGGACATGGGATGCTCCTCGTGGTCGGCTCTTCAGGCTACCGACGGGCCGCCCGTGCCGCACCGATGAAATCCCGCAATTCCCGCGTGGCGCGGGCCAGGTCGTCGTTCACGATCACCAGGTCGGCCAGCCGGCCGCCGAGAACCTCCTCGTCCTCGGCCTTCCTCAGCCTCTCTGCCACGTGGTGCTCCGGGTCCCCCCGCCCGAGAAGGCGGCGCTGCTGCTCCTCGCGGGACGGCGGCATGACGAAAACGAGGAGTGCCTCGGGGTGGCGTTCCTTCACCTGCTGGGCACCGTGCAGCTCGATCTCGAGGAGGACGTCGTGGTCGTCATCGGGCGACGGCACGGGAGAGCCGTAGTAGTTGCCGAGGAACTCCGTCCACTCGAGGAAACCGTCTGCTGCGATCTTCGCCTCGAAGGCTTCACGGTCGACGAACACGTAGGCGTCCTCCGGCTCGCCGTCGCGCCGCGCCCGCGTCGTCCACGACCTGCTCAGCCATATGCGGGACTCGACCTGCAGCAACTCGTCGACGAGCGTGCCCTTCCCCGCGCCGCCGGGGCCCGACACGATGATGATGAGCGGCTCACCCACGGTCGCACCTGCATGCGGACACCACCGACCCGACGGCCACCGGTGTCATCTCCCCGATGCGGGTCCGGGGACCCAGCCCGAGACCGGCCATCAGCCGCCGCCCCGCCACCTTGCCGAGGCACGGATGGACGTCGAGGACCTTGACGAGGTACGCATGGCCCGTGTCATCCCGTGACATCACTTCCGACAGGGGCGAGGAGGCACCCGCCTCGACTGCCCTCTCGATCTCGCCGCGCCACTCACGCACTGTCTCGAGTGCTGTCCGGCGCGCTTCCATGCACCGATTCTAGTTGCGGCACCCGCAGGGCACGGTTCCGCACCGCGTCAACGGGCCGCGAGCGCCGCCCCGCTGAGTTCCCGCCACGACGCGGCGCCCGCGCGCCGCGCCTCGCGCGCGGCGGCCCGGAGGATCCGCAGGCTCGCATCAGGACGGGCGAACGTCGCGGTGCCGACCTGCACCGCCCTGGCGCCCGCGAGCATCATCTCGACCGCGTCGCGACCCGAGGAGATCCCCCCCACCCCGATGATGTCGACGCCGGGGAGGGCAACCGCGACGTCGTGCACTGCGCGCACCGCGACCGGGTGGACGGGAGGGCCCGAGAGCCCGCCGCCGCCGTTGCCGAGCGACGGCCTGCGGGTGACGGTGTCGATCTGCATGCCGAGCAGGGTGTTTATGAGCGTGACGGCGGAGGCACCCGCCGACGTGACCGCAGCGGCGACGTCCACGATCCTGTCGGTGTTCGCGCTCAGCTTGGCCCAGACCGGAACGCCCGACTCCGCGGCCACCGCGGCGACCACCTCCGCGCTGAGAACCGGGTCGTGGGCGAAGATCGAGTTGCGGCCCTCCAGGTTCGGGCACGAGAGGTTCACCTCGACCGCCACGGGACCGGGGTGCCGCGCGAGCTGTGCCGCCGCGGAGCGGTACTCCTCCACCGAGCGTCCCCAGATGCTCGCGACCGTCGTCGCCCCCGCGGCGCGCAGCCGCGGGAGGGACTCCGCGCACCATGCCTCGACACCGGGGCCCTCGAGTCCCACGGCGTTCATCATCCCGCTGCCCGCCACGTGCACGCGGGGTGCCGGGTTGCCGGGCCACGGCGCGTGGTAGAGCGATTTCACGACCACGGCGCCGAGCAACGAGACGTCGAAGTACGCCCCGAGCTCGGTGTCGTGCCCGGCGGTCCCCGACGCGGTCATGACCGGGTTCGCGAGGACGACCCCGCCGACGGTCACCGTGCCGAGTCCGGACCACGAGTCGCGTGCCATGTCAGGCCCTCCCGTGGTATTCCTGCAGCGAGCGCACGGTCACCTCGGAGAGCCTCTGCTCGACCAGACCGTTCACCGCGGCGAGCGCCGCCTCGACGGTGGTCACGGAAGGCACGCGGTTGGCGTTGGCGGCCTTGCGGATCGCCTCGCCGTCCTCGCGCGAGCCGCGACCGTGCGGCGTGTTGACCACGAAACTGATCGCACCGTCCGTGATCAGGTCGACCGCGTTGGCCATGCCCGAGCCGTCGCTCATCTGGGAGATCTTCCCGATGACCTTGTCGACGGGCTGGCCGAACTTCGCGAGGTACTCGGCCGTGCCGGTGGTGGCGGCGATGCCGAGACCGAGGTCGCGGAGCCGCTTGGCCACGACCAGGCCGGCGGGCTTGTCCGTGTCGTTGAGGGAGAGGAAGACGAGGCCCCCCGTGGGAAGCGTCGTGCCCGCCGCCGACTGCGACTTCACGTAGGCGCGGCCGAAGGACACGTCGATCCCCATGACCTCGCCCGTGGAGCGCATCTCCGGCCCGAGCGCGGTGTCGACCTCGGGGAACCTGTTGAACGGGAGCACCGCCTCCTTCACGGAGACGTGCCCGCCCTGCACCGGGTCGCTGAGCAGCCCCTCGGCACGCAGCTCCGAGAGCGTCGCCCCGAGCATGACCCTGCTCGCCACCTTCGCGAGCGGCACACCCGTGGCCTTGGCCACGAACGGCACCGTTCGCGATGCACGCGGGTTCGCCTCGATCACGTACACCGCGGTGCCCATCACCGCGTACTGCACGTTGATGAGGCCGCGCACGTCGAGGGCCTCGGCGATCGACCTGGTGTACGCCTCGATCACCTCCACGACCCAGCGCGGGAGGGTCTGCGGCGGGATGGCGCACGCGCTGTCACCGGAGTGCACCCCTGCCTCCTCCACGTGCTCCATCACCCCGCCGATGACGACGTCGCCCGTGTGGTCCCGGATCGCGTCCACGTCCACCTCGGTCGCGCCGGCGAGGAAACGGTCGACGAGCACGGGTCGTTCCGCCGAGAGCCCGCCCTCCCTGCCGAGTGTGCCGAAGCGGGAGAGCTCCTCCATCGCCTTCTCGAGCGCTGCGGTGTCGTGGACGATCTGCATCGCCCGGCCGCCGAGGACGTAGCTGGGCCGCACGAGCACCGGGAAACCGACGCGCAGCGCGATCTCGCGTGCCTGCTCGAAGCTGACCGCGGTGCCGCCAGGGGGCTGCGGGATGGACAGCCTGTCGCACAGCTCGTTCCACTTCTCGCGGTCCTCGGCCAGGTCGATCGACTCCGGGGACGTGCCCGCGACGAGGTCGCGCGGGATCTGCCCGGAGAGCTTGAGCGGGGTCTGCCCGCCGAGGCTGACGATCACCTTCGGTGCCCGGCCGCCGGCGGCGCGCGTCTCCGCGGCGATCACGTTCAGCACGTCCTCCCTGGTCAGCGGCTCGAAGTACAGGCGGTCGGAGGTGTCGTAGTCCGTGGACACGGTCTCGGGGTTGCAGTTCAGCATCACCGTCTCGTACCCCGCGTCGCGCAGCGCGAAACTCGCGTGCACGCAGCAGTAGTCGAACTCGATGCCCTGGCCGATCCTGTTCGGGCCCGAACCGAGGATGAGCACCCGCTCGCGCGGGGACTCGCGGACCTCGTCCTCGTCCTCCCAGCTCGAGTAGTGGTACGGCGTGTTGGCCGCGAACTCGGCGCTGCACGTGTCGACGGTCTTGTAGGTCGGGAAGACCCCCGCTGCCCCGCGCAGCGACCTGACGGTGTCCTCGTCGGAACCGGTGAGGTGGGCGATCTGCGCGTCGGAGAACCCGAGCCGCTTGGCGCGGCGCCACTGCGCGCGCCCCCAGGCGGCAGGGTCGGTGCCCTCGATCACCTTGCGCTCCTCCACGATCATCGCCATCTGGTCCACGAACCACGGGTCGATTCGGGTCGCCTGCTGCACCTCCGCCGTGAGGCCGCGGCGGATCGCCTCGCCCACCTGGAAGATGCGCTCGGGGGTGGGGACCGCCGCGCGAGCGAGGAGGTCCGCGTCGGAGAGCGCGTCGAACGCCTTCTCCCCCGGGTCGCCGTTCAGGCCCATGCGGCCCTGCTCCAGCGAGCGGAGCCCCTTCTGCAGGCTCTCGGGGAACGTGCGCCCGATCGCCATCGCCTCGCCGACGCTCTGCATCTGCGTCCCGAGCACACCCGAGGTGCCGGGCAGCTTCTCGAACGCCCAGCGCGGGATCTTGGTGACCACGTAGTCGATCGTGGGCTCGAACGACGCGGGTGTCATCCGGGTGATGTCGTTCGGGATCTCGTCGAGCGTGTAGCCGACGGCGAGCTTGGCGGCGATCTTCGCGATCGGGAAGCCGGTGGCCTTCGAGGCGAGGGCGGACGACCGCGACACGCGCGGGTTCATCTCGATGACGACCATCTCACCGTCCGCCGGGTTGAGCGCGAACTGCACGTTCGACCCGCCGGTCTCCACGCCGACGCGCCGGATGCACGCGAACGCGGCGTCGCGCATGGCCTGGTACTCGACGTCCGAGAGGGTCTGGGCGGGGGCCACCGTGATCGAGTCACCGGTGTGGACGCCCATCGGGTCGAAGTTCTCGATCGAGCAGATGATCACGCAGTTGTCCTTGCGGTCGCGCATCACCTCCAGCTCGTACTCCTTCCACCCCACGATGGAGGTCTCGATGAGGATCTCGCTGATGGGGCTGGCGTCGAGGCCGTTCTGGGCCACCGCACGGAACTCGTCCATCGTGTTCGCGATCCCGGTGCCCCGCCCGCCGAGGATGTACGCCGGGCGGATGATGACGGGCAGGCCGATCTCCGCGAGCACACGGTCGGCCTCCTCCATGTCGTGCGCGATCCCGCTGCGCGGCACGCGGAGGCCGATCTCGATCATCGCCTGCTTGAACTTGTCGCGGTCCTCGGCCGTTGCGATCGCCTCGGCGTTCGCACCGATGAGCTCCGGCGTGCCGGGGACGCCGACCAGTCCCTGGCCGTGCAGCGCCATCGCGAGGTTGAGCCCCGTCTGGCCGCCGAGCGTCGGCAGCACGGCGTCCGGCTTCTCCCTCTCGATGATGCGGGCGAGGATCTCGGGCGTCAGCGGCTCGATGTAGGTGCGGTCGGCGAAGTCGGGGTCCGTCATGATCGTGGCCGGGTTCGAGTTGGCCAGGACGACCCTGTACCCCTCGGACTTCAGCACGCGGCACGCCTGGGTGCCCGAGTAGTCGAACTCGCACGCCTGGCCGATCACGATCGGGCCCGACCCGATGATGAGGATGTTCTCGAGGTCGTTGCGGCGCGGCATCAGCGGTTCTCCATGAGGTCTGCGAACTGGGCGAAGAGGTAGCGGCTGTCGTGCGGGCCGGGGCCCGCCTCCGGGTGGTACTGCACGCTGAAGGCGCGGTGGCCGGTGATGCGCATCCCCTCGTTCGTGTTGTCGTTGAGGTTGACGTGCGTGATGTCGGCCACCCCGGACAGCGAGTCCGGGTCGACGCAGAAGTTGTGGTTCTGGCTGGTGATCTCGACGCTCCCGGTGGCGATGTTCCTCACGGGATGGTTGCCGCCGTGGTGACCGAACGGGAGCTTGAAGGTGTGCCCGCCGAACGCCCGCGACAGCAACTGGTGCCCGAGGCAGATGCCGAACGTCGGCACCCCCGCCTCGACGATGCTGCGGATGGCGGCGGTCGCCCCGGCGACCATGCCGGGGTCACCCGGGCCGTTGGAGAGGAATACTCCGTCCGGAGACATGGCGAGCACCTCCTCGGCCGGGGTGGAGGCCGGCACGACGGTCACGCTGGCGATGCCCGAGAGACAGCGCAGGATCGTGGTCTTGATGCCGAAGTCGTACGCGACCACGGAGAACCTGCCGCCGTCGACGGTGTACGGCGCGGGCGTGGTGACCTCGGCGACCAGGTCGACACCCGACGTTCCCCTGTCGGCACGTGCAGCCGCCAGCAGCGTGGCCCCGTCGGCCGTGCCGAAGGCGCCGCGCAGCGAACCAGCGTCGCGCAGGATCCGAGTGAGGCGCCGCGTGTCGAGCCCGGCGATTCCCGGCAGGCGGTTGGCAGACAGCATGCCGTCCAGGTCCTCGGTGGCGCGCCAGTTGCTGTGCCTGCGCGCGAGCTCGCGCACGATCACGCCGCGGGCGAACGTGCCGCGGGACTCGTTGTCGGCACCGGTCGTGCCGTAGTTGCCGATGTGGCTGTTGGTGAAGGTGATGATCTGGCCGGCGTACGACGGGTCCGTGATGACCTCCTGGTAGCCGGTCATCACCGTGTTGAACACGACCTCGCCGGCGGCGACGCCGTCCGCGGGGACGTGCCCGATCGCCTCGCCCTCGAAGACGGAACCGTCCTCGAGCACGAGCTGTGCCTCCGTGATGGGCGTCGTCATGCCAGTGCCTTTCCGTCTCTCACGACCGTGCGGCCGTGGCAAATCGTGTGTACGTTCCTGCCGCGCAGTTCCATCCCGTGGTACGGGGTGTTCGTGCTGCGGCTGGCGAGTGCGTCGCGCGACACGGTCCACACCTCCGCCGCGTTCCAGACCGCGATGTTCGCCGGCTCCCCGGGCGCGACGGGGCGGCCATGGGTGTCCGAGATGCCGGCGATGCGCGCGGGGTTCCAGGACATCAGCTCGCACAGCCGCTGCGGGTCGGGGTTGACCGCCGTGACGAGCACGCCGAGCGCGGTCTCCAGCCCGAGCATCCCCGGGGGTGCCTGGTCGAGCGGCAGTTCCTTCGCGTGCGCGGCGTGCGGGGCGTGGTCCGTGGCGACCGCGTCGATCGTGCCGTCGGCGACCCCGGCCTTCAGTGCGGCGATGTCCTCCCGCGTGCGCAGCGGCGGGTTCACCTTGAACACCGGGTCCCAGCCCGCCAGCAGCTCGTGGTCGAGCGCGAGGTGGTGCGGGGTGACCTCGGCGGTGACGGGGAGACCGTCGGCCTTCGCCCGCCGCACCAGCTCCACGCTGCCGGCCGTGGAGAGGTGCAGGAAGTGCATCGGCGCGCCCGTGAGACGGACGAGCTCGATGTCGCGGTGGAGCATCAGCTCCTCGGCGATGGCGGGCCAGCCCGGCACGCCCATGTGCGAGCAGCACGAGCCCTCGTGCATCACTGCCCCTTCGGTCAGCCTGGACACCTCGCAGTGCTGGGCGAGCGTGATGCCGAGGTCGCGCGCGTACTCGAGGGCTCGCCTCATCAGCAGCGGGTCCTGCACGCCGTTGCCGTCGTCCGTGAAGAGACGCACCCCGGCCGCGGCGAGCGACGCGTAGGGCGCCAGGGCCGTGCCGGCGCGCCCGACGGTGATGCACCCCGCGGGGTGCACGTCGACGAGGCCGGCCCGCCTCCCCTGCTCGCGCACGAACTCCACGACCATCACTGAGTCCTGCGCGGGGTCGGTGTTCGGCATCGCGACGACCGCGGTGTACCCGCCGGTCGCGGCGGCGCGGCTCCCGGTCTCGATGGTCTCGGCCTCCTCCTTGCCGGGCTCGCGCAGGTGCGTGTGGAGGTCGACGAACCCGGACGACACGTGGCAGCCCGTGGCGTCCAGCACCTCGTCGCCGTCAAGGCCGTGCCCGACCTCGGCGACGACACCGTCCACGATCACCACGTCCGCGGCCACGACGGAGCCGGGGTTGACCACCGTCCCGCCCTTCACGACCAGTCTTCTTCCTGACCCCACCGTCATCCCCTCTCGTCCAAGTGCGTGCCCGCGGGCGGGCACACCGTTGCGTCGGTTGCTGTTGCCGTTCTCATGCGTCCCCCTGGGCGAGGCCCGTGACCGCGCCGCCGAGGAGGGTGAAGAGCACCGCCATGCGCACCGCGACCCCGTTCGCCACCTGGGCGAGGATCCTCGACCCCGGCAGGGTCGACGGGTCGACCAGCATCTCCACTCCCCTGTTCATGGGACCCGGGTGCATCACCAGGGCGTGCCCCGGCAGGCGCGCGGCCCGTGCGGCGTCCAGCCCGAACCGCGCCGAGTACTCCCCGAGTTCCGGCACGAGCGCGGAATCCATCCGCTCCCGCTGCATCCGCAGCATGTAGAGCACGTCGCAGGACCCGATCACCTCGTCGATCCCGTGCGCGGTCTCGACACCCTCCGGCAGGCCGCCGGGCGGGAGCAGCGTCGACGGTGCGACGACGGTGACCGCCGCGCCGAGCTTGGCGAACACGTCCATGTTGCTGCGGGCGACGCGGGAGTGCTTCACGTCGCCGACGATGGCGACCCTGCGCCCGGCCATGGTGTTGCCGTCACCGAACGAGCGCGTGACGGTGAACGCGTCCAGCAGGGCCTGGGTGGGGTGCTGGTGCCAGCCGTCGCCCGCGTTGACGACCGAGGCGTCGGTCCACTGCGTGACCGCCTCGGGCACGCCGCTCGACTTGTGGCGCACGACGAAGGCGTCGACCCCCATCGCCGACAGGGTCTCGACCGTGTCACGGAGGCTCTCCCCCTTGTTCACGCTGGAGGTGGAGGCACTGAACGTCATCGTGTCGGCCGAGAGGCGCTTGGCGGCCGTCTCGAAACTGAGGCGGGTGCGCGTGCTGTCCTCGAAGAAGACGCTCGCCACGGTGCGCCCCCGGAGCGCGGGGACCTTCGGCACCTGCCGCGTGTTGATCTCCGCCATGTGGTCGGCGACGTCGAGGATCCCGCCGATCGCGGCGGCATCGAGCGCCGCCGTGGTGATGAGGTGCTTCATCCCGCCGTCACCTCCATCGTGGTGGAGATGACGACGCCGTCCGGCCCGACGGTGACGTCGTCTGCCATGTGGGTCGGCACGTTCTTGCCGACGTAGTCCGGCCGGATCGGGAGCTCGCGGTGGCCGCGGTCGACGATGACGGCCAGCTGCACCGCGCGCGGGCGTCCGTGGTCGTTCAGCGCCTCGAGTGCCGCCCGCACCGTCCTGCCGGTGTACAGGACGTTGTCGACGAGCACGACGGTCGCGCCGGTGAGGTCGCACGGGATCCTGGTCGGCGCCGCGGGGACGACGGGCCTGAGGGCGAGGTCGTCGCGGTACATCGAGACGTCGACGGTCCCGAGCGCAACCTCACGGGCGGGTTCGATGGACGAGATGTTCGCCGCGATCTGCTCCGCGATCCACACGCCCCCGGTCTGCACGCCGACCACGACGAGCGCACCGGC
>CAZZFB010000010.1:0-33344 GCA_964653385.1 uncultured Bifidobacterium sp. | reverse complement strand
CGCCATTCTAGGGGCGACCCACGAAGTGAGTACCCTCGCGGGCATGGCTGACCACGGGACGAAGCATGGCTGAATTCAGGTCACAGCATGGCTGACCACAGGGCGCAGCATGGCTGACCACAAAGTCCTGCACGCGTTCTCGCCGGCCGTGCGCGAGTGGTTCGGCACCTCGTTCCCCGAGCCCACTGCGCCCCAGGTGCAGGGCTGGCCCGCGATCATCGGCGGCGCGCACACGCTCATCTGCGCCCCCACGGGCTCCGGAAAGACCCTCACGGCGTTCCTCTCCTCGCTCGACCGTCTCATCACCACGGAGGCACCGCCACCGAAGCAGCGCACCCGTGTGCTGTATGTCTCACCCCTCCGTGCGCTCGCGTTCGACGTGGAGAAGAACCTCCGTGCCCCCCTCGCGGGCATCGCTCTCGCGGCCGAGCGTCTCGGCGTCCCGTTCAACGAGCCGGTGGTGGCGATGCGCACGGGTGACACCTCCGCGAAGGACCGCCAGGCGCTCGCGCGGCGGCCTCCCGACCTCCTCATCACCACGCCCGAGTCGCTGTACCTGATGCTCACCTCCGCCGTGCGCGACACGCTCGTCAACGTGGACACCGTCATCATCGACGAGATCCACGCGCTCGCCCCCACCAAGCGCGGCGCGCACCTGATGCTCACGCTCGAGCGCCTCGAGGAGATCACCGTGCGCCCGCCGCAGCGCATCGGCCTCTCTGCCACACAGCGCCCGCTGGAGGAGGTCGCGCGGTTCCTCGGCGGCCAGATGCCCGCGGGGGAGTCGGGCGGCATGCAGCCGCGGCCGGTCACCATCGTGGACACCGGGGTGCGCAAGACGCTCAACATCGACGTCGTGGTGCCGGTGGAGGACATGGGGGACCTCGGGCGCGAGTCCCCGCCGGGGGAACTGCACAGCGGGCCCGCCACGGCAGCGCTCGCGCCGCGCCGCACCAGCATCTGGCCGAGCATCTACCCGAAGGTCCTCGACCAGATCCTCGACCACCGCAGCACCATCATCTTCTGCAACGCGCGCCGCGCCGCGGAGAGGCTGGCGGCCAACCTGAACGAGCTGGCCCAGGAGCGCGGGATCGGTGTGGACCCGGAGACAGGTGCCGTGCGCGAGGAGCTGGTGAAGGCGCACCACGGGTCGCTGGCCCGCGAGCAGCGCGTGCTCATCGAGGACCAGCTGAAGCGCGGCGACCTCCGCGCGATCGTGGCCACGTCCTCGCTGGAGCTCGGCATCGACATGGGCGCGGTCGACCTGGTCATCCAGGTGGAGTCTCCCGGCGCGGTCAGCCGCGGCCTGCAGCGCATCGGGCGCGCCGGCCACACCGTGGGCGAGCCGAGCAACGGCACCATCTACCCGAAGCACCGACACGACCTGCTCGAGAGCGCGGTCGTCACGCGGCACATGCTGGACGGCCGCATCGAGAGCACGCGCTACCTGCGAAACCCGCTGGACGTGCTCGCCCAGCAGGTGGTGGCGCACGCCGCGGTGTCCGGTGACGTCCCGGTCGCGTCCCTCGCGGCGATGGTGCGCCGCACCGCCGCCTTCGCCGACCTCGGCGACGACGTGCTGCACAACGTGCTCGACCTCCTGTCCGGCCGTTACCCCAGCGAGGAGTTCAGCGAGCTGCGCCCGCGCATCGTGTGGGACCGCATCGCGGGCACCGTGCGCGCACGCGACGGCGCCCAGCGCCTGGCCGTCACGAACGGGGGGACAATCCCCGACAGGGGACTGTTCGGGGTGTTCCTGCCCGACGGCACGCGCGTCGGCGAGCTGGACGAGGAGATGGTGTACGAGTCGCGTCCGGGGGAGACGTTCCTGCTGGGAGCCAGCACCTGGCGCATCGAGGACATCACCTTCGAGCGGGTCGTCGTCACGCCCGCCCCCGGGCAGCCCGGGAAGATGCCGTTCTGGCACGGCGACATGCTGGGCCGCCCCGTGGAGCTCGGTCGTGCGCTCGGTGCGTTCGTGCGCGAGATGCGCGCGAGGGACGGGGAGACGGCGGTGCAGGTGCTGCGCGACGACCACATGCTGGACGAGCTCGCGGCCGCCAACCTGGTTTCGTACCTGTCGGAGCAGGCGGAGTCCACCGGTGTCGTCCCTGACGACCGCACCATCGTGGTGGAGCGTTTCCGTGACGAGATCGGTGACTGGAGGGTCTGCATCCACACGCCGTTCGGCACCCCTGTGCACGCCCCGTGGGCCATGGCGATACAGACGCGCTTCCTCGAGCAGCACGGCCTGCACGTGGAGACCATGTGGGGGGACGACGGCATCGTCCTGCGACTGCCGGAGGCGGCCGACTCGATCGACCCGAACGACTTCGTGATGGACCCCGAGACGGTGCACGACACCGTCGTCGGTGCGCTGCCGCAGACGTCCATGTTCGCCGCCCGGTTCAGGGAGTGCGCCGCGCGTGCGTTGCTGCTGCCGCGCCGCCGGCCGGGGGAGCGGACGCCCCTGTGGCAGCAGCGCCAGCGTGCCGCCGACCTCCTCGCGGTGGCGGCGAAGTACCCCACGTTCCCGATGCTCCTCGAGACCAGCCGCGAGTGCCTGCAGGACGTGTTCGACGTGCCGGCACTGTGCGAGGTGCTCGCCCAGGTCCGATCGCGCGGCATCCGGCTCGTCCACGTGGACACGCCGAAGGCCTCGCCCTTCGCGCAGAGCCTCATGTTCAACTGGATCGCCGCGTACATGTACGAGGGCGACGCCCCGCTCGCGGAACGCCGTGCCGCGGCACTCTCCCTCGACCGCGACCTCCTGAACTCGCTGCTCGGGGCGGAGGAACTGCGCGAGCTGCTCGACCCGGAGGTGCTCGCCTCCATCGAGCTCGAGCTGCAGTGCATGACGGACGGCAGGCGGGCGCGCAGCGCCGACGAGCTGCACGACGTGCTGAGGAAGGTCGGTGACCTCACGCGTGCCGAGATCTCGATGCGCTGCGAGGCCGACGCGTCCGCATGGGTCGAGGAGCTCGTCCGTGACAGGCGCGCGTTCGTCAGCAGGGTGCGCGACGAGGAGGTCGTGATCGCGGCCGAGGATGCAGCGCTGTACCGCGACGCCCTGGGGTGCAACCTGCCCCTCGGGCTGCCCACTGCGTTCACCGAGCCCCGGCCCGCGCCGCTCGGTCATCTCGTGGCCCGCTACGCGCGCACGCACGGGCCGTTCCTGACCGCGCACGCGGCCGCACGTTTCGGTGCCACGCCCGAGCGCATCACGGGTGCGCTCGCCGCCCTCGAGGCCGACGGCAGGTTGGTGCGCGGCGAGTTCCGCCCCGAGGGCACGGAGCGCGAGTGGTGCGACGTGGACGTCCTGCGCCAGCTGCGCCGCCGTTCGCTCGCCGCGCTGCGCCGCGAGGTGGAGCCCGTCGACCAGGCCGCGCTCGCCAGGTTCCTCCCGGCGTGGCACGGCATCACCGCCCCGCAGAAGGGGACGGACGCGCTCGTCGGTGCCGTCAACGTGCTCCAGGGCGCGGCCGTCGTGGCCTCGTCACTCGAGTCAGACGTGCTCCCGCTGCGCGTCCGCGGGTACAGGCAGAGCGACCTCGACGCCATGTGCGCGACCGGCGAGGTCGTGTGGGTCGGCGCCGGTGCGCTCGGTTCCTCCGACGGCCGCATCCGCCTGTTCTTCGCGGACCAGCTCGCGCTGCTCGCGCCCGCGATCGAGTTCCCCGAGCCGCCCCAGGGCGAGGTGCACACCGCACTGCGGCTCTCGCTCCAGCAGCGCGGTGCCCTCTTCTTCTCGCAATTGCGCGCCGCCGCCCCGCAGGCCACCGATGCCGAGGTTCTCGCCGCACTGTGGGACCTCGTGTGGGCCGGGGAGGTCACGAACGACACGCTCGCGCCGCTGCGCGCGATGCTGTCCGGCGGCGGCAGGTCATCGTCATCCGGACGTCCGGCATCGCGGGCCGGGCGGCCGCGCCCGGGCCGGCTCACGCGCATCGGACCGCCCACCGGTGCCGGGCGCTGGAGCCTCGTCGCCCCGTTGCTGCAGCCCGCCCCCCGCCCCACGGAGTCCTCGCACGCGCTCGCGCTGCAGATGCTGGAGCGTCACGGTGTGGTCACCCGCGAGGCGGTGCTCGCCGAGGGCCCGGTGGGCGGTTTCGCGTCCGTGTACGGGGTGCTGAAGACCATGGAGGAGCGCGGCCAGGTGCGCCGCGGCTACTTCATCAACGGTCTCGGCGCGGCCCAGTTCGCGCTCCCCGGCGCGGTCGACAGGCTGCGCGACTCGCGCGACGGCGTGGATGCCGAGCTGCACCCGGAGGCGGTGCCCGCACCGGTGGTGCTCGCCGCAACCGACCCCGCCCAGCCCTACGGCGCCACCGTGCCGTGGCCGCTCACTCAGGGCAGGCCGGTGCGCGGCGCCGGTGCCGTGGTGGTGCTCGCCGACGGGGAACCGCTCGCGTGGTTCGACCCGCGTGCCCACCACCTGGTCACGTTCCCGCACACGCGTGAGCGCACCGCGTGGGTCGACGCACTGGTGTCGCTCGTGAAGGACGGCCGCCGCAGGTCGCTCGAGGTGCGCAAGATCGACGGTGACCCACCGTCGAACGACGACCCCGTCACCGACATCCTGCGCCGCGGCGGCTTCGTGGACGGTTACCGCGGCCTGACGTTGCGGGACTGAACCGGCGCGGGCGGCCCGTCGCCGTGCGTCAGTCGCCGATGGAGCGCAGGCCCGCCCAGGCCAGCCCGCCGATGGTGCGGCCGATCTTCTCCGGGTCGAAGTCCACGTGCTCGGCGATGAGATGGCGGCTCACTGCCTCTGCCATCCCCACCAGCCCCAGGGCGAAGGTGCGCTGGTCCTGTGCGTTGACGTGTGCGGTGATGAGGGGCGCGATCGCCGCGGCCGCGCCGTCCTCGAACTGCTTCACGATGTCGGCGAACTCCTCGTCGACGCGGCCGCTGCTCTCGAAGATCAGGGAGAACGCGTTGCGGTTGTGCGACACCCACGTGAAGTAGGCGACCATTCCGCGCATCGTCTTCTCGCGGCCGTCGTCGCCTGCCGCCGCCGCCTCGGAGACCACCTTCGACACGAGGTCGCGGCCGACGAACCGGAGCAGCTCGATGTAGAGCGCGCGCTTGCTGTCGAAGTGCTGGTAGATCACCGGCTTCGTGACCCCCATCGCGTCGGCGATGTCGTTCATGGAGGTGTTGTGGTAGCCGCCGCGCGCGAACGCGTTCAGGGCCACCGCGAGGATCTGTTCCTTGCGGGCCGGTGAGTCGTTCGACACCTAGAGACCGTTCTCGCGGTCCTCGCGCTCCGCGGCCTTCACCGCGTAGCCGAGGACGATGGACGGTGCCAGCAGCACGCACCCGGCGATGAGGCTGACGGTGACGAGCGTGACGAGCGGCCCCTTGAACCCGAGGACGAACGCCATCACGAACGCGGCCATGGCAAGGGCGATGAAGAGGTAGCCGACCCGGTTGGCGAGCAGGGTCCACTTGGCGACCTGCGCGCGTCTCGCCCGGACGGGGTCATGCTCGGGGGTGTTCACCGCCCGAAGCGTAGGGGCGTTCACAGGTTCGCGGGCAGTAGTCCCGACAGGTTCTCGAACATCATGTAGAGCGAGGGCACGAACAGCACGGCGGTGACGCCCCACACCCCCGCACGGCGGCGCCTGGTTCCCCGGGCGAGGCGGCGCGCGGCCGTCCACATCGCGAGCAGCACGCCCGACCACGCGACGGTGGGGAGGATGCGGCTCCGGTCGTGCCACCAGCCCGGGGTGATCTGCTCGGGCTCGCTCGTGACGGTCTCCGGGATGGGCGTGGGCGCAGCCGGCTCGTGCACCGGGGCGAGCTCGGCCGTCACGATGAGACGGTCCTTCGACGTCCACTTCGGGTGGCAGGTCACGAGAGTGGCGATCGCGCTGTCCTTCGTCTGCGCGAGCACCCCCACTTCCGTCGGCGGGACCACCTTCGAGCCGGTCACTTCGTACGTGAACGTCCCCCCGGCAGTCGTGAAGATGATGTCGTCGCCCTCGCGCAGCCTGTCGAGATCCCCGAACGGCGCGCCGTACGAGGTGCGGTGCCCTGCCACCGCCAGGTTCCCCGTCTGGCCGGGCAGCACGGACCCGGCAAAGACGCCCGGGCCCTTCTCCAGGTCCGAGAGGCGGGCACCTGCGACCATCCATTCGTCCACGCCGAGCGACGGGATCTCGATGCGCCCCACTGAGTCGCCGGGCACCGGCACGCGGGGGACCGAGGTCGTGCCCGGTTGCTGCGTGGTTCCCGTGACCGCGGCCGTCTTCTCGAACTGACGCTCCAGCTCGCGCTGGCTCCGGGCCTGTTCGATGCCGGTGCCCCACAGTTGGTACGCGGTGAACGAGAGGAGCAGAAGACCGCAGGCGATGAGGACACGGCCGAGTGCGTCGAGTGCCCGGGAGATTCGCTGCTGCCTGCGGGGGGTTCCGGGATGCGCCACGGCCCGAACCTAACGCCGTTCGGTAGCGTTCGTGAGGCATGACAAACGTGGTCGAACTGCGCGGCGTGGTCGCCGTTCTCGGGGGGTTCCCCGCTCTCGCCGGTGTCGACCTCACAGTCGGGCGCGGCGAGGTGCTCCTGCTGCAGGGCCCGAACGGCGCGGGCAAGACGAGCATCCTGCGCGTGTGTGCCGGCCTCCTCCCCGTGGAGCGCGGCGGCGGGAGCATCCTCGGTATGGACATCACCGCCCAGCGCGACGAGATCAGGTCGCGTGTCGGCCTCCTCGGGCACGCCAACGGTCTGTATCTCGACCTCACCGTCGCGCAGAACCTCCGGTTCTGGGCGTCCACCGTGGGCGCCACACAGGAAGAGGTGTCGGCGGCGATGAAGCGGATGGGTCTCGAGGGCCGCCTCGCATCGGTCAAGGCAGAGAGACTGTCGGCGGGGCAGAGGCGCCGGTGCGCACTCGCCTCGATGATCGTGCGGCGCGCGGAACTGTGGTTGCTCGACGAGCCGCATGCCGGGCTCGATGCCGCCGGCCGGGACGAGATCGACTCCGTGCTGCGCGACGCCGTCGCGGCCGGTGCGACGGTCGTCGTGTCGTCGCACGAGCTGGAGCGTGCGGGTGCGCTCGCAACGAGGGTCGTCACCGTGGACGGCGGGACCGTGCGCGACGGGGGAGGTGCGCGATGACCCGCACGTCGGTCGCGCGCGCGGTGGCCCGCAAGGACCTCGCGGTGGAGCTCGGCAGCAGGGTCCTCATCAACCAGGTGGCGCCGTTCGCGCTCGTGGTCATGGTGATGTTCGCGTTCGCACTCGACAACGAGGGCATCCTGCAGCGTGTCGCGCCCGGACTGGTGTGGCTGGCGACCCTGTTCAGCATGCTCGTGGTCGTGCAGCGCGGCTTCGCCGTGGAGTCGGCCGACGGTGCCCTCGACGCGCTCCGTGTCGCGGGGGTGGACCCCGTCGCGATCTTCCTCGGGAAGTCCGCGGCCCTGATGGTGCAATTGTTCGCCCTCGAGGTCCTGCTCGTCTGCACGGCGTTCGTCCTCTACGGGGTGGAGCCCACGCCGGCCGGCTGGGCCGAGGCATTCGTCACCATGGTGGCCGCCACCGTCGGGCTCGGGTTCGTGGGTACCCTCTATGGCGGTCTCGCTGCCGGTGCGAGGGGCCGCGAGACTCTGCTCCCGCTGCTGCTCCTGCCGGTCGTGGCACCCGTCCTCATCGGCGCCACCCGTGCCACCGAGGCGGCCTTCGGCAGTGGCGGCGCATCCGTCTCCGAGGGGTGGCCCTGGATCGGCCTCCTCGCGGTTTTCGCGGTGCTCTTCGGCGCGGCCGGCAGTGCCGCGTTCGGTCCACTGGTCGACGAATAGGGCGACACCGCCTCCCTCCACAAGACTGACGAGATGACCCCGACGGCCGCACACGCAACAACCGGAACGCCGGCAACGCGAAGGCTCGGGACCGTCGTCGCCGTTCTCCTCGTGCTCCTCGTTCTCAGCGGGCTCTGGTGGTCGTCCGAGGACGTCGTGCAGGGCTCCACGGTCCGCATCATGTACGTCCACGTGCCCTCGATCTGGGTCGCGTACATGGCCTTCGCCCTCACCGCGGTGTGCTCCGGCGTCTACCTCTCCGGGAGGACCCGCTCGGTGGCGTGGGACAGGGTCGCCGGCGCCAGCGCAGAGATCGGCGTGCTGTTCGTGGCCGTGTCGCTCGTGACCGGCAGCCTGTGGGGACGCCTCACGTGGGGCACCTACTGGGTGTGGGACGCGCGGCTCACGAGCACCGCGTTCCTCTTCATCACGTACGTCGGGTACCTCGCCGTGCGCCGGCTGGGCGGCACGCTGCGCCAGCGTGCGCGCCGCTCCGCCGTCCTCGCGCTCCTCGCCGTCCTCGAGATCCCGCTGGTGCACTTCAGCGTGGTGCTGTGGCGCTCGCTCCACCAGGAGGCATCGGTCGCGAACCCCAACGCGAAGGTCGAGATGGACGGACTGATGCTCTTCACGCTCATGCTCGGCCTGGCCACCTTCACGGCGTTGTTCGTGTGGCTGGTGCTCCACCGCCAGCGGGTGATCCACCTGGAGGACACGGTGGCCGACCGCGGCCTGGACGAGGCGATCGCCTCCCGCCGCGACGAGGCCGGGGTGCGCTGATGGAGCACGCGTCGTTCATCATCACCAGCTACGTGCTGACCTTCGGCTCTATCGGTGCGTACGCGCTGTGGGTCGTGCGCCGCGGCCGCAGCCTGGCGCGCCGCGCCACTCAGGAAGAGATGCCGTGGACCTGACACCGCGCACGGACGGCCCGTCCGTCCCCGCCCGCCGGCGCCGCAGGTGGGCACCGATGCTCATCGTGGCCGTCGCCCTCGTCGCCGGCGGTGTGGTCGTCACGAAGTTCCTCACGAGCGCGATCGACTACTACTGCAACGTGGACGAGATCGGGGTGCGGCAGGGCTGCGACGGTGACAGGCGCATCCGTGTCCAGGGCATCGTGCGCCAGGACTCGCTCGAGCGTCGCGACGGCAGCACCGTCTTCACCCTGGAGTGGAACACGAGGACCATCGAGGTGAGCTACCTGGGCGACCCCGGTGGCGTGTTCCAGGAGTGCATCCCCGTGGTCGCGCACGGGCGCCTCGCCGGCGGCGGCTTCGACAGCGACCGCATCGAGGTGAAGCACTCGAACGAGTACGTGGAGAAGAACAAGACGCGTTTCGACAAGGCGAACGAAGAGGCCGCGGCGTGCTCGGTGTCGGAGGGGTAGCGGGCCCGCTCGGCAGGGCGGCACTGCTGGTCGGTCTCGTCGGGGCCGTGTTCGGCCTGGTGGCGGCCGTGATGGGCACGCGCCAGTCCGACCCCAAGGTCCTGCGTCTCGCCCCGCGGTTCGCCTGGCTCACCGGCATCGCGTCGCTCGGGGCGTTCGTCTGCATGGAGTGGGCGATGATCACGCGCGACTTCTCGCTCGCGTACGTGCAGAAGGTCGGGTCGTGGAGCACGCCCGCGCTCTACAACTTCACCGCGGTCTGGAGCGCGCTCGAGGGCTCCATCCTGCTGTGGCTGATGGTGCTCACGTTCCTCACGGTCGGCATCGCGGTGAAGTACCGCGCCAAGCTCTCCGACCCGATGGTCGGGTGGGCGCTCGCCACGATGTTCTTCGTGGGCATCTTCTTCTTCGTGCTCACGCTCGGCCCGGCGGACCCGTTCGCGCAGGGGCCGGCGGGCGTGCTCGACGGGCCCGGGCCGAACCCCCTGCTGCAGAACCACATCCTCGTGGTGTTCCACCCGCCGGTCCTCTATCTCGGGTACGTCGGGTTCACGGTGCCGTTCGCCTTCGCCATCGGCGCACTCGTCACCGGACGCGTCGGCGAGGGGTGGCTGCTCGAGACCCGCCGCTGGGCACTCATGTCGTGGGGGTTCCTCACGTTCGGCATCATCCTCGGCAGCTGGTGGAGCTACGAGGTGCTCGGCTGGGGCGGCGTGTGGGCGTGGGACCCGGTGGAGAACGCATCGTTCCTCCCGTGGCTCACCGGCACCGCGTACATCCACTCGGTCCTCGTCCAGGAGCGCCGCGGGATGCTGCGCGTCTGGAACCTCTCGCTCCTCGTTGCCACCTTCTCGCTCACGATCCTCGGCACGTTCCTCACGCGGTCGGGTGTGCTGAACAGCGTGCACGCGTTCAGCGACGGCCAGATCGGGCCGTTCCTGCTCACGTTCTTCGCGGTCATCGTGCTGGTGTCCGTCGTCCTCATCGGCTGGCGCGGCGACCTCCTGCGCTCGCCCGGCACCATCGACTCGCCGGTGTCGCGCGAGGGTGCGTTCCTCGCGAACAACGTCGTGTTCAGCGTGTTCGCGTTCGTGGTGCTCCTCGGCACCGTGTTCCCGCTCGTGGTGGAGGCGCTGCAGGACCGCCAGCTGGTGGTGGGGGAGCCGTTCTTCGACAGGCTCGGCGTGCCGGTGGGGCTGACGCTCCTCTTCCTCATGTGCGTCGCTCCGGTGCTGCCGTGGCGCAAGGCATCCGGTGAGCTGCTCTCGCAGCGTCTCTTCTGGCCGGCATGGGGGGGCACGCTCGCGCTCTTCGTCAGCGTGGTGCTGGGGGCATCCGGGATCTCCCCCCTCCTCACGTTCTTCCTCGGCGGGTTCGCCGGCGGCGCTGCGCTCCGTCAGCTGGCGCTCGCCACGCGGAGACAGGGGCTGCGCGGTCTCGTCGGCAGGGCGAACGGCGGCATGGTCGTGCACATCGGTGTCATCCTCATCGCGGTCGCCCTCGCCGCGTCCAACAGCTTCACCCGCAGCCAGGAACTCTCCCTGAAGGTCGGCACCCCCGTCGAGTGGGGCGGGCACACGTTCGAGCTCACCGGGTTCCGGCGCGACCAGGACGACAGGCAGACCCGCATCTCCGCGGTCGTCGAGGTTGACGGCACCGAGCGCGCGCCGGCCGTCACCAAGTTCCTGAAGATGGGCAACAACATCGGCACGCCGTCCGTGCTCACCACGTTCACCAAGGACATCTACGTCACGCTCGAGCCGCCCGTCAGGATGGACTCGGGCACGGCGAAGATCAAGGTGTTCGTGAAGCCGATGATCGTGTGGATCTGGATCGGCGGCGGGCTCATGGCCGTGGGCACGGTCCTCGCCATGTTCCCGGGTCGCCGGCGCAGGCCCACCGACCCGGTGTCGGCACCGGTGCCTGGGGTGGCGGCACCGTGACGCGCCGACGTTCCCCGGTGATCGCCGCGGCGGTCGGTGCGGTCCTCGTGGGGCTGCTCGTCGTGCTCGCGCTCGCCGACCCCGGCGACAGCGACACGGCGGAGTCCCCGCTGCTCGGCCGCCCGGCGCCCGTGGTGCGATCGACCACCATCGACGGGGCCCCGTTCGACCTCTCCCGCCGAAAGGGGAGCTGGGTCGTGCTCAACTTCTTCAACTCCACGTGCGTGCCGTGCCGCAACGAGCACCCGCAGTTGGTTGCGTTCGACGCGGCGCAGCGTTCGGCGAGCGACCCGGTGGAGCTGTACACCGTGGTGAACGACGACAGCGACGAGGCCGTGTCGGCGTTCTTCGGGGCGAACGGCGGCGGGTGGCCGAAGGTGAAGGACGACGACGGCGCCGTCTCCGTGGCGTTCGGCGTGGCGAAGGTCCCCGAGACCTGGGTCATCGACCCCAACGGGTTCGTCCGCCTGCGCATCATCGGGGAACTCACCGAGGGGTTCCTGCAGGAGCGCATCGACATGATGCGCGCGGCTGACAGGGGTGAGTCATGACCCTCGCCCGGCGCATCAAGTCGTGGCCCGTGTGGATGCTCATGGGTCTCGTGGTCGTCGTGCTCCTGACGATCGGATCCACCCGCGACGACGGCCCGCGCACCCAGAGCGAGCGCATCGACGCGATCTCGAAGCGTGTCGCGTGCCCCACGTGCGACGGGGAGAGCGTCTACGTGTCCCGTGCCTCCGCGGCCGAGTCGATACGCAACCAGATCGCCCGCGACGTCGCGGCGGGGAAACTCGCTGACGACGAGATCATCGCGAACATCGCCACTGCGTTCCAGGCGAAGGTGCTGCTGGTGCCGCGCGCCACCGGGTTCGACGCGCTCGTGTGGGTCCTGCCCATCGCCGTGGGTGTGTGCGCGGTGGCGGGATTGGCCGCCGCCTTCCGCCGCTGGCGCCTGCAGCAGGGTGCAGTGCCGAGCGACGATGACCGCGCGCTGGTGGAGGAACTGCTCGCGGGCGGCCCGCCCCCTGGCGGCGCGGACGACGACGGGGAGGTCCTCTGATGGACGGGGCCACCGAACGGGAGATGCTCGAGGAGCAGCTCGACTTCCTGCTCGACTCGCTGCGCGACCTGGAGCGCGAGCGCGAGGCGGGCGACATCGACGAGGACGATTACCTGGCTCTCCGCGACGACTACGTCGCGCGTGCCGCCGCCATCTCCCACCAGCTGCGCGGCGACGAGATCGACAGGCCCGACGACACCCCGCCGCTGCCGCGGCGCACCTGGCCGCGCCGCATCGTGGCGGTGCTCGTGGTGCTGTCGCTCGCGGCGGGCAGCGGGGCCTGGGTCGCGTCGTCCGCGGGGCAGCGTCTGCCCGGGCAGAGCTCGAGCGGCGGCATCGAGGAGAGCACCGCGACACGCCTGAGCACCGCGCGCCAGCTGAACTTCTCGGACCCCACCAAGGCGATCGAGCTCTACAACGAGGTGCTGAAGGTGGAGCCCGACAACGCAGAGGCCCTCACGTACCGTGCCTGGCTCATCGCGCTCACCGCCCGGGAGGCCACGGGCAACCTGCGAGACGTCGCCTATGCGACAGTCCTCGCCGACCTCATGCGCGCCCGCAGGGCGGACCCCTCGTACCCGGACGCGGCGTGCTTCCTCGGCATCGTCCATTTCCGTTTCCTGGGCGACGCGCGGAGCGCCAAGCCCGCCATCGACGAGTGCAAGGCGAAGAACCCGCCGGCAGAGGTGGAGAGCTTCGTCGACGCGATCAGTGCCGAGGTGGAGAAGGCCCTGGCGGGCTAGCGGGCCGTCACTGCGGCGGTGCGACGTAGTCGCAGCGCGCGAACCTGCCGTCCTCGCGGTGCAGCACGAACATCGCGCCCTTGCGCAGCCCGCCGGCAGAGCCGGTGATCGTCATGCCGCGCCGGATGAGCGCGTCCACCACCTCGGGGATCACGTCACCGTGGCTCGCGAACACGGCGCCGTCGGGTGCGTCCTCGATGACCCGCAGGGCGTGCTCGAACGGCGTGTCCTCCTCGACCATCGGCTCGATGACCACCTCCAGCCCGAAGCGCTCGGCGAGCGGCCGCACCGTCTGCACGCAGCGCAGGCGGGGGCTCGAGTACACGGCCACGGGGGTGCCGTGGCCCCATGTGTCGGCGATCGCGCGGGCCTGTGCCTCCCCGTCCGCGCTGAGCGGTCTCGTGGAGTCGCTCTCGGTCCAGGCGGAGCGGCTGCCGGCCTTCGCGTGGCGGATGAGGAAGACGGCCATGGGGCACACGGTACCCGCGACGCGCGGGCACTCCATCGGGCAGACTGTGGGCGTGAGTTTCTTCGAGCGCAACCGCCAGGAAGTCATCGCCATGGGCTACGACGGCGACCGTCTGCCCCCCGGCCAGTACCTCACCGACAGGTTCCCCGTGCTGCACGTGGGCGACGTGCCCACCTACGCGCCGGGCGAGTGGAGCCTCACCGTCTTCGGCCTGGTGGACGAGCCGTACCGCATCACGTTCGAGGAGCTCACCGCCATGCCGTCGGTGGAGCTGGTGACCGACATCCACTGCGTCACGAAGTGGTCGAAGTTCGACACCGTGTGGCGCGGCGTGCGCGTGAAGGACCTGCTCGCACGGGCGGGCGTGCAGGCCGGGGCCAGTCACATCATGGGCCACGCCGAGTTCGGCTACACCGCGAACGTGCCCCTCGATGACGCCACGCGCGACGAGTCGATCGTGACGTGGGAGTTCGACGGCAAGCCGCTGGAGCCGATCCACGGGGGGCCGGTGCGCCTGGTGGTGCCGAACCTCTACTTCTGGAAGTCGCCGAAGTGGCTGCGCGGCATCGAGGTGCGCGACAGCGACAAGCCGGGCTTCTGGGAGCGCAACGGGTACCACATGTACGGGGACCCGTTCCTGGAGCAGCGCGTCTGGGGCGACTGACCCTGCCGGTCGCCGCGGGTCAGACCGCGGTGATGCAGATGCTGTCGCCCTCGGGTAGCGAACCGATGGTCTCCGGGTTCGTCTCGCCGTAGAGCGCCCCGAGCATCCCCTTCACCATCCCGCGCTCGACGGCGCAGATGACCGGGTGGTCGATCGCGACGTCGCCGAACGGGCAGTGGCTGGTGACGATGCGCAGCTTGTTGCTGCTCGCGTCCGCATGGGCGGCGAAGCCGTGGGCCGTGAGCGCGTCGGCCACTGCCTGGATCGCAGAGCGGAGGGAGCGGTGGCCCGTGTTCGCGTCGATGCCGGTGAGGCTGGCGGCCATGGCGGTGCCGTACTCGCGGCCGACCTGCTCGGCCAGGCTGTGCGCCTGCTCCGCCGGCAGCGCGGCCAGTGACTTGCCGAGCAGCGACAGAACGAGATCGTCGGTGCGCACCGGCAGCTCGAGCTCCTGGGTGTTGTTCGCGACCCTGTAGTGCTTCGACGGCCTGCCGGCCCCCGAGCCGTGCACGCGCTCCACGCTGACCTCCAGGTACCCGCCGGCGGCGAGCTTGTCGAGGTGGTGGCGCGCCACGTTGGCGTGAAGGTCGAACTTCTCCGCCACCTGGCTGGCGGTCACGCCGTGGTCGCGCTCTCGGGCGAAGAGGTAGATGGCCCTGCGGGTGGGGTCCCCGAAGGCCGATGTGATGGCGGACACGGTGGCCGTGAACGCCTTCGGGGTCATCACGGGCGTCGGCTGGCCCTGTGACGCATCGGCATCGCCTCGCTTCGCGCGCGGGGTGTTCGCTCCGGCCATGTCGGTATTCTAACTATCGCCGTAGTGCAAATTCCCCCGACACCCCCACGGAGAAACCCATGACCGCCACCGTCGAGCAGATCATCGAGGCGCTTCGCCCCGTCGAGGACCCCGAACTGCACCGCTCCATCGTCGACCTGGGCATGGTGCGCGACGTCAACGTGTCCGCCAACGGCGTGTCGCTCACCGTCGTGCTGACCGTGCCCGGGTGCCCCCTGCGCAACGAGATCCAGAACCGCGTCACCACGGCGGTCGCCCCGCTCGCCCCCGGCGGCAACGTTGCCATCGACTTCGGCGTGATGACGGACGCCGAGCGCCAGAACGTGCGCGTCATGCTGAACGGCGACCCCTCCGCGACTGCCGGCTCCGCGCAGGCGCACGGCCACGCGGAGGGCCGCGCGATCCCGTTCGCCGCGAAGGACTCGAAGACCAAGCCCCTCCTCATCTCGTCCGGCAAGGGCGGCGTCGGCAAGAGCAGCGTCACCACCAACCTCGCCGTCGCGCTCGCGGCCAAGGGGCACAAGGTGGGCATCGTGGATGCCGACATCTACGGGTTCTCCATCCCGCGCATGCTCGGTGCCGACCGTGACCCGGTGGTCATCGACAACATGCTGCTGCCGCCGGAGGCGCACGGTGTGCGCTGCATCTCGATCGGCTACTTCGTGCCGGACGGCGAGGCCGTCATCTGGCGCGGGCCGATGCTGCACAAGGCGCTCGAGCAGTTCCTCACCGACGTGTTCTGGGACGAGCCCGACTACCTCCTCATCGACATGCCCCCCGGCACCGGCGACATCGCGCTCTCCCTCAGCCAGTACCTCCCGAAGGCAGAAGTCATCGTGGTGACCACCCCGCAGCCGGCGGCCCAGAAGGTGGCGCGCCTCTCCGCCGCGATGGCGAAGAAGGTGAACCTGCCTGTGCGCGGCGTCATCGAGAACATGTCGTGGTTCACCGGCGACGACGGCAAGCGCTACGAGCTGTTCGGCTCCGGCGGCGGACAGGAGCTCGCCGAGGAACTGGGGGTCCCGCTGCTCGCGCAGATCCCGCTCGTGCCCCAGCTGCGCGAGGGCGGCGACGACGGGCGCCCGATCGCCGCGGTCGCACCGGACTCGGAGGCGGGGGCCGCGTTCCACGTGCTCGCCGCGAAGGTCGAGGAGATGCGCCCGAAGAGGATCTTCAGCAAGGGACTGAAGGTTCTCTGACCCTGTACCGTGGGTGCGGCGCGCCGCACTCGGCGCGACACGGACAGGCAGAGAAGTTCCGGCACACGAGAAGGACGCAGACACAAGTGGACATTCGCATCGGCATCAACCAGTCAGCACGGGAACTCACCGTCGAGGTGGACGAGTCCGTGATGTCACGCGACGCACTGAAGACGGCCATCGACGACGCGCTCGCGGGCAAGACCACCACGCTGTGGCTGACCGACAAGAAGGGCCGCGACGTGGCCGTGCCGACCGCCCGCATCTCCTTCGTGGAGATCGGCACCGCGGACTCCGGCCCGCGCATCGGCTTCGGCGGCTGACCTGGCCCCACTCACGCAGCGCCGCCTCCTCTTCGTCACCGGCAAGGGGGGGACGGGCAAGTCCACGGTGGCCTGCGCTGCGGCTCTGCGCGCGGCCCGCGAGGGCAAGCGGACGCTCCTCGTGGAGATGGACGCAAAGGGGTCCGTGGCCGCGGCCCTCGGCATCCCCCCTGCGGGGTACGAACCCGCCCCGGCGGGGGAGAACCTGTGGGTGATGTCGATGGACACCGAGAACTCGCTGCGCGAGTACCTGCGGATCCACCTGCGCATCCCGTTCGTGACGCGGCTCGGCCCGCTGGCCGCCACCTTCGACTTCGTCGCTGACGCCGCGCCGGGCGTGCGCGAGGTGCTCGCCGTCGGCAAGGTGTGCTGGGAGGTGCGCGAGGGCAACTACGACCTGGTGGTCGTGGATGCCGAGGCATCCGGGCACGTGGTCGCGCAGATCTCCTCGCCGCGCACCATCAAGTCGCTCGTGCCGCGCGGTCCGCTGCGCGACCAGACCGCGTGGATGCTCGACATTCTCGACGACCCGGAGCGCACCGGTGTCGTGGTCGTCACCACCGCCGAGGAACTGCCCGTCACCGAGACCGTCGCGCTCCTCGCGCGGCTGCGCGCGGAGACCCGCACCGACGTGGCGTGCGTCGTGGCGAACGCACTGGAGCCCGGCGTGGGCGCGGGGGCGTCAGTGCTCGCAGCCGACCGGTGGTTCTCCGGGCAGTGCCCCGAACATGCCCGGTCGGCAGCAGCGTCCGCCGCCCGCGCCGCCGCGCAGGAGTCGTGCGTCGCCGAACTCGTCACGGCGGTGGCCGGTGTGCCGTTGGTGCGCGTGCCCCTGCACGATGCGTCCGGTGCCGAGCTCGCCGCGCTCGTGGGCGGTGACCTGCCGTGAGCCCGCGAGTCACGGTCGTCTGCGGCAGCGGCGGGGTGGGCAAGACGACCACGTCGGCCGCGATCGGTCTTGCCGCCGCACGTGCCGGGTCGCGCGTGCTCGTGGTCACCGTGGACCCCGCCCGCCGCCTGGCCCAGGCACTCGGCGCCGGCGACATCGGCCACGAGCCCGTGCGGGTCGAGTGCGGCGGCACCGGCACCCTGCACGTCTCGATGCTCGACACGAAGGCTGGCTGGGACTCCCTGATCCGCCGCCATGCACGCGATGCGGCGACCGCGGAGCGCGTGCTGCGCAACCCGCTGTACGACAACATCACGTCGCGCTTCGTCAACAGCCATGACTACATCGCGATGGAGCAGGTCAACGAGCTCTCGCAGCGGACTGACCTCGACCTGGTGGTCATCGACACGCCGCCGTCGCGCAACGCCCTCGACCTGCTCGACGCCCCGCGGCGCATGCGCGAGTTCTTCGGGGGCCGCCTCCTGCAGTGGCTGACGCTCCCGTACAGGTCGCGGGTGCTCTCGCTCGCGTCGCGGCCTTTCCTGCAGATCGCCGACCGTCTCCTCGGTGCGCAGTTCCTCGGCGACGTCGCCGAGTTCTTCACCCTGCTGCAGTCGATGGAGGCCGGCTTCGTGCGTCGTGCCCGCGAGGTGGAGGAACTGCTCACCTCGGAGCGCGTCGGGTTCACCGTCGTCACGACAGCAGAGCCGGCCGCGGCGACGGAGGCGCTGCACATGGTGTCGGAACTGCGTGCCCGCCGGTACCGCGTGGAGCGCATCGTGGTGAACCGCGTGGAGTCGTCCCCCGGTGACCGCGCAGAGACCCTGCCGGAGCCGCGCGATGTCACGGTGCACGTGCCCGGCACGGACGAGGCGTCAGCCCGGGACGCCCTGGAGGACATCCGTCAGGCGCACGCGCGGCGCGGGGCCGCCGCCGCCCGCCACGCCTCCCGTGTCGCGGCGCTCTCGGCCCTGGGTGCACAGGTGGCGGTGGTGAACGAGTCCCGTGCGGACGGCGGGGCGGGTGCGCTCGAGGAGATAGCCACAGTCGTCTCGCGGGGATAGGGCAGACTTGCCGGGGGAGGAACCCACATGGCAACAGTCGGCGAGCTCGCGCGCCAGCACACGGAACTCTCGAAGGAACAGACCGCCCACATCGTCAACCTGGTGGGCGAGTGGGGGATGCTCGCCGACCTGTGCTTCGCGGACCTGATGCTCCACGTGCCGACAACGGACGGCGACTGGGTGGTGATCGGCCAGGTGCGTGCCGCCACGGGGCAGACCCTCTACATCACCGACTTCGTCGGCACCAGGTACGCAGAGGCCGAGCGGCCGCTCATCGCGCAGGCACTGCGCACCGGGACCATCATCGAGGGCGAGATCAAGGTGGACGGCATCATCGACGACTGCCTGATGATGGCGATACCGGTGAAGCACGAGGACACCGTGATCGCCGTGCTCACGAGGGAGTGGTCCCGCCGCAGCGGGCGCCAGCCCGGCGAGCTGGAGCGCACCTACCTCGAGATGTTCGACCGTTTCAGCCAGATGGTGGCCGCCGGCGGGTTCCCCTTCCAGGGCCGGGTCGCCGACAGCAGCGTCGCCCCGCGCGTGGGCGACGGGGCGATCGTGCTGGACGAGGGCGCGCGCATCCGTTACGCATCGCCGAACGCCACCTCGGCCCTGCACCGCGTGGGCATCAAGGCGACCCTGGTGGGCCAGACCCTCGCAGAGCTGGGCGTGATCGACAGCTCGGTGCGCCAGGCGTTCGAGCGGTGCGAGCCGATCGTGGAGGAGTTCGAGCAGACGTCCGAGGTCACGCTGCTCACCCGCTGCATCCCGATCGTGGACCACACCGCCGACGGCCCGCGGGCGACCGGCGCGGTGATGCTGCTGCGCGACGTCAGCGAGCTGCGCCGCCGCGACCGCATGATCCTGTCGAAGGACGCGACGATCCGCGAGATCCACCACCGCGTCAAGAACAACCTCCAGACGATCTCGTCGCTGCTGCGCCTCCAGGGCCGCCGTCTCGAGTCTGCGGAGGCGAAGGCGGCTGTCGCCGAGTCGGTCAGGAGGATCCGCACGATCGCCCTCGTGCACGAGACGCTGTCGCGCGAGCCGGGTGACGACGTGGCGTTCATCGAGATCGTGCGGCCGCTCCTGCGCCTGGTGGAGGAGGGCCTGCAGTCACCCGACCGCCCGATGCGCTTCACCGTGATCGGCGACGGCGGCCGCCTTCCGGCGACGGTCGCCACGCCGTTGTCCGTCGTGCTGACCGAACTGTTGCAGAACGCGATCGACCACGGGTTCCCGGTGGGCGGCGGAGGGGGCAACGTGGTGGTGTCGCTCGCCCACGACGACGAGTGGCTGTCCATCACGGTCGTGGACGACGGGCGGGGCATCGACCCCGGGTTCGACCTGGGTGCCCAGACCGGTCTCGGGCTGTCGATCGTGCGCACCCTCGTCACCACGGAGCTCGCCGGCTCGATCGACATGCGCCAGGCCACGGCGGAGGAACTGTCCGTGGTCTCGCTCGCTCCCGCAGAGGGCAACTCGGGAACCGTGATCGAGCTCAGGGTCCCGCTCAGCGGCGACTGACGCCGGGGCACTGTCCCCGCGACAGGTTCAGGGGTTGAGTGTCGCGGTGCGCTGCTCGCGCGAGCGGGCGGCGTTCTGGCGGCGCAGGTTGCGCCGCTCGTCCTCGGAGAGACCGCCCCAGATGCCGGTGTCCTGGTTGGTCTCCATCGCGAAGTCGAGGCACTCGACCTTCACGGGGCACTGGCAGCACACGCCCTTGGCCTTCGCGATCTGCAGGAGAGCCTGGCCGGTGGTGCCGACGGGGAAGAAGAGCTCCGGGTCGGTGTCGCGACAGATGGCGTTCGTCCGCCACGAGTAGTCAGCGTTTCCGAGAGCCAGCGATGACGCGAGGATTGACACGTCTGGTTTCCTTCAAGTTCACTCGGGCGCGGTGACCGCGCGGGTGCGGGGGCGGCGGGTCACCCCGCCGGGTGGAACGCTACGAGCGAACTCCGCGGGTGACAATGGAGAACGGAAAGTTCCAGCCATGTATTTTGTTTTTCCACAACCGGGCTCTCGGACCGGTGGAAACGGCGGGACGACATGAACTCAAGACCCCAGATCATCGCCCACCGGGGTGCCTCCCGGGCAGAAAAAGAGAACACCCTGTCCGCTTTCAGGCGCGCAGCCGATATGCAGGCGGATGCCGTGGAACTGGACGTCCGCCGCACGCGCGACGGGGCCATGGCGGTGCACCACGACGACCACCTGGCGGACGGCCGCAACCTGGTGGACCTGGCGGCAGCCGAGCTGCCGGCCCACGTCCCGCAGCTCGCCGAGGCGCTCGATGCGTGCGCCGGCATGTGGGTGAACATCGAGATCAAGAACTGGCCGGAGGACGCGGACTTCGACGGCACCGACCGCCTGGCGGCCTCCGTGGCACGCCTGCTGGACGAACGCGGGGAGGACCACAGGTGGGTGATCTCGGCGTTCCACCGGCAGACCGCGGACGCGATGCGGACGCTCGCACCCACGGTGCGCACCGCATGGCTGACCGTCGGGGTGCGCGACGAGGACATCGACCGGGTGGCCCGTGACCTGGCGCGCAGCGGGCACATCGCTCTCCACCCGTGGGACCGTCACCTGACGCAACGGTGCGTGGAGGCCTGCCACGACCACGGTCTCCAGGTGAACGTCTGGACGGTGGACGACCCGGAGCGCATGAAGGTGCTCGCGGAGTGGGGTGTCGACGGGATCGTCACCAACGTCCCCGACGTCGCACTGGCGGCGCTGGGCGGTTCCTGACCGCGGGTTGCGTCCGTCCCGGGGCGCCGGTCCGCGACCCTGGCTGCAATTGCCGTGACGGTCAGGTGCGCACGAGGCGCAGGCAGTCGGGTACGTGCTCGAACTCGAGCCTCTGCGTCTCGCCCAGGTAGTCACCGTCCAGCTGGTACGGGAATGACCGCGTGTTGCTGACCGTGAGCGACGTGACGTCGCGGCGCACGTCCAGCCACGGCGCGGGCGGCACCCCGCCGCCGCGCAGCGCGGAGCCGAGCGAGCGCAGGATGTGGAGCGCGTTCATCGAACGGAAGGTGACCACGGAGAGGCTGCCGCCGAGGTCCGTGCCCGGCACGAGGTCGAGCGGGCGGTTCCCGAGGAACGTGTACGGGTTCGTGTTCATCACGATGGTGAAGTACGCATCCTCGACCCCTCCGCCTGTGCCGTCCGTGCCTTTGCCTGTGACTGTGCCCGTGTCTGTGTCTTTGCTCGGGCCGAAGTCGAGGGAGAAGTGCGGGCGATCCCGTTCGTAGTCGAGTGCCCAGGTGCGCAGCGAGGCGAGCACGAACAAGGGATGGCCGGCGTAGCGCTTCAGGGCGGCGCGTTCCTCCACCCGGCGCACCACGGCCGCGTCGTAGCCGATGCCGGTGTGGAACGTGAAGTAGCGGCCGTTGCACCGGCCCAGTCCGATCGGCGAGATCGAGCCCCGACCCATGGCATCGAGGAGGAGGTCGACGGACTCGAGCGCGTCGTTCGGCATCCCCAGGGTCCGGGCGAACACGTTGGTGGACCCCCCGGGCAGCACTGCGAGGGCGGTGTCGGTGCCTGCGACCCCCGTGGCGACCTCGTTCAGGGTGCCGTCCCCCCCGAACGCCACGACCACGTCGATCCCGCGGCGGGCGGCATCCTCGGCGAAACGGGTGGCGTGCCCGCGCCGGTTCGTCTCCACGACCTGGACGTCGTGGTGACGGGCCAGTTTCTGGTGCACCACGACGGTGTTCCGGGCGGTCACCGAGGAGGCGAACGAGTTGACGACGAGCAACAAACGCAAGGCTCCCCAAGGTAGCAAGCAGCATCCGGAGGGGGCAGGACAAGAGTCACGCCGAAACCCCGCGTCGGGTTGGGAAGTGGGATTACCAAGGGGTAAGAATGTGGCTCTATGAACGTGATCGTGTGCGTCAAGCAGATCCCCGATCCGGCGGTGCCTGGCGCACTCGACGGGTCAACCAACACCCTCAAGCGCGACGGGAAGCTCATCCTCGATGACTCCGATGCGTACGGCGTCGAGATGGCGCTGCAGCTGGTCGACAAGGCCGGCGGCGGCGAGGTCAGCCTCGTGTCCATGGCCCCGAACAGCGAGACGTCCGGCCTGCGCACCGCGCTCGCCATGGGCGCCGCCAAGGGCGTGCTCGTGAGCGACCCCGCCCTCCAGGGCAGCGACGCACTCACCACCGCGAAGATCCTCGCGGCCGCCGTGCAGCGCCTCGGCGGTGCGGACCTCATCATCGCGGCCACCGAGTCGAGCGACGGCTACACCGGCACCGTGCCGGAGCAGATGGCCGAGGTGCTCGGTCTCCCGTCCGTCACGTTCGCGAAGAAGGTCTCCGTGGAGAACGGCGCACTGAAGGTCGACCGCCAGACTGAGGCCGGCTACGACGAGGTCACCTGCCCGCTGCCCGCGCTCATCAGCGTGACGGCCGGCGTGGTCGAGCCGCGCTACCCGAGCTTCAAGGGCATCATGGCCGCGAAGTCGAAGCCGGTCGAGGAAGTGAAGGCCTCTGACCTCGGCGTCACCCCCGTCGGCTGGGAGGGCGCAGGCCAGAAGATCACGAGCGTCGCCCAGGCTGAGGCGCGCCAGGCAGGCGAGGTCATCGAGGATGACGGCGAGACGTTCGGCAAGATCGTCGAGTTCCTCGAGAACCTCAAGGTCATCTGAGCAGGGAAGAGACAGGACAATGGCACTCAACAACATCTGGGTCTTCGCACAAATCGCGAACGGCGCCCCCACATCCGCAACGCTCGAACTGCTCTCCAAGGCACGCTCGCTGTCGTCGAACGTCGTCGCCTTCCTCGGCGCCGACGGCGGCAACGCAGCCGCCGCCCTGGGCGAGTTCGGTGCGACCAAGGTCTACGCGACCGGTGACCTCGGCGGGGCCCTCCCCGGCGTGGCCGTGTCCGGCGCGATGAAGGCAGTCATCGACGGCGGCGAGACGCCGGACCTCATCATGTTCCCGCAGAACTACGAGGGTCGCGACGTCATGGCGCGCCTCTCCGTGAAGCTGGACAAGACGGTCATCACCAACAACGTCGACATCGCCGACGGCGGCAACGGCGTCACGGTGACCACCCCGATCTTCGGCGGCAACACCCTGGTCAACACCACGTTCACCGGCTCGGCCCCGTTCCTCGCGGCCTTCCGCCCCAAGTCCTTCGCCGCGGAGTCGGCCGGTGGCCCCGCCGCCGCAGTCACTGCCGTGAGCGTCCCGGACTCGGGCGCCGCAAAGGTGACCGCCGTGCACGTGGAGGAGACCTCCGGCCCGAAGCTGGACGAGGCGGACATCGTGGTGTCCGGCGGCCGCGGCCTCGGCGAGGCGTCGAACTACGGCCTCATCGAGGAGCTGTCCAAGATCCTGAAGGGTGCGCCCGGCGCGTCCCGCGCCATCGTGGATGCCGGCTGGGTGCCGTACTCGTTCCAGGTCGGCCAGACCGGCAAGGTCGTGAAGCCCAACGTCTACATCGCGGTCGGCATCTCCGGTGCCACCCAGCACATGGTGGGCATGAAGGGCTCCAAGAACATCATCGCGATCAACAAGGACAAGGAGGCACCGATCTTCGGTGTCGCCGACCTCGGCATCGTCGGTGACGCACTGAAGGTGGTCCCGAAGCTGATCGAGGCGCTGAAGGGTCGCTGACCCGCGCATCCCGTTCACGGAAAGGAGCCCCGGCCACGCGGCCGGGGCTCCTTTGTTTCCCCGGCCCGGTTCATGCCCGGTGTCAGACGAAGTCGTCGGCGACGAGGAGGCACGCGACGCCCTCGTGCGGGTCCTCCAATGCGAGACGCAGGGACCATTCGGCACCGGCACCGCTGTCGTCCGCGCCGGCGAACACCGCGCACCGCAGTGTCGCGACCACAGCGCCGAGGTCTGCAGGGGCGAGTGACCGCGCACCGGCGAGACCCGTGAACGAGGCGAGGAACCACCATGCGTTCGACCGCCCAGTTGCGAGGCCGCGGCGCCGGCCGTGGGCGCCCCCTGACGCACCGGCCCACGCGAGCACCGAGAGTGCGTCGGCCGGTGTGACCGGCGCGAAGGGGATGCCGGCACCCGCGAGTGCGAGTGCCTCCTCGATGCCGCCCTCGACAACTGCGCACTGTGCCGCTCCGTTCGACTGGGACGTCCACGGCTCCACAAGCATCCTGAACGCCGTGACCGTGTCGTCGTCATCGAGAATCTGCGGACCGGCTGCCGGCAGTGGTGCCGCCCCGTGCGGCCGCGGCAGCAGCGGGGAGGGCGAGTCGACACCGTCGTCCCCGTAGCCGGCGGGCGCGTACGCCGGCTCCCAGGGCTGCAGGGCGAACGGCATGTCGAGCACGGACGTCTCCCCGTCGGGGATGCGGTCGCCGCGCAGCGCACGCTCGTGGGCCACCAGGCTGCGGTCGTGGCCGGGCGGCAGGTGCGCAGCGAGGTCGTCCCAGGTGTGGTGCACGGCCAGGATCTCGCTCACCGGGCCGGGCATGAAGGTGCGCGCGGTGTCGTCCAGTGCCCGCACGGCTGTGCGTGCCGGCGCCCACAGTGCGAGACGGTGGTTCGCGAGGGTCGCGATGGGCCACAGCTGGCGCCCGGTGTCCACCGCGGCACGCGCCGAGTCGCGCACCCGGACGAGATGGTCCCAGTCACGCGCCGCACATGTTGCATCCACGTGCCGCACGAGGTCGTCGAGGTCCGCCCGGCGGATGAGCCCGTCCAGCTCCCCGTCGTCGTGCGGGTCTCCTAGATCAGGGGCCACGGGTACTCGTACCTGCTGCCCGGCACGGGGAACACGCCGTTGTCGAGGATCCACTCGATGCGTTCCGTCATCGCCTCGTTCTCGGCGTCCGAGAGGAGGCCGGTGACCTCGGCAGGGACCGCCGCCGACAGCCGCTCCACGTCCCCGAGCATGCCCGCCGGGATCTCCTCGCCGCCGAACTCCCAGATCACGGTGCGCAGCTTGAAGTCGTCGCTGAAGCAGACACCGTGGTCAATCCCCCAGACGCGGCCGTCGGCGCCGAGAAGGACATGGCCGCCCTTCCGGTCGGTGTTGTTGGCGATGATGTCGAACAGGGCCATCCGGCGGAGGTCATCGTGGAGGTCCTCGCGGTTCTCGTGGAGGGAGAAGTAGTGCTCCGACTCCACGAAGTCCACGAACATCTGCACCGAGCCCTCGCCGAACCTCCCGTCGCGGCGCACAGTGAGGGGCACCTGGTGCCACCCGAGCGCGCGCGACAGCTCATAGGCGGCGACCTCGCGCAGAAAGAGGCCCGGCGGGAAGTCCCAGAGCGGGCGCTCTCCCTTCAGCGGCTTGTAGACGGCCCGCACCGGCACGTCGCCGGCGCCGATCTCCACGAGCAGGGTGGCGTTGCTCGAGTTCGGCATGCGGCCGATGACCTCCATCTCACCGGTCGTGAGGAGGTCGCGGAAGTCCTCCGCGTCCGTCATGGGTCAGTTCATCTTCGGGCAGGCGTGGCCCGAAGGATCGAGCGGACCGCCGCACCAGCGGCACGGCGGCCGGCCGGAGCTGACCACCATGTCGGCGACGTCGCAGAAGGCGCGCGCCTGGTCGGGGGTGAGGAGCACCCGCACCACGCTGGCGGCGACGTCGTCGTCGTCCTCGACCTCCTCGAGGAAGTCCTCCAGGTCCTCCTCGTCATCGATGTCGACGACGATCATCTCCTCGAGCTGCACGATCATGCGCATCGCAGCCCTGTCCATGCCGAGCCCGATCGTGCCGAGGACGAAGTCCTGCTCGACGGGGCCCTGCAGCATCGCGATCCCCGGCTCGACCGCGCGGGCGGGCTCCGGCATGTCGTTCAGCATGGCCCGCAGGTGGTTGGCCATCTCGGCCACCTGCTGCTTCTCGCACTTCACGCTGATGGTGCGGCCCTCCGCGCGCACCTGCAGGTAGAACGTGCGCTCGCCCGGCCGGCCGATCGCGCCGGTGGCGAAAGCATCGGCGTTCTCGAAGTCGAAGTAGAAGGTCATGTCAGCTCGGCCTCAGGTCGGCGAGCGATGAACCCGTGGAGTTCACGGTGAGGACGACCGGCCCGTGGCCGGAGTACGCGACCGCGCTCACCGAGCACGTGCCGATCACGATCCTCTGGAACAGGTCGAGGTGGGTGCCCATCGCGTGCGCGACGGCGGCCTTGATGGGGTCGGCATGGGACACGCAGACCACGACGCCGCCCGGGTGACGGGACCTGATGTCGTCGAGTGCCGAGACCATGCGGGTCTGCATCTCCGTGAAGGACTCGCCGTTCGGGAAGCGGAAGGTGCTGGGGGAGCGCTGCACCGTGGTCCACTCGGGCTTCTTCATGAGGTCCGCCAGCTTCGCCCCCGTCCAGTCGCCGAAGTCGCACTCGAGGAGTCCTTTGTGGGCGGTCACCTTCTGCTTCAGTGCCTTCCCGATGGGCGCGGCGGTCTCGCGCGTGCGCTCGAGCGGGGAGGCATACACCGCATCGACCCGCGGGAGTTCCGCGATCCGTGCGGCCACGCGCTCCGCCTGCTCGCGCCCGGCGTCGGCCAGGTGCAGGCCCGGCGCGCGTCCGGGCAGCAGCTTGCCCGTGGTCGGTGTCTGTCCGTGGCGCACCAGCAGGAGCAGTGTCGCCCCGGCCGGTGCGTGCTTCGTCTTCCGGGTCGCCATGCACGGTCCAACCTAGTGTGAGCCCCGTGGATTCCGTGAAGCGGCTCTGTGACGACATTGCCTCGTGCAGGGCCTGCCCGCGCCTCGTGGAGTGGCGCGAGCGCATGGCCACGGAGAAGCGCGCCTCGTTCCGCGACGAGGAGTACTGGGGACGTGCCGTGCCGGGGTTCGGCGACCCCGGCGCCTCCGTGTACGTGCTCGGTCTCGCGCCGGCGGCGCACGGCGCGAACAGGACGGGACGGATGTTCACCGGCGACCGCAGCGGGGACTGGCTGTACCGCGCCATGCACCGCGCGGGGTTCGCCAACCAGCCGACGTCGACGGACCGCAACGACGGGCTGGAACTGGCCGGTGCGTGGGTGGGCGCCGCAGTGCGGTGCGCACCGCCGGACAACAAACCCACGAACGACGAGCGCGACGAGTGCCGCGCGTTCCTGCGCCGCGAGCTGGACCTGCTGGTGAACCTGCGCGTGGTCGTGTGCCTGGGCAACTTCGCCTATGCGGCAATCGCCCGGGAACTGGGGATCCGTCCTCGCCCGAAGTTCGGCCACGGCGTGGAGGCCGTGGCGGGGGACGTCACGGTGATCTGCTCGTTCCACCCCAGCCAGCAGAACACGTTCACGGGCAAGCTGACCGAGCCCATGCTCGACGCTGTGTTCTCGCGGGCCCGTGCGCTGGCCGGCTGACCGGCCACGCTTGCCCTCAGGTCAGCTGAGCGCCTTGCGCAGCGCGTTCGCGGCGATCAGGTGGGCGTTCTCGGCATCGTCCATCAACTGGTGCATGCCGAAGAAGCTGTGGAACTGGCCGTTGAACCGCACGATCGACGCCTGGCTGCCGTTCTCGACCATCCGCGCGCCGTACGCCTCGCCCTCGTCGCGCAGCGGGTCGTACTGGGCGGTGATGATGAGCGCCGGCGGGAGGTCGCGGAACAGGGCGTCGGGCGCGAACAGCGGGGAGGCGAGCTCCTCGCGCTGCCGCGACGCATCCGGCACGTAGTGGCCGATGAACCACGCCATCGCCTGCTCGGTGAGCACCGGCCCGGCGGCGTTCTCGCGGTGCGACGCGTGAGACTGGGTCATGTCCGTGGCGGGATAGATGAGCAGCTGGAACCGGATGGGCACCGGGCGCTGCTGGGCGACGACCGCCGCGAGGTTCCCGCCGGCGGAGTCGCCGCCGACCGCGATGCGCTCCGGGTCGATGCCGAGTTCCGTAGCGTTCTCGGAGGCCCAGCGCAGCGCGCAGAGCGAGTCCTCCACCGCGGCGGGGTAGCGGTGCTCGGGCGCCAGCCGGTAGTCGACCGAGAGGACCGCATGCCCCGACTTGTTCGCGAGTGACCTGCACACAGCATCGTGGGAGTCGAGCCCGCCGATCACCCATCCGCCGCCGTGGTAGTAGACGAGCAGCCCGAGGTCCGCCGCTGCCGAGGGCCTGTAGAGGCGCGAGGGGACACCGCCCGCGCTCAGGTCGCGGATCTCGTGCACGTCCTCCGTGGGCGGCGCCTGGCGCGAGTCGTAGTAGGCGCGGAACTCCTCGGGTGTCGACTCATGGATGACCGGGCCGCCGAGCGCGGCCATCATCTCGATGATCGCCTTGGCCTGTGGGTGGAGGTTGACGGCCATGCTCACTCCTTCGGTTCTGCGGGTGCGGTCGCGGGATCTGCGGCGGGTTCCGCGGGTGCCTCGGCCGGGGCGGCCTTCTTCTTCAGGGCCGGGGTGCCGACCTTCACGGTCGTCTCGGCCCAGTCCGGCCAGCGGCGGCGGCTCACGATGGAGAGCGTGCGCAGCAGTTTCATGGCGACCTCGTCGTCCTGTGCCGGCTTCGACTCGATCACGCCGTCCTTGATCATCCGCTCGATCACCTCGACACCCAGCTTCGTGCGCACGATGGTGAGCGTCCAGTCGTTGTCCTTGCCGATGCCGCCGGTGGAGATGTCCGCGTGCTCCGCGGCGAAATCGGGGCAGCTCTTGCAGCCCTCGCGCGTCCACTGGTGGCACTCCTTCAGGTCGATCTCGTGGAACGAGCCGTCCTTCATCCAGATCTGGAAGGCGCCCTTGATGTTCATCTTCACCATGTCCTCCTTCTTCAGGCCGTACTTCGGCTCGAAGAGCTCGGAGAAGATGGCGTCGTCGAAGGTCTTGCTGCACAGGAGGCCGATGTTGAACTGGAAGGGCTTGCCGACCTTTCCGGCCTTGCGGCTCCACATGGTGGGAGGAGAGGACACCTGGCATCCCATGCCCACGAGCGCGAGCTTCGTGAGGCCGGCCTCCTGGGCGTCGCGCAGGGCGAGCGGGTTGGCGCAGTACGTGTAGCGCGAGCCCGCGGTGGCGAGGACCTCGTCCTTCGTGCGCACGAGCACGGGCTTGGCCTTCCACCTGTCGTCGTCCTCCACGCCGCTGACGAGCGCGCCCTCGATGTAGCCGTTGTCGAGGAGCCAGGCGAGCATCGCGGTGACGAAGCCGCCGTCCTGGCCCTTCTCGTGCTGGGTCTTGTCCGTGGCGCGGGTGAGGAGCAGCTGCTCCCAGATGCCGGCCATCTCGTCGTCCTGCCGCTGGCGCCCGAAGAGGTGCTCGTTCGCGCTGGTCTCCCACTTGCGGAACCGCGGGCACGCGCGGGTGCAGGTGGTGCAGCCCTTCTCGCCGTGGATGCAGTTGTCGAGGCCGAGCTCCTCCTCCAGGTGGAAGGGCTTGTACTTGCCCTCCTCGTGCTCGTACCCGATCACGTCATGCGGGCACGTCACCACGCAGCCGGCACAGCCGGTGCACAGACCGGTGTTGATGACCTCTTCGTAGAGTTCCTTCCACTGCGCGGTCCAGCGCTCTGCCTTGGCGGGTGCCTCTGTCGTGCTCATGGCACGAGATTAGGGGCTAGATGGCGTCGGCGCCCTGTTCGCCAGTGCGGATGCGGATGATCTGCTCCACGTTGGTGACCCAGATCTTGCCGTCGCCGATCTTGCCCGTGGCGGCCGCCTTCCGGATGACCTCGATGACGGCGTCCGTGCTGGAGTCGTCGACGACCAGTTCGACCTTGGCCTTCGGCACGAAGTCGATCTGGTACTCGGACCCGCGGTAGGTCTCCGTGTGGCCGCCCTGGCGGCCGAAGCCGCGGACCTCGCTGACGGTGATGCCCTGGACGCCCGCTGTCTTGAGGGCCTCCTTCACGTCGTCGATCTTGAACGGCTTGATGACTGCGGTGATGAGTTTCATGGTGGTGCCTTTCCGATCCTGTGTCTACTACGCCTGGTACGCGCTCTCGGCGTGCTGGCTCTGGTCGAGGCCGACCAGCTCGTCCTCCGGGGTCACCCGCATGCCCATCGTGGCGTTGATGACCCTGGCTGCCACGTACGTCACCACGAAGGAGAACGCGAGTGTCGCGGCGGACGCGATGACCTGGTTGACGAGCAGCTCGGTGCCGCCGCCGAAGAAGAGCCCGTCGAAGCCGAGGCTGTTCACCTTGGTGTCGGCGAAGAGGCCGAGCAGGAGGGCGCCGAGGAGGCCGCCCACGAGGTGCACCGCGATCACGTCGAGGCTGTCGTCGAAACCGAACTTCGTCTTGAGACGCAGCGCCAGGTAGCAGACCGCACCCGCGACCGCACCGATCGCGACCGGGGCCATGCCGCCGACGAACCCGGCGCACGGTGTGATGGCAACGAGGCCGGCGACCGCGCCGGATGCCGCGCCGAGCGATGTTGCATGGCCGGAGCGCAGTTTCTCGACGACGAGCCACGAGAGCATCGCGGTCGCGGCGGCGAGGTGGGTGTTGACGAGAGCCTGGGCGGCGAGGCCGTTCGCACCGAGTGCCGAGCCCGCGTTGAAACCGAACCAGCCGAACCAGAGGATGCCCGTGCCGAGGATGGTGAAGGGGAGGTTGTGCGGGGGCATCGCCTCGCGCGGCCAGCCCTTGCGGTTCCCGAGGACGAGCACGACGGCGAGTGCCGCCGCACCGGCGTTGATGTGCACGACCGCGCCGCCGGCGAAGTCGAGCGCACCGCGCTTGAAGAGCCAGCCGTTGGGGCTGAACACCCAGTGCGCCACGACCGGGTAGACGATGACGGCCCAGACACCGATCAGCACCGCGTAGGCGCTGAACTTCATGCGGTCCGCCGTCGCACCGGTGATGAGGGCGGGGGTGATGACCGCGAACATCATCTGGTACCCGAAGAAGGCGAGGACCGGGATGATGAGGGCGAAGTCGCCGGTGTAACCAGGCAGCTCCGCGACGGTCGCCAGGTCCTTCATGAACACGAAGTCGAGGTTGCCGATCCACGCGCCGGTCCCGCCGAAGGCGAGGCTGAACCCGACCGCCGCCCAGAGGATGGAGATGAGCCCCATCGCGAAGACGTTCTGCATGAGCATGCCGAGCATGTTCTTGGAGCGGACCATGCCGCCGTAGAAGAACGCGAGGCCGGGCGTCATGAAGGCGACGAGTGCCGCCGAGATGAGCACCCAGGCTGTCGCGCCCGAGTCGATGGTTGCCGCTGCTGCCAACATTGGGGTCTCCGTGGGGTCAGGGGATGTACCCGGATGAAGGTAGGAGCGCGCTGTTTCGGCAGTGTTTCGGCGCGGTGAAAGCGGGGGGAACGCGAAGGGCCCACCCCCTGCGGGGCGGGCCCTTGCGTCGTCCTCAAGGGAGAGGAGTCAGATGCGGCCGGAGCCGAATTCCGGGTATGCGAGCACGCCCATCTCGGGGAGGTCGAGACCCTGGATCTCGTCCTCCTCGGAGGAACGGATGCCGCCCTTCGTCAGCTTGTTCTGGATCTTGAAGAATCCGTAGGCGATGGGGAAGATCACGCAGAGGATGACAGCGGCACCCAGGACCTGCGCCCCGAACTGGCCGACGTCGCCCTTGATGAGCCCCTCGACGCCCTTGGACGCCGAGCCGTTCCAGCCGGCGCCGTAGCTTCCGTTCGCGAAGATGCCGACCGCCAGCACGCCGAACAGCCCGTTCATGCCGTGCACCGCGATGGCACCGACAGGGTCGTCCAGCTTCAGCTTGCGCTCCACGAAGAACACCGTCTCGATGGCGAGGACCGCCGCGATGCAGCCGATGACCGCCGCCGCCCACGGCGCCACGAAGGCGCACGGGGCCGTGATGGCCACGAGGCCGGCGAGCATGCCGTTCGCCATCATGCCCGGGTCGGGCTTGCCGGTCCGCTTCGTGATGTACAGCATCGCCGCGATTGCCCCGAAAGCCCCCGCGATCGCCGTGTTGGTGGCCACGGTCGCGAACTGCACGTCGGTCGCCGCGAACGTCGACGCGGCGTTGAAGCCGAACCAGCCGAACAGCAGGATGAACGTGCCGAGCATCGCCATCGGGATGTGGTGGCCCGGAATCGCCCGCGGCTTGCCGTCAGCGCCGAACTTGCCGATGCGCGGCCCGATCACGATGGCACCGGCGAGGGCGGCGACGCCGCCCACCATGTGCACCACGCCCGAGCCTGCGAAGTCGACGTAACCCGCCCCGAGGCCCATGGTGTCCCACGTCTTGGCCAGCCAGCCGCCGCCCCAGGTCCAGGCCGCGAAGAGCGGGTAGTAGATCGCGCCGCAGAACACGCCCCAGATGGTGAAGGAACTCCACTTCCAGCGCTCCGCCATGGAGCCTGTCGGGATGGTGGCCACGGTGTCCATGAAGGCGACCATGTAGAGGAAGAACCCCAGCAATGCCGGCGTGATGCCGTCGCCCGAGAGAGCCCAGCCACCCTTGAACAGGAAGATCCAGTTGCCGCTGCCGAGGAGAGCGTCACCGACCGGCTGGTCGAGACCGAACGCCGAGTAGCTGAAGCCGCCGAAGGCGAGCGGAAAACCGATGAAGAAGAACCCGATGAACCCGAGCCCGAAGATGGCGAAGTTCGTGCTGACCACGTGGGCCGCGTGCTTCGCCCGGCAGAAACCGGTCTCCACGAGGGCGAAACCGGCCTGCATGAAGATCACCATTGCGGCGCCGAGCACGACCCACAGGAGGTTGACCTGTGTGCCGAGGATTTGGACTTCAGATTGCATTGTTTCCCTCTTCTCCCGTCCGGATGCGGATGAGTCTCGCGATGTCGGTGATCCAGATCTTCCCGTCACCGATCTTTCCTGTGTTTGCTGATGTCCTGATCGTGTCGACGACGCTGTCGACTGCCGCGTCATCCACGACGATCTCGATGCGGACCTTCGGGACGAAGTCGATGGCGTACTCGGAACCGCGGTAGGTCTCGCTGTGGCCGCCTTGGCGACCAAAGCCACGAACCTCCGACACTGTCATTCCCTGCACGCCCGCAGACTTCAGTGCGTCTTTCACGTCATCAAGCTTGAACGGCTTGATGATCGTCGTGATCAACTTCACTCTCCATCTCTCCTTGTTCTGCCGCTTGCGCGGCGTTGGTTGGGTTCTGCCGCTTGCGC
>CAZZFB010000009.1:31652-33634 GCA_964653385.1 uncultured Bifidobacterium sp. | reverse complement strand
CGTCGTCGACCGCATCAAGGACATGGTGCTGCGCGGCGGCGAGAACGTGTACTGCGTGGAGGTCGAGTCCGCACTGTTCGAGCACGACGCCGTGAAGGACTGCGCTGTGATCGGCCTGCCGCACGAGAAGCTGGGCGAGGAGGTCGCGGCGGTGATCGTCCCCGCCGACGGCCACGGCGCGCACAGCGAGGAGGACGTGCTGGCGCACCTGAAGTCGCGCCTGGCGGGCTTCAAGGTGCCGAGCAAGGTGTTCTGGCAGACCGCGGAACTCCCGCGCAACGCCACGGGGAAGGTCCTGAAGAAGGACCTGCGCGATCTCTACGCAGGCTGACGGGACGAACAGGGAGCAGATCATGGCCACACGGTTCGAGAACGGTTTCGGCGGGATGACCGCCGTGGTCACGGGGGGCGGCACCGGCATGGGCCGCGAGCTCGTGCTGAAGCTGACGGCACAGGGATGCGACGTGGCCGCCTGCGACGTCATCAAGGAGAACCTGGACGAGACCGCACAGCTCGCCGCCGGGAACAAGGGCCAGTTGCTCACGTTCATCGCTGACGTCTCCGACGAGGCGCAGGTGCTCGCGTTCCGTGATGCGGTGCGCGCGTGGCGCCCCGCGCTGAACCTGCTGTTCAACAACGCCGGCATCGGCGGCGGGGGCAGCTTCCTGAACGACTCCCGCGAGTCGTGGGAGAAGACGTTCGGGGTGTGCTTCCACGGCGTGTACTACCACTGCCGCGCGTTCATGGACATGCTGGTCGCCGCGGACGTCGCGCAGATCGTGAACACCAGCAGCGTGAACGGTTTCTGGGCCACGATCGGGCCGAACGTGTCGCACACCGCGTACAGCGCCGCGAAGTTCGCCGTGAAGGGGTTCACAGAGGCGCTGATGACGGACCTGCGCCTGAACGCCCCGCATGTGAAGGCGACCGTGGTGATGCCCGGCCACATCGGCACGAACATCGTGATCAACTCCGGCAAGCTCCACGGAACAGACCCGAAGGAGATGGACAGCGAGGCCCTCGACGAGGTGCGCCGGCGCATGTCCCGGAACCTGGGGATGGACCTGAGCAGCGTCAGCGACGAGGACATCAGGGTGGGCATCATCGCCCAGCAGGAGGGCTTCCGCGACAACGCACCGACCACGGCCGCCGAGGCAGCAGACGTGATCCTCGCGGCCGTCATGGCCGACGAGTGGCGCGTGCTCATCGGGGAGGACGCGAAGGTGCTCGACGAGGAGGTCCGCAAGGACCCGTGGAACGCCTACGAGCCCGCGTTCGTGGACAAGCTCCACGCCCGCGGCCAGTTCCTGAACCTGGTCCGGCCCGCCACAGAGGAGAACAAGTGAGCACCACCCTGCACGGCACCATCAAGCCCGGCTTCGAGGCGGTGGGGGAGGCGTTCCTCGCGAACTTCGCGGACGGGTTCGAGGTGGGTGCGTCCGTCTCGGTGGTGCACAGGGGCGAGACCGTCGTCGACATCTGGGCCGGCCACACGGACCTCGACCGGACCACGGAATGGCAGCGCGACACGATCACGAACGTGTGGTCGAGCACCAAGACGATGATGTTCCTCGTGCTCCTCGAGCTCGCCGACAAGGGCGCCCTCTCCCTGCACGACCCCGTGCGCGCCCACTGGCCGGAGTTCGCCGCGAACGGCAAGGAGTCCGTGACCGTCGCCCACCTGATGGCCCACACCGCCGGCCTGCCGGGGTGGGACCGCCCGATGCAGCCGTCGGACTTCTACGACCACGACCTGTGTGCCTCCGCTCTCGCCGCCCAGGCGCCGTGGTGGGAGCCCGGCACCGCGAGCGGTTACCACGCGATCTCGCAGGGCTACCTCATCGGCGAGCTCGTGCGCCGCGTGACGGGGGTGTCGCTCGGGACCTACTTCCGCACCACCTTCGCCGAGCCGCTCGGCGCCGACTTCCACATCGGCACGCCGGCGGAGTGCGACGCACGCATCTCGAACGTGATCCCGCCCG
>CAZZFB010000009.1:26887-31552 GCA_964653385.1 uncultured Bifidobacterium sp. | reverse complement strand
TTCGCCTACGTGATGAACCGGATGGGTGCCGGCACGGTGGGGGACCTGCGCTCCGCCGGGCCGCTGATGGCCACCTACGCCGCTATCGGCTGAGCCGCCACGTCGCGATCTCGAACGCCCCGAGGCTGACGGCGAACCCGTCCCCGCCGCGCGCGAGTTCCGGCCCGGTCCCGTCCTCCATCACGCCGCACGGCACGGCACGGGAGAATCCGGCGAGGGAGAAGGAGCCGCCGCACCTGCCGCCCGTGGTCTCCCACGCGCGCAGGATGACGTCACCCGACCCGTCGTCAGCGGGCTTGAGCGCACTCACGAGCGCGCCCGGGACGGACCATGTCAACGGCTCGGCGGGCAGCGAGGGCTCACCGGTGACAACGCGCACCGGGTGCGCAGCCATCTCAGCCTCCTCCTCCAGCGCGGCGACATCGAGACCGCCGTCCAGCACGCGCACCGACCACCCGATCTGCTGCCTTCCGCGGTCGGCCTCCGGGTCCGGGAAGCGGGGCGAGCGCAGCAACGTGATCTGCACCGCGTCGTTGCGCGTGTCGTAGCCGCGCGGCCCGTCGGCGAGGACGGCGACGCCGAACCTCGGCTCGGCGACCGCGACCCACCTGTGCGCGCAGACCTCGAAACGGGCCACGTCCCACGAGGTGTTCGTGTGGCGGGCGCGGTGCACGTGGCCGAACTGCGTCCCGCACACGGCATCGTGCGAGTGGATGTCCGTGGGCAGGCGCCACTGCAGGCGCGTCTCGCTCTCGTGCCAGTCGGCGTCCATCACGGCGTCCAGGCGGCCGCCGGCCGTCAGCGACCACCGCACCGTCCACCGCGAGTCCGCCGTGGCATGGACGCACGTGACCGTCGCGCGCAGGGGGCCCGCTTCGGTGACCTCCGGTGGCGCGACCGACGGCACGAACTCGGGCGTCCTGTCCGCGTCCGACATGTCGATGTCCCAGTTGTCGTACTCCGCAGGGGTGTCCTGCCGCAGCAGGAAGCCGGCCAGGTCGTCACCGGGGATCACGTCACGGTCCCCGTGCCGCAGCGACACGAGCGCGCCGTTGCTGCCGATCGTCACGGACACAGCACTGCACGACATCGTGACCTCGCCGTCGTGCCGCCGGACGGTGACGGGTGCCCCCGTTCCCCCGGTCGACGCGCCGTCGGCGCGGGCCCAACCGAACGGCGGCACGTCGGCATGAGCCGGCCCGTCCGGGGTGTCCACCACGCCGCGGAACCGGACCGACGACGGGTTGGCCACGTGGGCCCCGCCACCCGTTGTGCCGAGCAGGCCGGGGAGCACGGCACCGATCTCGGCGGCCACCGCCGAGTGCTCGGCCTCTGCGTCACGGTGGACCCACGCGATCGACGACCCGGGGATGATGTCGTGGAACTGCTGCGTGAGGACGCGCTGCCACCATTCATCCATGCCGGAGGGCCTGGTGCCCGCGAGCGCGGCCCATGTCTCCGTCTCGTGGAGCAGCTGCTCGCTGCGCCTGTTGCCCTGCTTGGTGCCGACCTGCGTGCTGTAGGTGCCGCGGTGCTTCTCGAAGTACATCTCGCCGGTCCACACGGGTGCGCTGCCGCCGTACTCCGCCATCGAGCCGGCGAAGAAGTCGGACACACGGCCCATGGTCACCCGTGGCACGCCGGCGAGGTCGGCGGCCAGCCGTGCCCGGTCGACCATCGCCTGCGTGGGTCCGCCGCCGCCGTCACCGTGCCCGTAGAGCACGAGCGACGACGACGCACCGACATGGTCGGAGAAGTTGCGCGAGGCGAAGCGGAGCTGCGACGGGGTGACCAGGGCGTTGTAGGTGTCGACGGGGGAGAAGTGCGTGAACACCCTGGTGCCGTCAAGGCCCTCCCACCAGAACGTGTGGTGGGGGAACCGGTTCGTCTCGTTCCAGCTGAGCTTCTGCGTGAAGAACCAGCGTGCGCCGCCGAGGGTCACGATCTGCGGGAGCGCCGCGGGGTAGCCGAAGTCGTCGGGCAGGAACGCGCCGTCGCAGCGCCGCCCGAACCAGCCCTCGAACGCACGCTGGCCCTGCACCATCTGGCGCAGCAGGCTCTCGCCGTCGGGCAGGTTGAGGTCCGTCTCCACCCACATGCCGCCGACCGGCTCCCACCGGCCCTCCGCCACGAGTTCCTTGATGCGGGCGAACATCGCCGGGTCGTCCTCTGCGACCCACGCGTAGTGCTGGGCCTGGCTGTGGCAGTACACCATGTCGGGGTTGCGCTCCAGCAGGTGCACGGCGTTCGCGAAGGTGCGCAGGGCCTTGCGCCGCGTCTCGCGCACGGGCCACAGCCACGCGGTGTCGAGGTGGGCGTGGCCCGTGGCGGTGATCCTGTGCGCGGCCGGCCCGTTTCCTGTGCCGAGGACGCCGCGCAGGGCGGCGCGCGCCGCCTCCGCGGTGCCGGGCGTGTCGTTGACGTCGAGCGCGTGGGCCGCCGCATCGAGCGCGGCGAAGAGACGCCCGTGCATCGTGTCGGTGGGGTCGGTGTCGAGCGCGAGGTCGATCACCGCATGGAGCTCGGTGGCGAGCGACTGGACGGTGGGGTCGAACGCGGCGAGCGAGGCGCGGCGCAGGGTGTAGAGCGGGGCGGGCGGCGCGGTGGCAGGGTCACCGAGCGGCGTCGGTCCGTAGCCGTGCGCATGGCCCGCGATGATCGGTGTCGCGGCGGCCTCGACCCACAGCTCCACTGTGGCGCCCTCCGGGTGGGTCCCCATGTCCACTGCGCGCCTGTCGGGCTGCACGGCATGCACGATGCGGCCGTCGCGCCATGCGAGACCCTCCACCTGGAACCCGTCGCCGCGGCCGGTGAAACCGAGGTCGATGACGGCGTGCAGCGTCCTGCCCGCCAGGTGCGCGGGGACAGTGGCAGTCAGGCGGAACCAGCGCGAGTGCCAGGGCCTGCCCCACTTCGTGCCGATCGCGAAGGGCGCACGTGGCGCCGCGACGGCGGCGGCGTGGGTCACGGGGTCGAACGTCTCCTCCGTCGCCTCGACCGTGAAGTCGATGCCGTCCGTGTGGACGAAGCTCTGCACGCGCTGGTCGAGCAGGCGCTGCGCGCGCTGCATCGCCGGTGCCGTGATGCGGTGTGCCATTGTCCCCCCGGGTCGCTGCGGACCCCGAGACTAGGCGAGAGCACCCGTGCGGTCAGGAGGCCCGGGAGAAGAGGTCCGCGTCCGAGAGGTAGAAGGGGATCCGTCCGGCCTGCCCGTTCTCGACCTCGTACGTGCGGACCGGCGTCGGCCGCGACGGCTCCTCCGGCACTGCCGGGGAGCTCAACAGGCCCGCGGCAAGCCGCCAGTCACGGCGCGCCATCAGCGTCGCGAACAACGAGATCGCCACGAACATGAAGTTCGCCCGGGGCCCGTTGCCGCTTGCCAGGTACACGCCGATGGCGACCGCTGTTCCGTACGCGCCGAAGGACTGGACGACTGCTGCTGTCTTCATGACTCAATGGTCACGCGGGCATGTGGACTCCGGGTGAAACGAGGGACAACTGGGGGCGAAGCGACGGAGAATCTCAGTCGGCGCGGCCGAGGTGCTCGCGGAGCCACTCGATGACGCCGGGGTTCGGCCGCCTGATGCTGCCCGAGTCGGCGTTCTCGGCGAGGTCGTACTGGCTGGAGGTCCCCTGGCTCAGCTGCAGGTCGGTCGCCCACTTCATCAACTGGCCCTGCGCGTCGTGCGCGAACGTGAACTCCGGCGGCCCTGCCCGGTGCCACACGTCGTCGTGGCCCAGGTCGAACCGGACCACGTCGTCCCGCCAGAAGATCTCGAACACCTTGTCCAGCCAGGACCGGTGCTTCGGGTGGTTGATCGGCACGAGCACCTCCACCCGCAGGTCGAGGTTGCGCGTCATCATGTCGGCCGAACCGATGAAGTACAGCGGCCCGCCGTCATCGGACCCGTGGGCGAAGCGGTAGATGCGCGAGTGCTCCAGGAACCGCCCGAGCACGGACCGCACCCGCACGTTGCGCCCCTCGAGGCCGGCGAGGCTCATCGAGCACATGCCCCGGATGAGGAGGTCAATGTGGACGCCCGCCTCGGCGGCCCCGCGCAGGGCACGGATCATCTCCTCGTCGACCAGGGAGTTCATCTTCATGGAGATGCGCCCCTCTGCGCCGAGCGCGGTCTCGCGCGCGACGAGCCCGAGGAAGCGCGCACGGAGGTCGGTGGGCGCCGTCACCAGCCGCCCGAACTCGGGTGTCCGGGAGAAACCGGTGAGGAAGTTGAAGAGGTTCGCCACGTCCTCAGTGGTCTCGTCGTCGCAGGTGAAGAGGCCGATGTCCTCGTAGGTGCGGGCGGTCGTGGAGTTGTAGTTGCCCGTGCCGATGTGGGCGTACCGGCGCAGCCCGTGCTCCTCCTCGCGCACGACGAGAAGGCACTTCGCGTGGGTCTTCAGCCCGACCATGCCGTAGATGACGTGCGCGCCGGCGCGCTCCAGTTCGCGTGCCCACGTGACGTTGGTCTGCTCGTCGAAACGGGCGGTCAGCTCGATCAGCGCCGCCACCTGCACGCCGCGCTCGGCGGCCTCGATCAGGCTGCGTGCGATCGGGCTGTTGGCCGAGGTCCTGTAGAGGGTCGCCTTGATCGCCCGCACCGAGGGATCGGCGGCGGCCTGGCGGATGAACTCCTCCGTGGAGGTGGAGAACGACTCGTAGGG
>CAZZFB010000009.1:0-26787 GCA_964653385.1 uncultured Bifidobacterium sp. | reverse complement strand
CCGTGACCATCACGCCGACACTGAGGGCCAGGTTCGAGATGTAGGGGAAGGGGTGAGCCGGGTCGACCGCGAGGGGTGTCAGCATCGGCAGGACGCGGGTCTCGAAGTAGGTGTCGAGGCTGGCCCGCTGCGCCTCCGTGAGTGCCCCGTCCGTCACGATCCTGACGCCGTGGAAAGCGAGCCCGTCGAGCACGCCGGCCAGGACGGCATCCCGCTCGGCGCACAGCTCGACCACCCTCGAGCGGATCAGCGACAGTTGCTCGGACGCCGTGAGGCCGTCGAAGCTGCGCGTGGTGACGCCCGCCTCCTGGCGGTCGTGGAGAGCCGCGACGCGCACCTGGAAGAACTCGTCCATGTTCGACCCGAAGATCGCCACGAACTTCAGCCGCTCCAGCAGCGGGACAGATGTCTCACGGGCCAGGTCGAGTACGCGGGCGTCGAAATCGAGCCAACTAAGTTCTCGGTTGACGAACAGTGGACCCACGCACAAGACGGTACAAATGAATCGGTTGACGAGACAACGAAAGGACGCAGGGGGCAGACGTGTTCACCCCCGGTTGTCCCGCCGTTCACCGTCGGTGGGCGCACCGTGAGCAATGCCGCGCCCGCAGGCACCGTGATCGCCGCCATCGACGTCGGCACCAACAGCGTCCACATGGTCGTGGCGAGGGTCGGTCCCAACGGCTTCGACGTCCTCGCGTCGGAGAAGGAGGTCGTGCGCCTGGGTGAGGGGGCCGACGGGATGGACCACCTGACACCGAGTTCTATCGACCGCGGCGTCGCGGCCCTGCGCCACATGAGGCGGATAGCCGACGCCCACGGCGCGAGGATCCGGGCGGTGGCTACGAGCGCCGTCCGTGAGGCCGACAACCAGCGGGACTTCCTCCGCGCCGTCCGCAGCGAGACCGGCATCAAGCTCGAGGTCATCAGCGGCACCGAGGAGGCGCGGTTGATTCACCTCGGGATCGGCCGGTCGCTCGACATCGCGCGCGACTCCGTGCTGACCATCGACATCGGGGGCGGATCCACCGAGTTCTGTGTCTCCGTGCGAGGCAACCTGCGCATCGCCCAGAGCCTGAAGCTCGGTGCCGTCCGCATGACGGATGCGTTCCTCCCCGGCGGGGAGGTGACCCCGCAGGGAGTCAAGAAGCTCCGCGCGAAGGTGCAGAGCACCCTCGCGCCGCTCGCGCACGACATCGGCAGGATCGGGTTCTCCCGGACGGTGCTCTCCTCGGGCACGAACGAGACGATCGCGCGGGTGGCCGCCGGCAGGCGCGACCGTCCGGCGCCCCAGTCCTTCAACGGCTTCGTGTTCGGTGCGGACGAGCTGGCCGGCGTGGTCGATGCGGTGCTGGATGCGGAGTCCCCGAAGGAGCGTTCCTCGATCGAGGGGCTGGAACCGAAGCGTGCGGACATCATCGCCGCCGGTGCGGTCATCCTGGACGAGACGGTGCGGATGCTCGGCATCGAGTCCCTCGAGTACAGCGACTACGCGCTGCGCGAGGGGGTCCTGGTGGACACCGCGCAGAGGCTCGGCGTGATGCCGGAGGAACCCGTCGATGCGGCCCACCAGAGCGCCGTGCGTCTCGCCGAACGGTGCTCCGTCGACATGGAGCACAGCATGCACGTGGCGGAACTGTCGGCGAGGATCCTGCGCGCCGTCGGCCGCCATTACGAGATCGACCAGCCGCTGGAGAGGATGCTGCGGGTCGCGGCGCTGCTCGCCAACTGCGGCAACGCGATCTCGTACTCGAAGCACCACCTGCACTCGTACTACATCATCCGCAACGCCGACCTCATGGGCTTCAGCGATGACGAGATCGAGATGATCGCGCTCACCGCGCGGTACCACCGCAAGTCGCCCCCGAAGACCTCCCATGCCGAGTACGGCAGGCTGGGCCGCAACGACCAGCTGGCCGTCGACCTGATGGCGGGGGTACTGCGCGTCGCCACCGGCCTCGACCGTTCGCACGACCAGTGCGTGTCGGAGGTGTCGTCGTCCCTGCGCGACAGGACCTTCGTGCTCACCGTGCGGCACTCATGCCGCTCGGAGGAGCGCATCGAGCTGAACGTCCACACCGCGCAGGCAAGAGCGGACATGCTGGCGGACTACCTGGGTGACGAGGTGGTCATCCGCAACGGCGGCCCGCTGCGCTAGCGCCGGCTCACGGCTCCACGATCGGCCAGTCGGCCACGAACACGTCGAGATTGCCGAAGATCGTGACGAGAGCCGAGGGGTCTCCCTCCAGCCCGACTGTGCCCGACTCGACCTCCTTCACGAAGGTGGTCTCCTGGGTCATGATGTCGGCGAGGGTGGACTTGGGGATCGTGACGGACACCGCGGCCGTGTCCTCGTGCCGGCCCGGCGTGTAGAAGAGGGTCCGGTTCGAGATGCCGAGGACCCACTTCTCGTCGACGTCGGTGAACGTCCAGTTGGAGGCCACGTTGACGCCGCCCACGTTCTCGGACTTCAGCCTGACCGCCATTGCATCGAACATCTGGCCGACGGTCATCGCGAGGATGAGCCCGCGCCGCGCACCCGTCGGCATCTTCGGCGGGCCCTGCCGCAGCTCCATCGCCCCCATCAGGTAGGCGTTGCGGAAGGTGGACGACTCCGCCTGGTAGCCGAGCTGCTCGAACGCGTCGGCCTGCAGCTCCCGTGCCTCCGTGTTGGCGGGGTCGCTGAACACGACATGGACGAGCATCTCGCACACCCAGCGGTAGTCGCCCTGCTCGAAGTAGCGCCGCGCGGTCTCGATGACCCGCGCCGCGCCGCCCATGTCCTCCACGTACCTGCGGCCTGCCTCGGTCGGCGTGTACCTGTGCAGGTTGGTGGGGTTGCCGTCGTAGTAGGAGAGGTAGCGCTGGTACACGGCCTTCGAGTTGTGGATGAGGTCGCCGTAGTAGCCGCGGGTGTGGTCGTTCGCCAGGAACTCCTCCGGCAGCTCGAGCCCGGCGGTGATCTCCGTGGGCGTGTACCCCTTGTTCGCCAGGCGCATCGACTGGTCGTGCATCCACTTGTACAGGTCGCGCTGCGTGGTGAGGAACCCGCGCACGTCGTCGTTGCCCCAGCGTGGCCAGTTGTGGGACGTGAAGAGCACGTCGGTGCCGTCGAGGAACATCTCCATCGCCTCGTTGATGTACTTCGACCAGTTCAGCGAGTTGCGAACGAGCGCCCCGCGGATCGGCACGAGGTTGTGCATCGTGTGGCTGCAGTTCTCGGCCATGCACAGCGCCCTGAAGTCCGGGAAGTAGAAGTTCATCTCCGCCGGCGCCTCGGTCTCGGGCGTCAGCTGGAACACGATGCGCACGCCGTCCACCGTCATCTCCTGGCCCGTGCGCGTGATGTCGACAGTGGGCGCGATGAGGCCGATCTGGCCGGTGGGGATGAGGCCGCCGAGGCCGCAGTCCACGTGGCCCTGCGGGTCGGCGGGCAGCAACGGGCCGAACTGGTAGAGCGAGCGCCGGCCCATCGCGAAGCCCGCGATCACGTTCTCGCCGACGACCTCGTAGAGGAAGTGCTCCGGGGCGATGACTGGGCAGCGCCCGGCATCCACGTCCTCCTGCGACGTCACACCCTGCACGCCACCGAAGTGGTCGCCGTGGGAGTGGGTGTAGATCACGGCCACGACCGGCCTGTGGCCGAGGTGCTGCGTGACCAGCTCGTACCCCGCGCGTGCGGTTGCCTCGGTGGTCAACGGGTCGATGACGACCCATCCGGTCCTGCCCTCGATGAAGGTGATGTTCGAGATGTCGTACCCGCGCACCTGCCAGATGCCGGGCACCACCTCGAACAGGCCGTGGTGGTTGTTCAGCTGGGCGTGGCGCCACAGGCTGGGGTTCACGGTGTCGGGGGAGGGGCTGCCGACACCGAGGAAGTCGTACCGGGCCACGTTGGAGACCGTCCGGCCGGAAGCATCGGTGATGATCCCCGTGGGGTGGGCGGCGACGAACCCCCGGGCCGCCCGCTCGAAGTCGCCCGGGTCCTGGGGCACCGTCGCGGCGGAGTTGCGCGCCTTGGTGTGGCTCGTTGCCGGCTTGCGGTCTGCGGACATGTGGGGCCTCCCTTGCAGGTCACCCGAAATTAGTGGCATCCGCGCCACGTGCCCCTGCCCGGCATATTATTTGCGTCCGCAAGGAATTTTCCGTGTGACAGCGTGTTGCACGGGAAAAGACGGCCCCGCCGTCGCACCCGGGCAGACACACAAGGAGAAACACAACATGGACATCGTCCTCATCATCGGCCGGATCCTCTTCGCGCTGATGTTCATCACCGGCGGCATCAACCACTTCACCAAGGCTGAGGCAATGTCCGGCTACGCACAGTTCAAGGGTGTGCCCCAGCCGAAGCTGGCGAACGCCCTGTCCGGCCTGATGCTGCTCGCGGGCGGCCTGTCGGTCGTCCTCGGCGTGTGGGCCGACCTCGGTGCGCTCGTCCTCGCGGTGGTCCTCCTCGCGATGGCGCTCATGATGCACGACTTCTGGAAGGCGACCGACCCCCAGGCGAAGCAGACGGAGACCATCTCGTTCTTCAAGAACGTCTCGATGGCAGGTGCCGCGCTCGTGCTCTTCGCCGCCATTGCGGCCGCGGAGAAGGGTGTCGAGGTCGTCGGCCCGATGATCACAGACGGTCTCTTCCAGAAGTAACCGCACGCACCCCGTGGAGGAGCCGCCGCCCTTCGGGGCGGCGGCTCTTTCGTTGGTACGGTCTCGGTCCATGCCGACCGCATACGACACAGCACTCGCCAACGTGAGGGGCGGGGCCCCGGCCCGCGCCGAGGCCCGGGCGCTCATCGCCCGGATGTCCACCGAGGAGAAGATCCATTGCCTCGACGGCGGCGTGCCCACGTGGGAGGGCCTGCGCGACATCGGAAGCGGCGGCTACCACCACAGGCCGTTCCGCGCCTGTCACGTCCCTCGCCTCGGCATACCCGGGTTCCACTTCAGCGACGGCCCGCGCGGCGTCGTGGTGGGCACGGGCACCGCATTCCCCGTCAGCATGGCGCGCGGGGCAAGCTTCGACGTCGGCCTCGAGGAGCGCATCGGCGACGCCATCGGCCGCGAGCTGCGCGTCATCGGCGCGGACCTGTACGGCGGCGTGTGCGTGAACCTGCTGCGCCACCCCGCGTGGGGCCGCGCGCAGGAGACATACGGCGAGGACCCGCACCACGTGGGCGAGCTCGGTGCGGCACTCACGCGCGGTGCGCAGAGGCACGTGATGGCCACCGTGAAGCACTTCGCCCTCAACTCCATGGAGAACGCCCGCTTCACCGTGGACGTGGAGTGCGACGAGAAGGTGCTGCACGAGGTCTACCTGCCCCACTTCCGGCGCATCGTCCAGGAGGGCGTTGCCGCGGTGATGAGCGCGTACAACTCCGTCAACGGCCAGTGGGCCGGCGAGAGCACGGAACTGCTCTCGGACATCCTCCGCGACGAGTGGGGATTCGACGGGATGGTCATCAGCGACTGGATCTTCGGCCTTCGCGACGGCGTGAAGAGCGTGCGCGCCGGCCTGGACGTGGAGATGCCGTACCGCATGATCAGGCACGAGCCCGTGGTGAGGGCCGTGGAGAGCGGCGAGCTCGACATCTCCGAGATCGAGCGCGCGGTGGAGAACACGCTGTCCACCATGCTGAGGTTCGGGGCCGGCGCACTGCCGCGCAACCCTGAGTCCGTGCTCCTCGCCCCCGAGCACCTGGATCTCGCCCGTGAGGCGGCCGGCAAGTCGATGGTTCTGCTGAAGAACGAGCCCGTGGAAGGTGCCCCGGTCCTGCCGCTCGCACCGGGCACGGGGAAGATCGCCGTGCTCGGGAGGTTGTCGGACATGCGCAACCTGGGTGACGGGGGCTCGAGCGACGTGATGTCGCCGTACGCCGTCACGCCGCTCGCCGGCCTCTCGCAGCGCCACGGCAGCGACACCGTGGTGCACTACGACGGCACCGACGCGGCGAGGGCAGCGGAGATCGCGTCCGCGGCCGATGTGGCGGTCGTCGTGGTCGGGTACACGAAGGAGGACGAGGGCGAGTTCATCGGTGACGGCAGCGAGAACGCCCACCTGCGGTCGTTGTTCCCCGCCGGGGACGACCCGGAACTGGTCGCGGTCTACAAGGAGTACATGCGCGAGAACCACTGGCCGGTCGACGCGGAGCACAACATGTCCGACCGCAAGAACCCCAGGCGCGCGCGGCCGAACGACAAGGGCGAGGTCTCCTTCGCCCGCGGCGGCGACCGCACGTCGCTGCGCCTGCCGCCCGCGGACGTGGAGCTCATCCGCGAGGTCTCGGCACGGCAGGCGAGGACGGTCGTCGTCGTCGTGTGCGGGAGCGCAGTGGTGATGGAGGAGTGGCGCCACGAGGTGCCGGTGGTCCTGTTCGCGTGGTACAGCGGCATGATGGGCGGCGACGCACTTGCTGACGTCCTCTCCGGCGACGTCAACCCGTCCGGCCGGCTTCCCTTCGCCATCCCCGTCGACGAGTCGCACCTCCCGTTCTTCGACAAGGACGCCTCCAGCATCACCTACGACCTGTGGCACGGCCAGTGGAAGCTGGACCGCGACGGCAACGAGGCCGCCTACCCCTTCGGATTCGGGCTCGGGTACACCACCTTCGAGCTGGGCGCGCCGCGCGCGGCGGCGGACGGGGGTCACGTCGACGTCGAGGTGCGCAACACGGGCGGGGCCGACGGCGAGTGCGTGGTCCAGCTGTACGGCCGTCCCGCCGGCGGCGACGGCCCCCGGCGCAAGCTGGTCGGTTTCACGAAGGTGCATGTCGGGGCGGGCGCCTCCGTCACGGCCCGGGTCGCGGTGAACCGCGCGGCCCTCGAGACACGGGACACCGTCGCCCACAGGATGGTCCTGGCCCCCGGCGAGTACCTGCTGGAGACCGCGCTGTTCGCCGGCGACCCCGCCGCGTCCGCCGTGTCGGTGCGCCTCGCCTGACGGCGTCCGCCTTCTTGCCCCCGAGGCGCCCGCAAGTAGGGTGCGGAGGGAAATCTCCATCCGTGGATGGGCTGCAAAGGGGGCACCATGCCGAAGCCAGGTATGCACACCGGACTCGAGTCGGGCGACGATCTCAACTTCGCGATGTCGGAGAAGGCCAAGCCTCTCTTCGACGCCGTGGTGAAGTTCATCAAGGAAGAAGTCGAGCCGATGGCGGAGAAGTTCTACGCGCTCGGCGAGAACCGCGAGAACCGCTGGGACTACGCGCCCGGCCAGCTCGAGCTTCTCGAGGGAGTGAAGTCGAAGGCCAAGGCCCAGGGCCTGTGGAACTTCTTCCTGCCCAACGCCGAGACCGGCGAGGGCCTGTCCAACCTGGACTACGCGTACATCGCCGTCGAGCTGGGCAAGTCACCGCTCGCGTCCGAGAGCCTCAACTGCTCCGCGCCCGACACCGGGAACATGGAGGTGCTCGAGCGCGTCGGCACGCCCGAGCAGAAGGAGAAGTGGCTGAAGCCGCTCCTCAACGGCGAGATCCGTTCCGCCTACGTGATGACGGAGCCCGACGTCGCCTCCTCCGACGCGAAGAACCTGCAGTGCCGCGCCGAGCTCGACGGCGAGGAGTGGGTCATCAACGGCGACAAGTACTACGCCTCCGGCGCCGGCGACCCGCGCTGCAAGGTCTTCATCGTGATGCTGCTCACCAGCCCCGACGGCCCGCCGAGCCGCAAGCACAGCCAGATCCTCGTGCCGAGGGACACTCCCGGCGTGGAGATCGTCGGCCCCATGGAGGTCTTCGGCGAGGACGACGCGCCGCACGGCCACATGCACATCCGCTTCAACAACGTGCGCGTGCCGAAGGAGAACATCCTCCTCGGCGAGGGCCGCGGCTTCGAGATCTCGCAGGTCCGCCTCGGGCCCGGCCGCATCCACCACTGCATGCGCTCCATCGGCGCCGCGGAGCGCGCGCTCGAGCTGATGATCCGTCGCGGCCTCACCCGCGAGGCGTTCGGCCGCCCGATCGCCCGCCTCGGCAAGAACCCCGAGGTCATCGCGAAGGCCCGCATCGAGATCGAGGCGTGCCGCCTCATGGTGCTGCGCGCCGCGAAGGCCATGGACACCATGGGCAACGCCGAGGCCCGCGTGTGGGTCAGCGCGATCAAGGCGATGGTGCCGATCCGCGTGTGCCAGATCATCGACGAGGCCATCCAGATGCACGGCGCCACCGGCGTGTCGCAGTGGACGCCGCTCGCGCGCATGTACGCCAGCCAGCGCACGCTGCGCCTGGCGGACGGCCCGGACGAGGTCCACTGGGGGGTCGTCGCCCGTGCGGAGATCAACCGTTACGAGGGCGAGTCCACGCCGCCGAAGCCGACGACGTACCGCGGCATGTTCTCCGGCCCGAGCTGACCCGTGCAGTTCTCCGTATGGGCGAACAGTGCCCACCCGTGGGCAGAGGTGCGCGACTTCGCCCTCTTCGCCGAGCAGGAGGGCTGGGACGGCTTCTGGTACGCCGACCACTACATGCCGAACACCGTCGACGGTGCGACAGCGGCAGGCGACTTCAACGAGTGCTTCAGCGTGCTCTCCGGCCTCGCCGCCGTGACGTCGCGCATGCGGCTCGGCTCGCTCGTCACCCCCACGACCATGAACCACCCGGCGCTCATCGCCAACCGTGCCGCCACGATCGACAACATGTCGGGCGGCCGCTTCGTGCTCGGCATGGGTGCGGGCTGGCAGGTGAACGAGCACAGGGCGTTCGGCATCGAGTTGTTCGACGCGAAGGACCGTGTCGACAGGTTCGCCGAGGCGATCGAGATCGTGTCCTCGATGCTCGCGAACGAACGGACCACCTTCAAGGGTCGCCACTTCGAGATCACCGACTGCCCGTGCGAACCGAAGCCCGTGCAGAAGCCGCTGCCGATCCTCGTGGGCACCGGCGGCCCGCGCATGCTGCGGCTCACCGCGCGCTTCGCCCAGGAGTGGAACACGTGGGGAACCCCGGACACCACGAGGCCCGTCATGGAGAGGCTGCTCGCGGCGTGCGAGAAGGAGGGGCGCGACCCTGCCACCGTCCGCAAGTCGGTGCAGGCGCTCTTCTTCGTCGTGCCCGACGAGGCGACAGCCGCGAAGGTCAAGGAGAGGGCCCCCGCTGACCGGGCCGTGGTCGGCACCGTGGAGCAGATCAACGAGGCCGTGGCCGAGTACGCGGCCATCGGCTTCGACGAGGTCTGCGTGCCGGACTTCACCCTTGGCGCCACGCCCGAGGCACGACGCCAGTCCTACTCCACGTTCATGTCGTCGGTCGCGTCGAACTTCCGCTGACCGGACCCCGGCTCGGGTCACCCGGGGCAGGGCAAGTCAGTCGGGCAGCGTCACCTCGATGGTCGGGACCGTCGTGGTGGTCGCACGTCCCGGAGCCGGCGTGTCCGTGCCGCGGGGAACCGGCACCGTGCGGTACCGCGCGGCCCGCGAGACCTTCTGCGGGTTGCCCAGGGTGGCAGTTGCCGCCAGCGAACCGTCCGACGCGGAGAGGACCGTGTTCTTGACGGCTGACGGCGCGAGGTCGACCGTCGTCCGCGACCCGGGGAAGCCGCCCGCACCCTTGTAGGTGACCTCGATCGTGTTCCCGTCGATCCTCTCCGTGTCAGGCCTGTCGATCACGAGCGTGCCGCCGTCCTCCACCACGGTCCTCACCAGGTTCGTGTCACCTGCAACCGACACGGCGACCTGTTCCCCGGGTGCGGCGGTCACCGTCGCGCCGCCCGCGAAGAGGCTGAGGACCGGCCGTGATGCCTTCGTCCCGCCGACGAGGCCTGTCGGCCCGGCACCGCTCACGCGGAGGTCGGCCTGGCCCGCACGCCGCACGAGCACAGAGGAGGTGCTCGTCACCTGCCCCTCTGCGGGTGTGCGCAGCTCGATGTCCACCTCCAGGAGAGTGGCCGGCAGTGAGACGGTGACGGAGGGCGCAGCCTGTGGGACGAGCGTCATCGACTTGCCGAACGTGACCACGGAACCCTCGACGGTGCTCACCACGCTGCCGCCGTACACCTCGATGGTCCCCGCACTGCCGGCATCCAGGAACACGTGCAGGCCGCGGGTGGCGTCGTCTGACGTGACAGTCACGACGGTGTCGCTGCCGGCCTCGGGTTCCCCGCAGAACGGGCACTCGAACTGCTTCTTGCGCGCGGACATAGGAGTGAGCTCGAGCGTGCCCGTGGTGCCCGCCCAGTCTGTCCCGGTGCCGCCTGCGCCGGTGCCCCATGCGTACGACCACTCGTCCTGGGTTGACACCACGATCTCGGTGCGGCGGCCGGGATGGTTGTTGTCGTATGTGTGGATCACCCAGGAGTCGCCGCGCTTCGTCACTGCGAAGGGTGTCACCGAGTGCCCAGCGCCGCCCGCGTACATGCCGACCGTGTGGCCCGCCTCGTTCTCGAGACCGACGATGAGTTCGTCCACCAGCTGGAGCGGGGAGCGGGTGCGGGACTGGCGCGCCGCGTCCGCGACCTCACGGAGGAACTGGGTCGCCCACCAGTGCGCGATGATGCGCGAGAGACCGGGGGTGTCCCGGCGCAGCTCGGAGGCAGAGGCCGCGCCCGGTTGGAATTCTGACGGCAGGTCGAGGCGCATGTGGAGACGCTGGCTGAGCGCCGCCATGCCCTCGCAGCGCCCGTTCGCGATCGCCGAATTCCACTCGTCGAGCTTCTGTGCCGTCCGGGGCCGCACCACGCAGCTCGACTCCGCCCCCGGCATGCACACCGCGGAGTGCCCGAAGAGGTCGATCATGGTCTGCACGGTGATGTTGTCGTCGGCGGCCGTCGACCTGCCCCAGTTCGCGAAGGAGAACTCGTCGGTCCCCGGCCTGAACCCGCTGTCGGCGCACAGCGTTCCCTCCCCGAGGTCCGCGGCGACGATGTCGGTGCAGCGATCCTCGAGCCGGGCGAGCAGCGCCGCCGCGGCGGTGGCTCCTGTTTCTCCGTCGGTCCCGCTCCTGTCCGTCGTGCCCGTCCCCGCACATGCGGAGAGAAAAAACATCCCCGACACGGCCGAGCGCACGGTGCGCACCCTCCAGCCCCCCAAACCACGCCCTGTCACAGTTCAGGTAGTAGAACTGAACGGTGGCCGATCAGCAAGTCAAGACCCCGATCAGCACCCCGGTGATCGTCACCGTGGGAATCCTGGCGGGCTTCCTCTCCGGGATGTTCGGTGTGGGCGGCGGGATCCTCATCGTCCCCGGTCTCGTCATCCTGGCCAGGATGGACCAGCGGCTCGCGCACGGCACCTCTCTCGCCGCCGTCCTGCCGATCGCGCTCTCCACGTTCTTCACCTACCTGACCCACGACCACATCGACTGGCCCGTGGTGTTCTGGCTCGCCCTCGGCGCGGTCTCGGGTGCGGTCCTCGGCACGAAACTGCTCCATGTCCTCCCGCACAAAGCGCTCGCGCTGGGGTTCTCCGGGATGCTGCTCGTGACGGCAGCTCGCCTCTTCATGGGGAGCAGCGGCTCCGGACGCTCGGACGTGGACGTCGCCATGGCGGGCGGCCTGCTCCTGGTCGGTCTCGCCACGGGGACACTCGCCGGGCTGCTCGGGGTCGGAGGGGGAGTGGTCATGGTGCCGGCGATGATGGTCCTCTTCTCGATACCGCCTGTCATCGCCAAGGGCACATCGGCAGGCGTGATGATCTGCACGTCGATCTCCGGAACCCTCCGCAACCGGAAGAAGAACAACGCCGACATGCGCTCGGCGATGATCCTGGGCTGCTCGGGGATTCTCGCCGCCATCGGGGGTGGGTGGATCTCGGCCCGCATGGAAGACACCGTCTCGAACGTCCTCTTCGCGTGCCTCCTCGTGGTCGTCGCGGTACGTCTGTTGCTCGAGGTGCGCAACTCGCACTGAGTGGAGTAGAAACTCCCCATGGGTAAAGACCGTCTTGCAGGGAAGGTCGCGTTCATCTCGGGTGGCGCGCGCGGAATGGGGGCCTCCGAGGCCCAGCTCTTCGTGGAGGAGGGCGCCAGGGTCGTGATCTCCGACGTGCTCGACGACGAGGGCGAGAAGACCGCGAAGCGGCTCTCCCCGGACGGGTCCACCTGCCGCTTCGTGCACCACGACGTGACTAGCGAGGAGGACTGGCGCAGGGCCGTCGACTTCACCATCGCCACGTTCGGCCAGCTCGACGTCCTAGTGAACAACGCGGGCATCTTCGAGCGCGGCACGGTGCTCGACACCTCGCTCGCCGCGTACCGCCGCACGATCGACATCAACCAGGTCGGCGTGTTCCTCGGCATGGCGACGGTGGCGCCGCACATGACGGGGCGCAAGACCGGCAGCATCATCAACATCTCGTCGGTTGCCGGTCTCGACGGCACGCCGGGGTTCCTCGCCTACGGGGCCAGCAAGTGGGCCGTGCGCGGCATGACCCGCGGCGTCGCCAAGGAGCTCGCGCCTTTCGGGGTGCGGGTGAACTCGATCCACCCCGGCATCATCGACACCCCGATGCTGCAGACCTTCGACGCCGCCGGCGAGGGAGTGCGCGAGATGGTGCGCACGCGCATCCCGCTCGGCTACGAGGCGGAGCCCATCCACGTGGCGCGTCTGGCCCTGTACCTGGCCAGTGACGACAGCGCGTACTCCACAGGGTCCGAGTTCAAGGTTGACGGAGGCTGGAGCGCATGAGCATCCTCGGCACACGGGTGGTCCGCATCGAGGACCCGCGCTTCCTCCGCGGCGAGGGCACGTACATCGCGAACCTCCCTCTGGAGGGGGCCGTCCACATCACCTACGTGCGCTCGACCATGGCGCACGCCCGCATCCTCTCGATCGACACGGCAGAGGCCGCTGCGATGCCGGGGGTCCTCCACGTGTGGACCGCCGCCGACATCGACCTCGCGCCGGCTCCTCCCGCCAACGGGATGATGAACAAGGGAATCCGGTTCCCGTTCGTGGCCGTCGACACCGTGCGTTTCGTGGGCGACATCGTGGCCGTCGTCATCAGCGAGGACAAGACGCAGGGAATCGACGCCGCCGAGGCGGTCATCGTGGACTACGAGCCGTTGCCCGTGGTGCTGGACGTGGACGAGTCCCTCACCGACTCCGTCATTCTCCACCCGGAGGCAGGCACCAACGTGGTGCTGAAGTTCGCGAACCCGGACGACACCGACATCTTCGAGGGCTGCGAGGTCGTGGTGGACCTCGTCATCGAGAACAACAAGGTGGCCACGGCACCCATGGAGGTGCGCTCGTGCGCCGCGCGCTGGGACGGCGGGAAGCTGACGCAGTGGGCCTGCAGCCAGGGCGCACACGGTGCCCGCGACGGCCTGGCCGACGCGCTCGGGGTCGACAAGTCCGACGTGCGCGTCATCACGCCCGACGTCGGCGGTGGTTTCGGCGCCAAGTCCGGCGTGTACGCCGAGGAGATCATGGTCGGGTGGGCCGCGCGCCGGCTCGGCCGTCCCGTCCGGTGGACGGAGTCGCGCACGGAGAACATGCTCAGCATGGGGCACGGCCGCGCGCAGCGCCAGCGCACCCGCATGGGCGGCACGAAGGACGGCCGCATCACGGCGTACCGCCTGGACGTCGTGCAGGACGCCGGTGCGTACGCCAAGGCGGGCGCGGTGCTGCCGTACATGACCCGCATGATGGCGGGCGGCGTGTACGACATCGCGCGGGTCCAGTTCGAGTCACACTCCGTCGTCACTAACACCTCGCCCACGGTCGCGTACCGCGGTGCGGGACGCCCGGAGGCCACCGCCGCGATCGAGCGCACCATCGACGAGTTCGCGCGCGTCTGCGGGATCGACCCCACCGATGTGCGCCGCCGCAACTACCTGCAGCCGTCCGCGTTCCCGCTGACCACCCCGATGGGCGCCAAGTACGACAGCGGAGAGTACGAGGCGGCGCTCGACAAGGTTCTCGCGGCGGCCGACTACTCGGGCCTGCGCGCGGAGCAGTGGCGCCGCCGCGAGTCGGGTGACCCGGTGCAGCTGGGCATCGGCATCAGCAGCTACGTGGAGACCACCAACCCGATGGGCAGCGGCGAGTACGGCGCGGTCGAGATCACCGCCGACGGCGGTGCCATCGTGCGCACCGGGTCCTCCTCGCACGGCCAGGGCCACCACACCGCGTGGGCGATGATCGTGAGCGAGTCGACCGGCATCCCGATGGACCGGATCGAGTTCCGCTTCGGCGACACCGAGGACGTGGACCACGGCGGGGGCACCGGCGGCTCGCGCAGCCTCCAGGTCGGCGGCACCGCCGCGCGCCTCGCCGCCGAGGCCGTGGTCGAGAAGGCGCGCCAGCTCGCCGCGGACATGCTGGAGGCCGCACCCGAGGACGTCGTGATCGACACTGTCCGCGGTGCGTTCCACGTGCAGGGGTCCCCGCAGCCGGCGCGCACGTGGTCCGAGCTCGCCGCGGTGGCCACCGTGCCGCTGTTCGCGGACGTCGACTTCAAGCCCGAGGGCGCCACGTTCCCGTTCGGCTCGCACGTGTGCGTGGTGGAGGTGGACACCGAGACCGGTTCGGTCGCCGTCGTGCGCCACGTGGCGTGCGACGACGCCGGCACGATCATCAACCCGTTGATCGTGGACGGCCAGGTCCACGGCGGTCTCGCCCAGGGCATCGCCCAGGCGCTGCTGGAGGAGGTCTCCTACGACGCCGACGGCAACCCCGTGACGTCGAACTTCGCCGACTACGGCATCATCAGCGCAGCGGAACTCCCGTCGTTCGAGCGCGTGGTGATGGAGACGCCCACGCCGCGCAACCCGCTCGGCGCGAAGGGCATCGGCGAGGCCGGCACGATCGGGGCCACGCCGGCCGTGCACAACGCGGTGATCGATGCGGTCAGCCACCTGGGTGTCACGCACATCGACATGCCCTGCACGTCCTTCCGCGTGTGGTCGGCCATCCAGGCCGCCCGCTGACGCTCAGCCGGCGGCCGCGACAGCGGCAGCGGGCTCGCCGTCCGCTGGTCTCATGCGCAGGTGACCGCGGGCGAGGAATGCGCCGGTGCCGACGAACAGCAGCATCACGGTGGCGGTGGTGAGGAATGCCGGCGTGCGCCCGAACGCGCCGTAGGTGGCACCTGCCGCCGCCGCGGCGATGCCGCCCATGATCGTCTGCAGGCCGCCGAACAGTCCCTGCGCGCTTGCCAGTCTCTCCTTGGGGGCGACCATTGCCACCGCCGCCGCGCCGCCCGTGATCGTGAGCCCGTCGACGATGCCGTGTGCCACGCCGAATCCGAGCATCACGTACGGGGACCCGAGAAGCCCGTACATGGACATGAAGAACGCGGCGACGGACAACCCGGCGATGCTCGCGCGGAACGGGCCGAACCTCTGGGTGAGACGGCCGCCGAAGGGCCCGAGGAACAGCATCGGGAGCGCGAACACGGTGATGCCGAGGTTGGCCACCCACTCGTCGGCCTCCATGTCGTCCATCATCACCGACCACAGTGCATCGAACGTGCCGATCATGAGGTACAGCGAGAGCCCGATGATGACGGCGCCCAGGTACGGCCTGATGCGCAGCAGGTCGAACGCGAGACGCTGCGTGGGCACGTCGCCCACGGCCTCCTGCACGTGCAGGCGGACCAGGCCCAGGCCGACTAAGGCAAGACCCGCGCAGCAGATGACGAACGGTGCCGCGATCCCGAGTGCACCCACCGTCACCGCGGAGAGGACCGGCCCGATGGAGAAACCCCCCACGTCGAAGCTGACCATCCGCCCGAGGTTGTTCCCCATGTTCTCCGGGTCGGCGAGGATCACCACGCGCCTCACGGCGGGGTAGACCATGCCCGCGCCGATGCCGCCGATGAGACGTGCCGCGAAGAGCACGGGGAAGCTGGCGCCGAACCCCATCATGAGGTTGCCCACGATCTCGACAGTGATGCCGATCATGATCATCTTCTTGGCGTGGCCCTTGTCCGCGAACGGCGCGAGGAAGATCTGGGCCACGAACCCGGCGAGGAAACCGACCGCGAGGATCAGCCCCAGCTGAGATTCGCTGACCCCGTACTCGTCACGGAAGTCGTCGAGCACCGTGAACATGGTCCCGTAGCTCATGGCGCCGAAGCACGTGGCGAGCTGGAGGAGAAGGACGGTCCGCTTGGTCATGGCGGTCTCAGCCCAGTGTCGACTTCAGATGGGTGACGAGGTCCCCCCAGGACCCGCGCAGGCCCGGGTGCAGCTCGTACCCGGCCACGTCGTCGATGCGCACCCAGCGGATGTCCTCTGACTCCGCGTTCGCCTCGTGGGCGCCCGGGTCGACGGCGGTATGGGCGATCACGGTGTCGTAGCGCCAGTTGCCGTGGTTGTCCGAGTAGATGCCCATCACCTCGAGGTGCCGGGGATCGATGCCGGTCTCCTCGTAGGCCTCGCGAGCGGCCGCCATCACGGAGTCCTCGTGGGAGTCGAGTGCCCCGCCGGGGAGGGCCCAGGTGCCGCCGCCGTGGGTCCAGCCGGCACGCAGCTGCAGCAGGACGAGCGGCTCTGGCGTGTCGGTGCGCACCAGCAGGAGGCCGGCGGCACCGTTGGTCCCCCAGTGGCGCTGACCGCAGTCGCAGTACACCCACCCGTTCCCGTCACCGATAGCCACCCGTCGATGATGCCATAGGGTGTGCCCATGGAGGCAACCAGGCTGACAGGGGTGTTGGGGGCGCGCATCGACGGGATCGACGTGCGCGTGCTGGATGATGCGGAACTCGCAGAACTGCGGGCTCTCGCGTGCGAGCACGAGGTCATCTGCGTCACCGGCCAGTCGCTCGCCCCGCTCGAGCAGGTGGAGTTCTCCCGCCGGCTCGGCCCGGCGGCGGAGTCGCCCTTCATCGAGCCCAGCCCGGACCACCCGGAGGTCATCAAGGTCCTGAAGGAGGCCCGCGACGGGAACGCGTTCAACTTCGGCGGGGCATGGCACAGTGACTTCAGCTTCCAGCCGAACCCGCCGTCGTTCACTGTCCTCCATGCTCTCGACATCCCGCCCCACGGCGGCGACACGTGCTTCTCCTCCATGACCCGCGCCTACGACGCGCTCTCGCCGCGGCAGAAGGAGGACTTCCTCTCGCTGAGGGGCGTCCACACCGCCCGCGACGCCTACTCCCCGAGGATGCAGGCGGTCCACTCGGGCCTCAGCGGCATGAACATCGTGTGCGACGAGTCGGCGCACGACGTCACCCTGCACCCCCTCATCCGCGTCCATCCCGAGACCGGGCGCACGGTGCTGTTCTACAACCGTGCGTACGTGCGCGACATCGTGGGCATCGACGACGAGACGGAGAAGAAGGCCCTGATGGACTGGCTCCACCTCCACACGACCGACGCGAAGTTCGGTTACCGGCACCGCTGGAGCCGCGGTGACCTGCTGATCTGGGACAACCGCTCCACGCAGCACTACGCCCTCAACGACTACGCCGGGTTCCGCCGCGAGCTGCACCGCACCACGGTGGCGGGCGAGACACCGATCCCGGCCTGACCGGGCGGTCTCGCGGACGGACAACCAGGAGAAGGCAACGGAACGCATGGCAACCGCATGGGACGCACTCGAGGAGGAGGCACGCGCCCTCGACGCCGCTGACCCGCTCGCGCACACGCGCGCCCGGTTCGACCTGCCCGACGGCGTCCTGTACTTCGACGGCAACTCGCTCGGCCCGCTGACCCACGAGGCGCGCCGGGTGCTGGAGAGCACCGTCAGTCATGCGTGGCGCGAGCGCCTGATCCGTTCGTGGGACGAGGACTGGATGGACATGCCGTCGCGCGTCGGGGACCTGATCGCTCCGCTCATCGGCGCAGCACCGGGCACCGTGGTCTGCACGGACAACACGTCTGTCAACCTGCACAAGGCGCTGGAGTCGGCGGTGGCGATGAGGCCCGGCCGCGACGAGATCATCACCGACGCGAACAACTTCCCGACCGACATCTACATCGCGCGTTCCGTGGCCGCGCAGCACGGGATGAGGCTCACCGCCGTGAAGGCATCGCAGATCCCGGGGGCCGTGAGCGAGCGCACCGCCGTGGTGACGGCCACCCACGTGGACTACCGCAGCGCCCACATCCTCCATGCCGACGAGATCACCCCGGCCGCCCATGCGGCAGGCGCGCTCGTGGTGTGGGACCTCGCGCACTCGGTGGGTGCCGTGCCCGTCGACCTGGCCGGCCTGGACGCGGACTTCGCCGTGGGCTGCGGCTACAAGTACCTGAACGGCGGCCCGGGAGCCCCCGCCTTCGTCTATGTCGCCCCCCGTCTGCTGGCGGAGGCCACCCAGCCCCTCCATGGCTGGTGGGCCCACGACGAGCCGATGGCCTTCGAGACCGCCTTCCGGCCGGGCACGGGGATCAAGCGGTTCCTGACCGGGAGCCCCGGGGTCCTGTCGATGAAAGCCCTCGAGGCCGCGCTGTCGGCCTTCGAGGGGGTGACTGTCGACCAATTACGGGCCAAGAGCGTCAGCCTGACCGAATTCTTCGTGCGGATGTGGGACGAACAGTTGCAGACTGTCGGCTTCTCCCTGGAGTCCCCGCGGGACCCCGTCCACCGCGGAAGCCATGTGGCACTTGGGTTTGCGGACGGCAAGCAACTGGTGGCGGACCTGGCGGATCGGGATGTGATCGCTGATTTCCGCCCCCCGGACCTGGTCCGGTTCGGCTTCGCCCCGCTCTACAACACCCATCTCGAGACCGCCCGGTTGGCCCAGAAACTGGCCGAACTGGCGTCCGCCCATTGAGATTCCTGGAAACCCGTGGGTAGGTTGTTCCAACTACCCAGATAGGGCAGCACCAGCTGCCATTCATCTCCAAGGAGAAAACATGAAGAAGAGCCGTGTGCTGCGCGCATCTGCGCTGCTCATCGGTCTGTCGCTCGTGGGCGTTGCCTGCGGCGGCGACGACACATCATCCGACACGACCGCTGCGGCAGCAGAGGGCGGCGACCTCGCCGGCATGAAGGGCACCACGCCCCTCGTCCAGCTGTCCGAGGAGTTCAAGAGCCGCCTCAAGGAGGTAGATCCCTCCCTGAACGACTACTCGTACGCCGCCGAGACCTACGACTCCGTCATGGTCATCGCCCTGGCAGTCGAGAAGGCCAAGGACGACGGCATCGCGTATGCCTCCGAGATCAACGGGATCACCCGTGACGGCGAGAAGTGCACCGAGTACGCGGCGTGCCTCGCGCTCGTCCAGGCCGGCACCGACATCGACTACGACGGCGTCTCCGGCCCGCTCGAGTTCTCCGGCAACGGTGAGCCGCTGAAGGCCTCCTACGGCGTCCTCCAGTTCGGTGCGGACAACCGCCTCGATGATGCCCTGACCACCTACATCGAGGCCGCAGCGCCCGCCGATGCAGACGTGGCACAGGTCGCCGTCGAGGGTGACCGCAAGGGTGACGGCGTGCTGACGCTCGGCTCGATCCTGCCGCAGACCGGTTCGCTGTCGTTCCTCGGTGCCCCGATGTTCGCCGGCTTCGACCTCGCAGTGAAGGACGTCAACGCCGCTGGCGGCGTCCTCGGCAAGGACGTCGTGGCGATCAAGGGTGACTCCGGTGACGCAACCACCGACACCGCCTCGAAGACCGTCGACGCACAGCTCTCGCAGAACGTGGACGCCATCATCGGCGCAGCTTCGTCGGGCGTGAGCCTCACCGTGATCGACAAGATCACGGCAGCCGGCGTCGTCCAGTTCTCGCCCGCCAACACCTCGAAGGCCCTGTCGACCTACGCCGACAAGGGTCTGTACTTCCGCAGCGCCCCCTCGGACATCGTCCAGGGTGCAGTGCTCGCAGAGGTCGTGAAGGGTGACGGCGCGTCGAACGTGGCGATCATCGCCCGCAACGACTCGTACGGCACGGGCCTGGCCGAGGACCTCGCGAAGAACCTCGAGGCCGGTGGCGCCAAGGTCGTCGTGACCAAGATCTACGACGAGAAGGCGACCGCCTTCGACGCCGAGGTCGACGAGATCAAGGCCGCCGGCCCTGACGCAGTCGTCATCATCGGTTTCGACGAGACCTCGAAGATCCTCGCCACCATGGTGGAGAAGGGCGTCGGTCCGAAGGCCATCAAGGTCTACGGTTGCGACGGCAACATGGGCAACGCCCTCGGGGAGAACTTCGACGCCGGCAAGTGATTGCCTGCTGATCGAACCCTGTTCGAACCACGGAAAGGCCCGGGCGAAAGCCCGGGCCTTTTCTGTTCCCCCGTTCCGGTGCTGCCCCGTGTCGGTGCCCGGGCCTGCACCGGCAGCAAGACCGGCACGGGGCGCGATTTGCGGGACGGCCGGTCACGGTGTGACGGCCCGGGCGATGCGCGGGGTGCCGGGCGTGCCCGCGGGAGGCGGCTACTGGCGGGTGGTCTTGGCGAGGGTGCCCAGGTACAGCTCGATGACCTTGGGGTCCTTCAGCAGCTCGCGCCCGGAGCCGGTGTAGGCGTTGCGGCCCTGGTCAAGCACGTAGCCGCGGTCGACCACCTGGAGGCAGCGGTTCGCGTTCTGCTCGACCATGAGGATGGCCACGCCCGACTCGTTGATCCTGCGGCACTGGATGAACACCTGGTCCTGCAGGGCGGGGGCGAGGCCCGCTGACGGCTCGTCGAGGAGGAGCACCGTGGGCTTCATCATGAGCGCACGTCCCATGGCGACCATCTGGCGCTCGCCGCCGGAGAGCGAGCCCGCCCTCTGCTCCATGCGCTCGCCCAGCCGGGGGAACATGTCCACCGCGTACGCGAGCCGCTCGTCGAGGAGGTCGGGGCGAAGGAAGCAGCCCATCTCCAGGTTCTCCCGGACGGTGAGGGAGGGGAAGACGTTCCGTGTCTGCGGCACGAAGCCCACGCCGCGGGCCACGAGCTCGTAGGGCTTCATGCCCGTGATCTCCTCGCCGTTCAGGCGCACGTGGCCGCTCCGCACGTTGACGAGGCCGAGCACCGCCTTCAGCAGGGTCGACTTGCCGGCCCCGTTCGGGCCGATGATCCCCACGAACTCGCCCTCGGCGACGGTGAGGTCGCACCCGTTCAGGATGTTCACCTCGGGCACGTAGCCGGCGATGACGTTCTCGACGTCGATGACGTTCGCGGCCATCAGTTGTCCCCCAGGTCCGAGTCGTGGTGGGCGCCGAGGTAGGCGTCGATGACCGCCTGGTTCGCGCCGATGTCGTCGGCTGTGCCCTCGGCGATGACGGCGCCCTCGGCCATCACGATGATCCAGTCGCTGATCTCGCGCACCATGTCCATGTCGTGCTCCACGAAGAGGACCGTGCGGCCCTCGTTGCGCAGGCCCTTGATGTGCTCCAGCAGGCTCTGCTTGAGCGCGGGGTTCACGCCGGCCATCGGCTCGTCGAGCATGACCATGTCTGGTTCGGACATGAGGGCACGGGCCATCTCCAGCAGCTTGCGCTGGCCGCCCGAGAGGCCGCCCGCCAGTTCGTCGCGCATGTGGGACAGGTTGAACCGTGCGAGCAGCTCCTCGGCGCGCACCGTGATCTCGGCCTCCTGGCCGCGCCACAGCGGGGCGAACAGTCCGCGGAAGAGGTTCTCGCCCTTCTGGTTGGCCGCGCCCAGGCGCATGTTCTCGATGACCGTCATGCGGGAGAGGGCCTTCGTGAGCTGGAACGTGCGCACCATGCCGAGACGGGCGACCTTGTGGGCCGCCACCCCGTCCAGGCTGTGCCCGTTGAACACCGAGGTGCCGGAGTCGGGCGAGTCGAAGCCGGTGAGCAGGTTGAAGAAGGTGGTCTTGCCGGCGCCGTTCGGGCCGATGAGAGCGGTGATCTTGTTGCGGGGCACCTCGACGTGGTCGACGTCCACCGCCACGAGGCCACCGAACGCGCGCCTGACACCGTCGACCACGAGGATGGCGTCGTCCTTCCGGGACCCCGGCACGGGCTGGTAGTGGGCAGTCTCAGCGGACATCGAAGGCCTGCTCCCTCTTGTCGCCGAAGATGCCCTGCGGCCTCGCGATCACCAGCACCGCAAGCGCGAACCCGGCGACGATGTAGCGGATCTGGGAGAAGTTGTTCTCGTCGACGATCCAGGTCGGGATGAGGGGAGTGGGGTCCTGCGGGGTCGTGCGGGTGGCCTGCTGCAGCGTGATGTCCACGAACTGCACGACGAACAGGAAGATCATCGTGCCGATGATCGGCCCCTTGGCGCGGGCCACGCCGCCGAGGATGATGATCGTGTAGCAGAAGAACGTGAACGTGGTGGAGAAGTCCTGCGGCTGCGACGACTGCTTGTCGAGCACCAGCCACATCCCGCCGATCGCGCCGACGAAGCCGCCGATGATGAGGCTCTGCATCTTGTAGGCGAAGATGTTCTTGCCCAGGCTGCGCGCGGCGTCCTCGTCCTCGCGGATGCTCTTCAGCACCCGGCCCCACGGGCTGCGCATGAGCGCCCAGATCCCCGTGGAGACGACCGCGACCAGCACCCATCCGGTGACGAGCAGCCACAGCCGGTAGCCGTCCACCTTCTGGGCCCACAGGGTGATGCCGTCGTCGGGGAAGGGGTTGATGTTCTCCATGAACCTGGTGAACCCCTGCAGGCCGTCGTTGCCGCCGGTGAGCCACGTGAAGCGCACCGAGTTCAGGAACAGACGGATGATCTCGGCCACGGCGATCGTGACGATGGCCAGGTAGTCGGCGCGCAGACGGAGGGTGGGTATGCCGAGCAGCAAGGCAAGGATCACCGCCAGGAAGACCACGAGCAGCATGGCGAGCGGCCACGGCCAGTCGTAGCGGCTGATCGGGATGGAGAGCGAGTACGCGCCGACCGCGGCGAAACCGGCCTGGCCGAAGTTGAGCAGCCCGGTGTAGCCGAAGTGCACGTTCAGGCCCGACGCCACGAGGATGTACGCGACCGCGTTCGCACTGATCGCGGTGTAGAACGAGTTCGAGAGGATCAGGTCCCACTTCATCCGATTCGCTCCTTCTTGCCGAGGAAACCCTGGGGCCGCACCAGCAGGATGACCACCAGCGTGATGAGCGCGCCGAGTGTCTTCAGCTCGACGACGTTCGGGAAGACCCAGGTCCACAGTTCCGTGAACATGCCGATCACGAAGGCCCCGAGCAGCGCCCCGAACGGGTTGCCGAGACCGCCCACCGTGATGGCGGCGAACATGAGGAGCAGGAGGATGTTGCCCATGTCCCACTGCACGCCGCTCGCGGCACCCAGCATGATTCCGCCCAGGCCGGCCAGTGCCCCGCCGATCAGCCAGACCGTGAGGATGATGCGGTTCGTGTTGATGCCGGTGGTCGAGGCGAGGTCCGGGTTGTCGGAGACTGCCCGGATGGCCTTGCCCAGGCGGGCACGCATGAGGAACACGGAGACGCCCAGCACGACGACGACCGAGATGGCCATGATGCCGAGGTCGCGCGGGGTCACGCCGAACGGCCCGAAGTCGATCTCGGGGTCGCCCACGTACTGGCGGTAGCGGCGGTTCCGGCCCCCGAAGAAGAAGAGGTACACGTAGCGGATGCCGATGGCCAGGCCGATCGACACGATGGTCATCGAGGTCAGGCTGATCCCGCGCCGCCGGAGCGGACGCCAGATCTGGCGCTCGAACCCCCCGGCCATGAGTGCCGAGGCGGCGATGCCGAACGGTGCCGCGAGCAGGAGGTGGATGTTCGGCCCCGACTGGTTGAGCCAGAAGGCGACGAGGGCACCGATGGTGACGATCTCGCCGTGGGCGAAGTTGGTGAGGCCGGTGGTGCCGTAGATGAGCGAGAGCCCGATGGCGCACATCGCGATGATGAGGCTGTACTTGATGCCGTTGACCAGCGTCTGGGGCAGCAGTTCCCACCGGTTCACAACTGCGCGCCGGGCATCACCCACGAAGAAACTGACCGACTTGGCACCAGAGCCGATGGTGACTCCCGCGGAGAAGTCGACCGAGATGGTGGTGGGGGACTCCGGGCTCGCCTCCACGCCCGCGGGCAGGCTGGCGACGTCCAGGGTCACCTCGTACGCGCCCTCCTTCGGCACCTTCAGGGACGCCTTCCCGGAGGCGTCAGTCGTCGCCTCGGCCGTGAAGGAGGCCCCGACGGCCCGGATGCGCACGCCCTGAACCGGCAGCCTCTCGACACCGCCCTCGGCTTCGCGCTGCTCGGTGACGGTGGCGATGATCTCGCCCTCCTCGGCCGCTGCCGAGGCCTGTCCGGCGAACATGGGGGAGACGAGACACAGCCCGAACGCCGCCAGCAGACCGCGGACCGCCGTGCGGCGCCGCCTCGTCACCTTGTGTTCGTCTCGTGGGCCCATGCAACCTTCATCCCCGGCGGAGCCCCTGCTAGACAAGACCCCGCAATGGTCCGCCTCACACTAGTGCCGCCTGCCGTCAGCCCATGATTCCGTCTGGCCCCGGATGAGCTCCCGACGAGCAACAGATGACCGCTGAGCGCCGCCTCGTCCCCGGGCACCCGGCGCTCGGGGTGGTGGTGGCATCCGTGCTGTTCGGCACCTCGGGCACTGCACGTTCGTTCGCGCCCGACAGCGCTTCGTCCCTCTCCGTCGCGGGCGTGCGGTTGATGGTCGGTGCCCTCCCGTTGCTGGCCTACGGACTCGTCACCGACGGCCGGAACAGGCCGCGCCTGCGCGTCGAGGCGGTGGCGGCGGGTGCCGCGATGGCGCTGTTCCAGGTCTGCTTCTTCAGCGCGATGGAGCACTCCGGGGTCGCCGTCGGGACGATGCTCACGATCGGCAGCGGGCCGGTCATCGCCGCGGGCATCGACTCCATGCTCGGCCGCCGGCCGCCGGCCCGAGTTCTCGCCGCGCTCGTTGCCGCCCTCGCGGGTCTCGCGATGCTCGTGCTCGGGTCTCCGCCCGACGGTGACGCCTCGTTCTCAGTTGCCGGTGCGCTCTTCGGAGTCGGCGCGGGCGCGTGCTACGCGGTCTACACCTTGCTCTGCAAGCGGCTGCTCGACGGCGGCTGGAGCGGCACGTGGACCATGGCGTGGTCGTTCGTCGTGGCGGCGGTGCTCGGGGTGGCTTTCGTGGTGCCGTCGTCGCTCGACTGGCTCGGCACGCCGAGCGGGCCGGTCACGGTGGCATACCTGGGCCTCGCCACGATCTCCGTCGCCTATCTCCTGTACGCCCGCTCGCTGTCGAGACTGACGGGCTCGACGGTGGTGACGCTGACGTTGGTCGAGCCCGTGACCGCCACGACCCTCGGTGCGCTCGTGCTGGGGGAGAACATCCGGCCCGTCAGCTGGGCGGGGGCGGCGATCGTCGTGGCTGCCCTCGTGGTCGCCGGCACGTCGACGTCCTGAGAACGTCGCGGGCCCCGTGTCCCGGTCAGCCGGCGGCCTGGTTCTCCATCGAGTCGAGGAACCTCCGCACCGCATCGGCGTTCTCGCGCCGCCACGTGGCGACCACACCCGTGTCCTCGTTCCTTCGCAGCCTCTCGATGAGGGGGTCGAACACGGTCCGCTGGCGGGCCAGGAACCCCGCGGTGTCCATGCCGAGCTGCTCCCTCAGCATCAACTTCACGAGCAGCTCGGTGCGCACGTCGCGCAGGTGCGCCACGGGTTCGTCCAGCCATTCGCGGGAGTGTCGCCGGCCGCCGGCCGTCGCCGTCACCGTGACCCTGTCGGCACCGCCCCCGTCGCGCGGGGTCCCGCGCCGTGCGAGCCCGTCCTCGACGATCGCGTCGATTGCACGGTACGTGAGCTGTCTCGAGAGTGACCACGCCCGGCCGATGGTGCCCCCGGGGGAGAGCTCGCGCTGCAGTGCCCAGCCGTGGCGGGGTTCGGCGACCACGAGGGCGAGCACGACCTCACGGGCGAGCGTCGGGTCGGACCGGGCCATGAGGCGAGGCTACGCAGCGTTGCCGAAGTAGTCAACAACTGACTACCATCATCTCATGCGCCGTGCCCTCGTCGTCATCTGCGCATCGGCGCTCGTGTCGTGCGGGGGACCTGCCGGCGACGGCGCCGGTGACGGCTGCCCGGAGGGCGAGAGCACTTCGCTGACGGTCCTTGCCGCCAGTTCCCTGGGGCCCGCGCTCGAGGACATCAGCGAGGAGTTCGCCGCGGCGACCGGGTGCGAGCTCGACATCAGGGTCAGCCTCGGTTCGTCCACGGCGCTCGCGGGCCAGATCCTCGGGGGTGCGCCGGCGGACGTGTTCGTCGCCGCCGGTGAGAGCGCCGTCCGCACGGTGACCGGGGGCCTCGGCAGCACGGGCGAGCCGCGGGTTGTTGCGTCGAACACCGCCGCCTTGATGACGCGTGACCCCGCCGTGGCTGCGGTGGAGGACCTCGCCACCGCGTCCGGCAGGGGGATCGCGGTCGGACTGTGCGTGCCGAGCGCCCCGTGCGGCACTCTCGCCGACGAGGTGATCGGGAAGGCGATCGCCGGCGCCGCCCGCACCGCCATCGCGAGCACCGAGGTGCCGTCAGCAGCCGAGCTGCGGGCGAAGATCATCATGGGCGAGATCGACGCCGGCATTGTGTTCGTCAGTGACTGCACCGGCACGGTCGCGCCCGTGCGGTGCGTCTCGATCCCTGCCGCACAGAACTCCACAGTGACGTACACGGCGGTCCCTCTGGTCGCGGACGGTGCGGCGGGGCGTCTCGTCGGATTCCTCGCGTCGCCTGCAGGTGCCGCCATGCTCACGTCCCACGGGTTCGGGGCACCGTGAGCACCGCACGTGGCTCTCGCGCGCTCGGCGCTCTGGCCGCCGTGGCCGCGGCATTCGTGGTGCTCCCTCTCGTCGGTGTCGCCGTGCGTCTCCCGTGGTCGGATGCGTGGTCGCTGGCCACGTCGGACGCCGCCAGGCGCGCAGGGCTGGTGTCGCTGCAGACATCCGTCGTCGCGGCGGTCATCGCCGCACTGACGGGCGTGCCGCTCGGCTGGTGGCTCGCGCGCACGAGGATGCGCGCCGTCGGGCT
>CAZZFB010000008.1:0-34204 GCA_964653385.1 uncultured Bifidobacterium sp. | reverse complement strand
GGCGAAGAGCTCATCGAGTCCGTGTGCGGCACGCTGGCGCTCATCCGCCGAGCGAAGACGGAGGCGAAGGTCAGCCAGCGCGCCGCGGTTGCGAGGGCCGTCGTCTCGGCCCCGGCCGCGACCATCGCGGCGGTGCGTGCCGGGTGGTCCGACATCGCCGACGCAGGCTCCGTCACGGATGCCGAGTTCGTGGAGCGCGACGGCGAGATAGCCGTCACCGTCACGCTCGCTGACTGACCGGGGAAACCGACCGACAACGTCGGCCGGTGCTGCCCGCCGACTGCACGACCGTCCCGCCGCAGGGCCGCCCACTACGGTGGAAGGGTCATGCCGGACCGCTCGGGACATCCCCACCGCACCCTCCGCCAGCGACTCCTCTTCGGGGGGAACCTGGTGCTCGCCCTCGCCCTCGTGGTGTCGGGCTGCGGGATGCTGTACGCCAACTGGAAACTGTCCAACCGCCAGGTCGTCACCATCGACACCGTCCCCGTGGAGGGCGACGGGAACCTCAACCTGCCCGAGGGCGACCTCTCCGCGCGCAACTACCTGATCACCGGCTCCGACAACGATGCGTGCATCGACCCCGACTCTCCGTACGCCGGCGGGTTCGGCAAGCGCACCGCGTACGGAGAGCGCAGCGACAGCATCATGGTCATCCGCGTGAACCCGAAGGACAACCAGGCCGCGATCCTCTCCTTCCCGCGCGACATGTGGGTCACGCAGGCCGGCTCCAGCCGCAAGGGGCGCATCAACTCGAACTTCGACAAGAAGAACCCGAACCGCCTCGTGCGCACGATCACCGAGAACTTCGGCATCAAGATCGACCACTACGTGAACGTCGACTTCTGCACCTTCAAGGAGGTGGTGGACGCGGTCGGCGGCGTGCGCGTGCCGTTCACCTACAAGGCCCGCGACAGCAGGACGGGCTTCCAGGTCCTGCGCGCGCGGGTCTGCTACACGTTCCAGGGCGACCACGCACTCGCGTACGTCCGGTCCCGCCACTACCGCTGGTTCGACCCGAAGACGGACAAGTGGACGAGCGACGGCACCTCGGACTGGGGGCGCATCAGCCGCCAGCAGGACTTCACGAAGCGGATGATCAAGAAGGCCCTCGACAAGGCCCGCACCAACCCGCGTGTCGCCACGAACATTCTGAACGCCGCCCTGCGCAACGTGATCACCGACGACAAGGTGACCCCGCTCCTGTTGCTGCAGCTCGGCCAGGCGATGCGCAACTTCGACGCGGACACGATGGGCAGCTACACGTTCCCCGGCACCGGCCAGCTCGTCGGCAAGGACGCCGTGATCGTGCCCGACTTCGAGGGAGAGGTGTCGAAGAAGATCCTGGCGGTGTTCCAGGGCAAGGCCAGGCTCGGCGGCAAGGTGGAGGGCGCCTCGGCGACCGCACCCGCCGAGGCAGCTGACGCAGTGATGATCGTGTCCACCACGCTGGCGGCAGTGTCCAGCGCGTCCGCGGGTGCCGCTGCTCCCTCCGCGACCACGATCCCCACCGGGCCGACGGTCCCGGCTGTGCCCGCTGTGCCTTCTACTGCCCGGCCCGCACCGACGACCACGCTCCCCCAGGTCACGATCGAGAACAACCGTCGCGGCGTCATCCCGCCCGACGACCCGAACTGCCAGTACTAGGTGCCCGCGCGGTCCGCGGCACGTCTCACTCGAGCGCGCGTGCGAGAGCCTCGGGCACCTCGCTCGGCCCGCCGATGAGCACCAGCCGTGCGCCCACCCGGCCGGCGAGCGCTCGCGCCTCGTCGTGGTCGTCCACGGGCGCCACGATCACGAGTTCCTCCACCGCCGAGGCCGCCGACTCCACGTCGCCCTCGACCGTGGCGCGGCAGTCGCTCAGGAGCACTGCGACCCTCCGGCCAGCGCGCGAGCGGAGCAGCTGCTGGTTCGCCACCTTCAGCGCTCCCGCGAGATCGGTGGTGCCGAACCCGCGCAGCGTGAGCACGTCGTTCACGACCTTCTCCGCCGGCTTCGGCACGTCCTGGGACTTCGCCACCACCACGTCCTTGCCGAACGCGAGCACGCTGTAGTCGTCGGGGTTGCGGCTGGCCACCGCCGCGGCGGCGACAGCCGACGTCGCGAGCGGCTTGCCGCCCATCGAGCCGCTGCGGTCCACGAGCAGGCACAGCGCGGTGCCCGGCTTGCGCCAGCCGCGGATGCGCAGGCCCTGCTCGTCCGGTGCGACCCCGTGGCGCAGCTCGTTCAGTGCGTCGAGGCTCGCGTCGATGTCGATGTCACCCGCATCCGGCCTGTACGGCTGCTCCTCCATGCGGCCGATGCCGCGCGGGCGCGACCGCCCGCGGTTCGCGATGTCGATCATCAGGCGCCCGGCGAGCCGGCGTGCGAGGTCGCGCAGCTTCGGGTCCGTGGCACCGGTGAGGTCGGCGAGCATGCCGAGCATCTCGTCGGGGTTCTCCTGCATCTGCTCGTCCACGGCGGACTCGTCCAGCTCCCCCACCTCCGGCGATACCTGCTCGAAGTTGTCGTGACGCGCGAGGTCGCGCCGCGAGACCGTGCGCTTGCCCGCCTCGGCGACGGCCTGGTCCGCCTCGTCGCCTTCCTTCGTCAGTGGCTGCTGGTGCCCCGCGTCGGGGCCGGGGCTTTTCCCCCGCCGGACCCGCCGTCCGTGCGGGCGAACACCGACTCCCAGATCTCCGTGATGATCTCCTCGGCGGTCCGCGACCCTCCCTCGCGCACGCGGACCCTCCCGGAGAGGGCCACAAGCGCGGCATCGAGTGACACGGCCGGGTCCGCGACCGGCCTGCCGCGCAGCGACGCGAGCGACTGGGCGACCATCGCGAAGTCCACGGCACCGCGCACGGAGGACCCGACGCGCAGGTCGGGGTGCGTGCGGGTGGCACGCGTGACCTCCACGACCATGTCCTTGAACTCGCGCGCGAGCGGGTTGTCCCCCAGGGCGCGCTCCACGATCGCGAGCTCGTCGGCGGCGGGCTGGTACGACATCGCCACGCGGCACACGCGGTCATAGACGGCACCGGAGATGCGCGCGGTGCCGACGGCGTCGAACGGGTTCATCGCGGCGACCAGGCGGAAGCCGGGGGCGGCCTGCACGCGGCCGAGGCGCGGCACGGTGATCTCCCCCTCGCTCATCACGGTGATGAGCACGTTCAGCGTCTCCTCGGGGATGCGGTTGATCTCCTCCACGTACAGGAGCGAGCCCTCGCGCAGCGCGGTGACGAGCGGGCCGTCCACGAACACATCCGCGCCGTATCCCTCGTTCAGCACGCGGGCAGGGTCGAAGTGGCCGACGAGGCGCGCGGGGGTCAGCTCCGCGTTGCCCTCCACGAACTCGAAGCCGATGCCGAGCCCGGTCGACACGGCACGCAGCAACGTGGACTTGCCCGTGCCGGGCGGGCCCTCGAGGAGCACGTGGCGGTCCGCCGCGAGCGCGGCGATGACGAGCTCCAGTTCCCTGGTGCGTCCGACGACTGCGGAACCGAGCGAGCCGAGCAGCCCCGCGTGGTCAGTCATTCACGATGATGCCGCGGATGTTCTCCCCGTCGCGCATCGCCCGGTAGCCCTCGTTGATCTCGTCGAGGGTGTATCGCTTCGTGATGAGCTCGTCCAGCTTCAGCTGGCCGGCGCGGTACATGTCGAGCAGCGCGGGGATGTCGGCACGCGGGTTGAGGCTGCCGAAGATGGTGCCCTTGACCTCCTTGTTCCACATCGCCAGCTGGAAGAGGTTCATCTTCACGTCGTTCTCGGTCATCGGCGAGATGGCGGTGACCACGCAGGTCCCTCCCTTGCCCACGAGGGCCATGGCCTCCTCCATCATGTCGCCGTGCAGCACGCCGGGGGTCATGATGACGCGGTCGGCCATCTCGCCCCAGGTGATCTCGTTCACCGACTGCATGGCCTCCGCCATGGAGGCGAAGGTGTGCGTGGCGCCCATCTCCATGGCCTTCTCGCGCTTGAACTCGACCGGGTCGATCGCGATGATGCGCTTCGCACCCGCCATGCGGGCACCCTGCACGGCGTTGATGCCGATGCCGCCGATGCCTACGACCACGACGGTGTCGCCGGGCTGCGTGTCGGCGCGCTTGGTGGCGGAGCCCCAGCCCGTGGCCACGCCGCAGGACACGAGTGCGACCGCGTCGAGCGGGAGGTCGGGCTCCACCTTGATGAGCGACGCCTCGGCGACGCACGCGTACTCGCTGAACGTGCCGAGCTTGGCCATCATCGTGACGGGCGTGCCGTCCTTGTCGAAGTGGCGCGGCGTGCCGTCGGTGATCATGTGGCCCATCAGCGTGCCGGCGCCGAAGTTGCAGAGGTTCTGGCGCCCCGTGGAGCAGTAGCGGCAGCGGCCGCAGGAGGGCACGAAGCTGGCCGAGACGTGGTCACCGGGCTTCACCGAGGTGACGCCCGGGCCGACCTCCATCACGATGCCGGCGCCCTCGTGGCCGCCGATGAAGGGGAAGAACTTAGCCCCCATGAGGTCGAGCAGGTCCTGCGGCGGCACCATGTCGCCGGTGACGAAGTGCTCGTCGCTGTGGCACATGCCGGCGACCTTCCAGTTCACGAGGACCTCCCCCGCCTTCGGCGGGTCCACGGTGATCTCCTCGATCTGCCATGCCTGGTCGATGCCCCTCAGGACTGCTGCGCGTGACTTCATTCTGTTCCCCTGTGTTCTCTGGTTGTTCCGGTCGTCTGCTGCTTGCGTCCTACGAGTACACCAGCACGCCGCGGATGTTCTTGCCGTCGCGCATGTCCTGGTAGCCCTCGTTGATGCCCTCGAGCGGGTACGTCTTCGTGATGAGGCCGTCGAGGTCGAACTTGCCCTCGCGCCACAGGCCGAGGAGCTTCGGGATGTCGGCACGCGGGTTGCCCGAGCCGAACAGCGAGCCGACCAGCTGCTTCTCCATGAGAGTGAGGTCGAGCAGGCTGATGCCGGCTCCGGACGTCTCCATCGCGGGGTGGATGTTCGTGACGACCACGCGCCCGCGCTTCGCGGTGAGCGCCATCGCCTCGCCGAGCACGGAACCGTCGCCGACGCCCATGGTCATGATGACCTTGTCCGCCATGGTCCCCCAGGAGAGCTGCTGGACCAGGCCGAACGCCTCCGCCATCGAGCTTGCCGTGTGGGTGGCGCCGAACTCCATGGCCTTCTCGCGCTTGAACTCGACCGGATCGATCGCGATGATGCGCTTGGCGCCGGCGAGCTTCGCGCCCTGCACCGCGTTCGCGCCGATGCCGCCGATGCCGACGACGCACACCGTGTCGCCGGGCGCGACGTCCGCCGCGTAGACCGACGAACCCCAGCCCGTGATGACGCCGCACCCGAGCAGGCACGCCTTCTCGAGCGGGATGTCGTTGTCGACCTTGATGCACGAGGCCTCGTTCACCACCGTGTGGTGGGCGAACGTCCCGAGCATGCACATGAGACTGAGGTCCTTGCCCTTGGCGTGGTGGCGCGACGTGCCGTCTGCGATCTGGAGACCGAGGCCCATCGCGGCACCGAGGTCACAGAGGTTCTGGTGGCCGTTCGAGCAGCTCGGGCACTTGCCGCATGACGGGATGAACCCGAAGATCACGTGGTCACCCGGCTGCAGCCAGGTCACGCCTGGGCCGACCTCCTGCACGATGCCCGCACCCTCGTGGCCGCCGATGACGGGGATGTTGGCGGGAAGGTCGCCGGTGACGAGGTGCTCGTCGGAGTGGCACATCCCTGACGCCACCATCTTCACGAGGACCTCCCCGGCCTTCGGCGGGTCGAGCTCGATCTCCTCGATGCTCCACGGAGCGTTGACTTCCCAGAGAACGGCGGCCTTGGTCTTCATGTGAAGCTCCCCCTTCGGCGCGGCACGGTGCCGCGGCACCCCGAGACTAGTTCTGCCCGCCGGAGGGGCACCAACGGAGGAACCGTGGCTACTGTGTCAGGCATGGACCAGGACAACACCAAGGCCACCGAGCCGCAGACGGCAGGCTCCGAGACCGCAGAGGGCTCGGACATCGTCGAGGAACTGCTCGTCGAGGAGATCTCCATCGACGGCATGTGCGGCGTCTACTGAGCCGACCCGGACAGGTCATGCCCGCCACCCTCGAGTCCGCGTGCTCCCTGCACCCCCAGGTGGCAATCAGGCCCGAACCGTTCGGCGCCCTCGCCTACCACTACGGCAACCGGAGGCTCGTCTTCCTGCGCCATCCCGACGTCGTGCGGGTCGTCGAGTCGCTCTCCGGCCACGCCTCTCTGCGCGACGCCCTCGTGGCGAACGGGATCGAGGAGGCCCGCTGGCCGTCGTTCGTGAGGGCCATCGACTCGCTCACCGCCTCGGAGATCATCAATGTCGGCTGAGACGCTCGTCGAGCAGATGAAGGGCGGGCTCGACGCCCCCATCTGCCTCACGTGGGAACTCACGTACGCGTGCAACCTGGAGTGCGTGCACTGCCTCAGCAGCAGCGGCCGGCGCGACCCGAGTGAGCTCACCACGGAGCAGTGCATCGCCGTGCTCGACGAGCTGCGCGCGCTGCAGGTCTTCTACATCAACATCGGGGGTGGCGAGCCCATGGTGCGCCGCGACTTCTTCGAGATCGTCGAGCACGCGGTGTCGAACGGGATCGGCGTGAAGTTCTCCACCAACGGTGCCTTCATCGATGCCGCGAACGCACGGCGCCTGGCCGCGATGGACTATCTCGACATCCAGATCAGTCTCGACGGCGTCGACGCCGCCACGAACGACCCGATCCGCGGCGAGGGGTCGTGGCACACGGCCGTCACGGCCATGGACAACCTGCGCGACGCGGGGTTCGGCCAGTTCAAGATCTCTGTCGTCGTCACGCGCCACAACGTGGACCAGCTGGACGCCTTCAAGGCGCTCGCCGACTCGTACGGCGCGCAGCTGCGCATCACGCGCCTGCGGCCCGCCGGTCGCGGCGCCGACTCGTGGCACGAGCTTCACCCCACGAACGCCCAGCAGCGCCAGATCTACGAGTGGCTGCTGCGCCACGGCGAGAACGTGCTCACCGGCGACTCCTTCTTCCACCTGAACGCCCTGGGCGAGTCGCTCCCCGGCCTGAACATGTGCGGGGCGGGGCGCGTGGTCAACCTGATCGACCCGGTCGGTGACGTCTACGCATGCCCCTTCGTCATCCACGACGACTTCAAGGCCGGCAACGTGCTCGACGAGGGCGGGTTCACCAGGGTGTGGCGCGAGAGCGACCTGTTCCTCTCGCTGCGCGAGCCGCAGAGCGCGGGGGCCTGTGCCTCCTGCGGCGCCTTCGACGCCTGCCAGGGCGGCTGCATGGCCGCCAAGTTCTTCACTGGCCTGCCCCTCGACGGCCCGGACCCGGAGTGCGTCGGCGGGGACGGCGAGAAACTGCTCGCCTCCGTGCCCGTCAGCCTCGCGCCGAGGCCCTCGCAGGACCACTCGAAGCCCGCTCGCGACCGCATCCCGGTCAGGGCCGGCGGGGGCAACTGACGTGGGCACGGCAGCCACCGTCGTGGCGATCGTCATCGCCTATCTCTGCGGCACCATCCCCACCGCGATCGTGGTGGCGCGCTCGAAGGGCATCGACATCACCACCTTCGGCTCGGGGAACCCCGGGGCGAGCAACGTCGGGCGGGCACTGGGGACCAAGTACTTCGTGCTCGTCATGGTCATCGACGCGGCGAAGGGTGCCGTGCCCACCGCCCTCGTGCTCGGCGACCGTCCCGTTGCCTACGCGTGCGGTGCGGCGGCGATCGTCGGCCACGTCTTCCCCGCGACCCGCAGGTTCCGCGGCGGGAAGGGGATCGCCACGGGCGGCGGCGTGGTCCTGGCCCTCCAGCCGCTGGTGATGCTCGCCGCGTTCGTCACGTGGCTGGCGGTCATGAAGTTCTCCCGGAAGGCCTCGGTCGCGTCCATCACGGCGGTGCCGGTGGTCGTCATCGGGTTCGTCGTCAGCGGCTCGCCGGGGTGGGAACTGTGGAGCATCGTCGGGCTCGCAGTTCTCGTGGAGATCAGGCACGTCTCGAACATCAAGCGCCTCCTGCAGAGGTCCGAACCCACCATCTCGGGCAAGACCTCATAGCCTCATCGGCGTGTTCCCGAGTGACTTCTCGTTCTTCGACTGGCTGAAGGACTACTCGGGTTCCCCCTGGTTCTACGTCGTGATCCTCGTGATCGCGGTCCTCGACAGTGTCATCCCGATCGTGCCCAGCGAGACCATGGTCATAATCGGCGGGGTCAGCGCCGGACTCCACGACCTCTCGTGGCCGGCGGTGGTGGCTGTCGGTGCCGCGGGTGCGTTCACCGGCGACCTGCTGAGCTACACGATCGGCCACAGGGCGAGCGACAGGCTGCAGCGCAGGTACAACCGGACGGAGAAGGGCCGGCGCCGCCTGGCGTGGGCAGAACGGCAGATCCGCGGGCGCGGCGGACTGCTCCTCGTCACCGCGCGCTTCGTGCCGGGCGGCCGCACCGTCCTGACACTCACGTGCGGCATCACGAAACAGCCGCGCCGCTGGTTCGGACGGTGGACCGCCGTCGCGGCCGTCATCTGGTCGTCGTACGCCACGATGCTCGGGTTCATCGGCGGGCGGACCTTCCAGGACGACCACACGAAGGCGTTCGTGGTCGCCTTCGTGACCGCGATCGGCGCGACCGTGCTGATCGAGACCGTCAGGTTCCTGATGCGCCGCCGCGGCGGCACTGACGTCGGGGCCGCGCAGTGACGCTGGTCGTGGTGCCGCTCGGTTCGTGGGAGCAGCACGGCCCGCACCTGCCTCCCGACACCGACTCGGTCATCATCTCCGCGGTGGTCGCAGCCGCGGCCGGCGGCCGGCCGGGAATCACCGTGGCGCCCACGATCGGCATCACCGCGAGCGACGAGCACGCCGGTTTCGGCGGGACGCTCAGCATCGGCACGGAGGCAACGGCCGCCGCGGTCGTGGCGATCGCACGCTCCGCATCGTGGGCGTCCGGCGTGCTCTTCGCGAACGGACACGGCGGGAACGCCGATGCACTCGCGATCGCGCGCGAGGTCATGGACCACGAGGGTCTCGTGCACGACGAGTGGAACCTGCCCCCGTACGACGGTGCCGATCTCCACGCGGGCCGCACCGAGACATCAGTGATGCTGCACATCGCACCCAGCTCCGTGGACATGTCCCGGGCCGTCGCGGGCACGACCGGCACCGCACACGACCTGCTCCCGGCGATGCGCGGAGGCGGCGTGCGCGCGGTCTCCCCCACCGGGGTCCTCGGCGACCCGACGACCGCCACGGCGGAGCACGGCAGGGCCGTGTTCGCGATGTGGGTCGGCTCGCTGGCACAGCGGCTCGACCGGCTCTCCACCGGGTGGGGGCTGGCATGAACGGACAGACGAGGTCGCTCACCGCGGACAGGCACTGGTGGCGCTCGAAGGACCGCCTGGGACTGGTGGCAGGGTCGCCGGGGACGTTCTTCCGCGTGACGGACACGGGTGGCGCCGTCCTCGACGACATCGAGAACGGCAGGCCGGTCGCGCAGTCGACGCTCGTCGACAGGCTCATCGCCGCCGGGGCGGCCCACCCGCGGCCCGGCAGTCCGGTGCCTGCCGACCAGGTCACTGTCGTCATCCCGTCGCACTGCCGCACCGAGGCGCACGTCGCACGTCTCGCCTCGCTCGTTGCCATGCTCGCGCCGCTGCGCGTCATCGTGGTGGATGACGCATCCCCCGTCCCCCCCTCGCCGGAGGGCGCGACAACTCACCGGCTGCCGGTGAACTCGGGGCCCGGTGCCGCGCGCAACGCGGGCTGCTCGCTCGTGACGACACCGGTCGTTGCCTTCGTGGACGACGACGTCACGGCGACGGCGGCGGACATCCTGGCGCTCACCGGTCATCTCTCGGACCCCAACGTGTCGTTCGTGGCGCCGCGGATCATCACGGAGGAGGGCGGGTCCTTCCTGTCCGACTACGAACGACTGCGCAGCCCCCTCGACATGGGCCCGTCACCGGCGCGCGTGCGCCCCGGGTCGGTCGTGCCCTACGTTCCCTCCGCGGTGCTCGTCGCGCGCACGGGCGCCATGCGCGACGGATTCGACGCGACCATGCGCACCGGCGAGGACGTCGAGTTCGTCTGGCGCAGCACCGGCGACACGTCCCAGTGCAGGTACGAGCCGTCCGTGGAGTGTGCCCATGCCGCGCGGCGGGGGTGGCTGCGCCTGCTCGCCCAGCGGTTCGCCTACGGCCGCAGCGCGGCGGACATTGACCGGCGCATGCCGTGGTCAGTGCCCCCCGTGCGCGGCCATCTGCTCCATCTCCTGCCGGTGGTGCTGCTGCTCTCGGGCCAGTTGATCTGGGCTCTCGATGCCGCGCTCGTGTCGGCGGTGTTCACCGTCGCGTCGCTGCGGCGAATGAGACTCGCCCGCCGCGAGCTGCTCTCCATAGCACGCCTCAACATCACCCTCGCCACAAGGCACGTCGCCACCGCCGTCACGAGGGAATGGTGGCCGTTGCTCGGGGTGGCGTCCATCTTCTCCGTGGGTGCCCAGGTCGCCCTGCTCTTCTGCCTGGCCATGTCGGTGATGGTCGACATCATCAGGCTCCGGCCGGACAACATCGGTCTGTACGCGCTGCTCCGCGTCCTGGACCCCCTCGCCTACGGGGCGGGTGTGTGGGCAGGTGCGGTGCGGCGCGGGTCGCCGAGGTGCCTGCTGCCGGTGGTCAGTCTGCGCGTGCGGCGAGCCGGCTCGTGATGTCGTTGCAGTCCTCGCACACGGACTCCGGGATGAGGTTCCACCTCATCAGCTGACCGAAGATCACGCAGCCGAGGCAGAACCCGAGGAACGCCTCCAGCGACGCGGCCACGGTGAGCATGGCGATGACGACGGATGCGGCGACAGGGAGGTCGAGGACCCACAGCACGGACGCGGTGACCGTGAACGCGGCACCGATCCCCTGTGCGAAACGCTTCGGCGGCCCGGCGACGAACTTGTGCGCGCGGTCGATGCGCGGCGTGATGACCTGCGTGGCGAGCCGCCCGAGCGGGCTGAGAGCCGGCCCGGTCAGGACCCGCGCCACGAATCCGTACGTGAGAGGCACGAGCACCCACCCGTTCTGCGTGACCAGGAAGAGGATGCTCATCGCGACGGCACCGGTCGCCACGATGCGCGCGCTCGTCTCGTTGACGGGGTTGGGGAAACCGAAGATCTTTGCCACGCCGTCACGCTAGGCCCCGAAACCCGACCGAACAACTCAGGATTAGCGTTCTGTACCCTGTCGGGGTGACCATCCGCCTCGCCGTCAACGAGACCAGGTGGCAGGACCATGTGCAGTCGGTCGCACGTTCCATGCCCGGCCTGGTGCCGGTGGTCAAGGGGAACGGGTACGGGTTCCGGCGCTGGAACCTCATGCCCCTCGCGGGCCAGCTCGCCGCCGAGGTCGCCGTGGGCACCGTGTACGAGGTGCGCGACGTCCCCGCAGGGATAGTGCCGATCGTTCTCACCCCCACCCTCACGGTGCCGCCCCAGAACATGCCGCGCAACGCCGTGCTGACCGTCGGCAGTCTCGACCATCTCCGCGCGCTCGTGCAGCACGGGTGGAGGGGCGAGGTCATGGTGAAGCTCCAGTCGTCGGTGATGCGCTTCGGTGCGTCGCCGACGGAGTTCGTGCCGCTCGTCGAGGAACTCCGCCGGAACCACTTCACGATCCACGGCTACGCCGTCCACCCCCCGCTCGAGGGGGACCCCACGAACCACGTCCGTGACATCGAGAAGTGGATGCGCCTCGTCCCGAACGACGCGCCCGTGTACGTGAGCCACCTCGATGCACCGACGTACGAGCACGTGCGGTCACGGCACCCGGAGCGGGCCTGGCGGATCAGGCTCGGCAGCGCGCTGTGGCACGGCGACAAGTCGATGATGCAGCTGTCAGCCGACGTCCTCGACCACCACCCCGTGGAGACCGGGATGCGCGCCGGCTACAGGCAGATCGCGATCGCCGGGCCGGGGCAGGTCGTCGTCGTCGGCTGCGGCACCGCCCACGGCGTGCGGCTGCTGGACGACGGCCGCAGCCCCTTCCACTACCAGCGCCAGCGTCTCAACGTCCTCGAGCCGCCGCACATGCACGTGTCGATGCTCCTTCTCGCCCGCGGCCGGCCCATCCCCCCTGTCGGCGAGTGGATCGACGTGCAGCAACCGCTCACGCGCGTGCAGGTGGACCTGCTGCAGTGGATCCGCTGACCGGCGCGGGGATCAGGACCGCACGCTGCGGTTGAGGCCGCGCCAACCGACCGCGGCGGCACCGATCAACGGCCCCTCGTCCGCGAGACGCGCCGGCACGACACGCGCACCCTTGGCGAACTCGATGCCGCACAGCTCGTCGAGCGTGCGCTGCGCCGCGTTGAAGAACGTCGCACCGAAACCGATCGCCACGCTGCCGCCCACCACGGCCAGCTTCAGGTCGAGCAGGTTGCACACCGACGCGATCCCACGCCCGACCAGCCGGCCCGCGCGCTGCATCGTCTCGTAGGTGGGCTCCGTCGGCGGGCGGCCCGTGATGGCCTCGATCGCCGGTCCGGAAGCCTCGGCCTCCAGGCACCCGCGGCCGCCGCACGCACAGCGCCTGCCGTTCGGCTCCACCACGACGTGGCCGATGTGCCCGGCGTTCCCCGAGGCGCCCTCCAGGAGCTCCCCGTTCAGCACGATCCCGCCGCCGACTCCTGTGGAGACCACCATCGCGATGAAGTTGTCCACGCCTCTCGCCGCCCCCAGCCAACCCTCGGCAAGGGCGAGTGCCTTCGCGTCGCCGTCGCCGTAGACGGGGACCTGCGCCAGCTCGCCCACGCGGGAGCGCAGCGGGAAGTCGCGCCATGCCTTGACGTTGAGCGGCGAGACGAGCTCGGCGTTCCTGGTGATCGGCCCGGCCGAGCCGATCCCGCACACCCTCACGTCGACACCGTGGTGCTCGGCTGCCCGCTTCAGTTGCGAGCGCACCAGCCGCGCGAGCTCGTCGAACAGCTCGTCCGCGTTGTCACGGTGGTCGATGCGGTGGATCTCCCGGTCGATCAGGTCGCCTGTGCGGGTGACCAGACCGGCCGCGAGCTTGGTGCCCCCGATGTCGATGGCGAGCGCGACGTCCATAGGGTCGCCAATTGTCGCAAGCAGATCCGCATCCATCACCGTTATGAACCATACGGCAACCCGGGACGGGTCGGGCTAGCGTCCGCGCGTGCATCGTGACTGGCGGACATTCCTCGCGGCCCAACGGGAGGAGAAGTACTTCCGTGACCTCCTCCGGTTCGTGGAGGCCGAGCGCAGGGCCGGTCCGGTGCATCCGCCCGGGGACAAGGTTCTCGCCGCACTGGAGCTCACGCCGCTCGACTCGGTGCGCGTCGTCATCCTCGGCCAGGACCCGTACCACGGGCCGGGCCAGGCGAACGGGCTGGCGTTCTCCGTGAACCGGGGCACCGCAGTGCCTCCCTCGTTGCGCAACATCCACCGCGAGCTCCACGACGACACCGGACTGCACGTGCCGGGGCACGGTGACCTCACGCCGTGGGCGAGGCGCGGGGTGCTGCTGCTCAACACCACGCTCACCGTTCGCGAGGGTCGTGCCGGGTCGCACCACGGCCGCGGATGGGAGACACTCACCGATGCCGTCATCACTCTCCTCGACGGCCGCGACGAACCGACGGTGTTCGTGCTCTGGGGCGCGCACGCACGGACGAAGAAGGTGCTCGTCACGAACACGGCGCATTCTGTGATCGAGAGCGCCCACCCGTCGCCGTTGTCGGCACGCAACGGTTTCTTCGGCAGCCGCCCGTTCTCGCGCGCGAACGCGTTCCTCGCCGCGGCCGGGCGTGAGGGGGTCGACTGGTCGCTGCAGTCCCCCGGCACGGCGTGACATAGGGTTCCTGCATGGCCTACATCCGGCGTGACATCCACATCGCCCGCACGCCGCAGGAGGTCTGGGGGTTCCTCGGCGACCCCGCACGGCTGCACGAGTGGTTCCCCATCAGCGGGTGCCGTGTCGAGGGCACGAAGCGCTGGATCGACCTCCCCACCGGGATCACGTTCGAGGAGGACATCCACCTCGTCGACAACCACCAGCGGCGCTTCGTCTACTCCATCGTCAACAACCTGCTCATCAAGGACCACTTCGGAATCCTCGACGTGGTCGACGACGGGCACGGCCACAGCATCGTCACGTACTCCACGCAGTGCACGCCGAACGTGCTCGCCCTCGTCACGGCGGGCGCCGCCGGGCAGGGGCTCGCGAAGGCGAAGAGAATCCTCGAGGGAGGGAACTGATGGGACGCCGCATCCTCTTCATCACCACCGACCAGCAGCGCTTCGACGCGCTCGGCTGCAACGGCGGGACGGTCGCACGCACGCCCGTCATCGACTCGCTCGCGCGCGAGGGCATCAACTACGTCCGTGCCCACCCGCAGAACGTGGTGTGCATGCCGTCGCGCAGCACCATGGTCACGGGCCAGCACGTGGCCACCCACGGCGTGTGGATGAACGGGGTGCCGTTGCCCGAGGACGCACCGAGCATCGCCCTCACCCTGCGCGGGGCGGGATACCGCACGGCGCTCATCGGCAAGGCCCACTTCGAGCCGCTGCTGGACCCGTTCCTCAGGTTCGCCGAGAACAGGATGGGCCGCGACGGCACCCACAGCGAGATGTTCACGATGCCCGACGGGTCCGTGGTGCCGCACCGCGGGTTCGACCATATGGAGTTCGCCGGCCACGGGGCCGCGGGGAACCTCCACTACGTGGGCTGGCTGCGCGCGGAGCACCCCGAGGTGATCGCCAAGTTCGTGCCGAACCTCGACGGCGACCTCGAGGTCACGACCGAGCCCGGCGGCGACACCATGGCCCCGCAGGTGCGCATCACGAACGACATCCCGCGCGGCTGGTACCACACCGAGTGGGTGGCGGACCGCACGATCGCGTGGCTCGACTCGATGGGCCAGGACGACGACTGGTTCTGCTGGATGTCCTTCCCGGACCCGCACCACCCGTGGGACCCGCCGCAGTCGGAGCTGCACCGCGTCGACTGGCGCGACCTCGACCTGCCGCCCGGCTACATCGAGGACCGGGAGGAGCGCGAGCGCGTTCTCGCCTCGAAGCCGGCGCACTGGATGGGCTGGTACGACGGCTCGTTCGTGTCGAACTACGAGGCGCCGCTGAAGTGGGTGCCGGCCACGCTGCAGCCCGACCAGGTGCGCGAGATCAACGCGATGGTGCACGTGAAGAACGAGCTCATCGACGAGGCCGTCGGCCGCGTCCTCGCGGCGCTGCGCGCGCGCGGGTGGGACGACGACGTCGACATCGTGTTCACCACGGACCACGGCGAGATGCAGGGAGACTTCGGCCTGCTCTTCAAGGGCCCGTACCACGTGGACTCGTTGATGCGCCTGCCGCTCATCTGGCGTCCGGCGAGGAGCGCCGGCATCGCACCCGCTACCGTCACCGCCCCCGTGGGCCACGTGTCGCTCGCCGCCACGTTCGCGTCGATCGCAGGACTGCCCCGTCCGGGCTACGCCGAGGCACCTGCCCTGCCCGTGGACGACGACGACGCGAGGGCGCGCGGTTTCGAGCGCGTGCTCACGGAGTGGGACAGCGTGCTGTTCGGCAAGGAGGTCGGCGTGCGCACCATCTTCCGGGACAACTGGACGTGCTCGGCGATGCTGCCGGGCACGCTGCACGACGGCACAGAGGGCGAACTGTACGACCACGCCAACGACCCGTTGCAGCGCGTGAACAGGTGGGACGACCCCTCTGTGCGCTCGCTGCGCGACGACATGCTCGCCGACATGTGGGACCACCTGCCGTCGGTCGTGTCGCCGCGGCGCACCTGCGACGCACCCGTCTGAGCGTGCGCCGCCGCGCCGTCACCGCTCGCCGGATGTGCCGTCGAGCGACGTGACTGCGCCGTAGAGATCGGGCCTCCTGTCGCGGAAGAGCCCCCACGACAGGCGCAGCCGCTCCAGTTCCGCGCGGTCGAACGACGCGACGAGGACCTCCTCCGAGTCACGGCCGGCCTCTGCGACCTTGGCCCCGGTGTTGTCGGCGATGAACGAGCTCCCGTAGAAGGTGATCTCCGTCTGCTCGCCCTTCTCGTGCCCGAAACGGTTCGCCGCGACCACGGGGAGGAGGTTCGCGCCCGCGTGGCCCTGCATGACGCGCTGCCAGTGCCCGCTCGAGTCCCACGACGGGTCCGGGGGCTCGCTGCCGATCGCAGTGGGGTACAGGATGCACTCGGCGCCCTGCAGTGCCATCGCACGGGCCGCCTCCGGGAACCACTGGTCCCAGCAGATGCCCAGGCCGACACGGCCGTGCGCGGTGTCCCACACGCGGAAGCCGGTGTCGCCCGGGGAGAAGTAGAACTTCTCGCTGTAGCCGATGCCGTCGGGGATGTGGCTCTTGCGGTAGGTGCCGAGCGCGGTCCCGTCCGCGTCGACCATGACGACGGTGTTGAACAGGGCGTTGCCGGCGCGCTCGAAGATGCTGAGCGGCAGGACCACACCGAGCTCGACGGCGAGGGCGGAGAACCGCGCGACGGTGGGGTGCCCGGCAACGGGACGCGCACGGAGCAGGTGCCTCGCATCGACGTCCTTGCAGAAGTAGACGTCCTCGAACAGCTCGGGAATGAGGATTATTCGCGCACCCTTCGCGGCAGCCTCGCGGACGAGGCGTTCGGCGGTGGCGAGATTCCTCTCGACATCCTCCGTCATCGACATCTGGACCGCGGCAAGTGACAGCGTCATGGGTTCACTTTACGGACAGCGGGCACCCCACGGATGCGCGCGCCGCGGCGTGCTGTGGGACAATCGAGGAATGGCAGCAACTGCACGGCAGACCGAGCGTTCGCGCCAGACCGACCTCCGGGTCGCTGAGAGCGCCGCCAACGCAGTCCGGCGCGACGGCATCGACCAGCTGGCGCTCACGCGCGTCGCCGCGGATGCCGGGTACAGCAGCGGCGTGATCTACGCCCGCTGCGACGACAGGTCCGAACTCATGGTGCTCGCCTGGCAGAAGAGCTTCTGGCCCTCGCTGCGCGAGGTCCTGGATGCCGCGTTCCGCGCCGTCATCGCCCGCGACACCGCGGCAGTCGACGCCGCGGTGGACCTGTGGGCGGCGCGGTGCGACGGGGGGTCGGTGCCCGACATCGGGAGTGCAGCCGAGGTCATCGCGGCTGCCCGGCGCGACGAGGTTCTCGCCGAGGTCGTGCACCACGACGTGAACGAGCTGCTCTCGTGCTTCGGCGCCGGGCCGGGGACGACGGGTGCCGCGCGCGAGCTGCTCCTCCTCACCGCCGCGACGCTCATCGGTTCGGCGCTGCTCAACTCCTCCGTCGGGCCCGGCAGCGAGTCGGTCGTCGACCCGCGCCACCTGCTCCGCATCTTCGTCTCCGGCAGGGAGGTAACCGAGCCTGCCGCGAGCGTGCAGGGGCAGCCCGCGGCCGCCGAGAGGATCCGCACGGGCGACGACGTGCGCGACGCTCTCATCGACGCCACCGAGTACGTGATCGCGCGTTCCGGCGTGCACCGTGCGACCGTGTCGCGCATCGCGAGGCGCGCGGGCGTGAGCGTCGGGGCCATTTACGGTCTCTACGAGAACAAGGAGTCGCTCGTCATCGACTGCGTGTCGATCATCCACCCGCCGCAGGCGCGCCGTGACACCGAGGCGTGGGCGGTTCTCGGTTCGGCGAGCGACTTCCGCGCGTGCATGTCCGCCAACCTGCGCTCCTACCTCTCCCCCGGCCTCCGGCAGTGGCGCCTCTTCCGCATCGAGCTGCTCGTGGCGGCGCGGCACACGCCCGGGCTCTCGCGCCTGCTCGACGAGTACGGGCACGACTCGATGGAGGAACTGACGGCACGGTTCCGGGCACCGCTCCTCCAGTCCGTCCCCGCGCGCGGCACCATCGTCGGCCTGGCGCTCCTCGAGACCGTTGACCCCACGGTGTCGGCGCTCGAGTGGCGCTGGTTCCCCATCGGGTGACGCCGCGGGCCGTGCCGGCGGTTGCGCGGCACCGCGTCGCCTGGGGCCCCGTCAGTAGTGTCGGGACATGCTGAGAGAGCTCGCCGCCGCGGTCGCACAGGGCCGCATCGACCCCGTGGACCTCGTGAACGAGGCGATCAACCGCATCGACGCCGCGGGCGAACTGAACGCGGTCGTGGCCCTGTACGCGGAGGAGGCACTCGCGGCCGCGCGGAACCATTCCCGCACGGGCCCGCTCGCGGGTCTCCCCTTCCTCGTGAAGGACATGGCCCGCGTGAAGGGCCGCGTGACAACAGCGGGCAGCACGCTGTACGCGGACGGCCCGGCGGACGAGGTGTCCGACGTCGTCGTGGAGCGGCTGGAGGCCGCCGGCGCGATCATTCTCGGGCGCACGAACTCGCCGGAGTTCGGCGCGACTGCGACCACCGTGAACAAGGTGTTCGGCGCCACGCGCAACCCGTGGAACACGCAGCGATCGAGCGGCGGGTCCAGCGGCGGAAGCGCGGCGGCGCTCGCGGCGGGGCTCGTGCCCCTCGCCACCACATCCGACGGCGGCGGCAGCGTGCGCGGCCCGGCGGCGGCGTGCGGTCTCGTGGGGTACAAGCCGTCGATGGGTGCAATCGGGCGCAACGTGCTGCCGCGGTGGATCCACTTCTCCACCCAGGGCACCTCCGGCACGTCCGTCGCCGACGTCATCACCGAGGCATCGGTGACCCACGGCCCGGCACGGGGCGACTTCCTCTCGCTGCCGAAGGGCAGCATCGACCTCGTCCCGCGCATGCCGCGCAGGGTCGTCGCCTGCCGCACCTACCGCGCGGACGTGGACACCGAGATCGAGGAGGCATACGAGCGCACGCTCGATGCACTCGCCGCCGACGGTGTCACGGTGGTGCGGGCCGACCCGCCGAGCAGCAACGCGGCGGTGTGGTCGTGGTTCGTGATCTCCGCCGCCGAGCTCACCCAGAGCCTCCTCCACGTCAGGGACAGGTGGCCCGAGATGAGCGACTACGTGCAGGGTCAGCTCGCGTTCGGCGAGAAGGTGACGGCCGAGCAGTACGTCGAGGCACAGCGGGCACGTCACGAGTTCGGGGCGCGTTTCGACGACCTGCTCGGTGACGACGGCGTGGTCGTGGTCCCCACCGCGAACGCACGGGCGTGGCCCGCGGAGGGTCCGATGGCCAGCAGCGCAGGGAAGACCGAGAACGACACGATGATCGCACTCAACACCACGGACGCGAACCTCACCGGCCACCCCGCCGTGAGCGTCCCGATGGGTTTCGACAACCACGGAGTGCCCGTGGGGTTCCAGGTCACGGCCCCGCGGTTCGGTGACTGCCTCGCCCTCGGCATCGCGGAGAGGCTGGAGCAGATCCAGCCGTGGCAGAAGGTCGCCCACGGCTACTCCGAGTTCGGGCTCTCCTGACCAGATGCCCCGCCGCGCGACTTTCGACAGCGAGTACTACGAGCGCTTCTACGGCGACGACCCGGTGCACACCCGCGACAAGGTCGCCCATCTCGCGTCCGCAGTCCACTCCCTCGCGCAGTGGTGGGACATCCCGGTGCGGAGCGTCCTCGACATCGGTGCGGGTCCCGGGTACTGGCGGGACTGGTACGCCGCGAACCAGCCGGGCGTCGACTACGTGTCGACCGACGTGAGCGAGCACGCCTGCGCGGAGTACGGGCACGAGCTCCGGGACATCACCGCGTGGCGCCCGTCGCGCAGGTTCGATCTCGTCGTGTGCCACGGCGTCCTCCACTACCTGGACACGAAGGGTGCGGAGGCGGCCATCGAGAACATCGCCGCTGCCTCGCACGGCCTGCTGTACGTGGAGGCACCGACGTCATCGGACCTCGACAACATCGTGGACACGGACGCGACCGACATGTCGGTGACGCGCCGCACCGCCTCGTGGTACCGCACCCGGCTGGGGCGGCGGTTCGAGCAGATCGGTGCCGGGCTGTGGGTGGCCCGGTCGGTCGGGCTGCCCCTCTACGAGCTGGAGCGCCCTCGCTGAACTGCCGCGATCAGGCGAAGTCGGGGACGAGCGCGACCTTGCCCGCGACCTTGCGGTTCTGCAGGTCGCGCATGGCCTCCACGGCACGCGACATCGGGTAGGCGACCGGCTCGACGGGCCGCAGGGAGCCGTCGACGATCCGGCCCATCACCTCGATCAGCATCTTCTGGTTCTCCCCCTGGTTGCGGCCGACCCACGCCCCCCAGTCCACGCCGACGACGGTGCGGTTGAGGAGCAGCACGAAGTTCGCCGGCAGGCGCGGGATTCCCGCCACGAAACCGACGACCATGTACTCGCCGCCGGCGTTCAGCGCACGGAGGCACGGTTCCGCGAGGTCGCCGCCGACCGGGTCGTACACGATGTCGACGCCGCCGCCCGCGAGCTCGCGCACGCGCGCCTTCACGTCGTCGTTCAGCACGTCGACCGTGGCGAAAGCACCGCGGTCGAGCGCGAGCTGCCGCTTCTCCTCGCTGGAGGCCGCCGCGATCACGCGCAGGCCCAGTGCGACACCGGCATCGACCGCGGCGAGACCGATGCCGCCGCCGGCCCCGAGGACCAGCATCGTCTTCCCGGCCTGCACCTGGGTGCGCCGCGTGAACGCGAACCATGCGGTGAGGTAGCTCTGCATGAACGTCGCTCCCTGCCCGTCCGACAGAGCGTCCGGGATGGGAAGGATGCGGTTGGCGGCGGTCACCACCTCGTCGGCGAAACCGCCGTTCGGGACCGGGGCGAACACGCGGCGCCCGATCATGGATGCGTCCACACCGGGGCCCGTCTCCACGATCCGGCCCGTGATCTCGCTGCCGGGGACGAACGGCACCGCGGGCTTCACCTGGTAGCGGCCCTCCACCAGGAGGGAATCGACGAAGTTGAGCCCGCACGCCGCGACCTTGATGCGCACCTGCCCGTCCGCCAGCACGGGCGAAGGAGTCTCCTGCACGTGCAGGTCATCGAGCGATCCGAGTTGGTTGACGACGAGCGATTTCATGGGGCTTCACGGTATCCCGAGACATCCGTACCGTCCGCACCGGGCATGCCCCGGCAGAGCGGGGAACTATCCTCGCGTCGTGCGCTGGCGCGGGATTCTCACCGGACTTCCCGCGGCAGCCGTGACGTACGCGGCGCTGCGCACCCTCGCCGTCGCGGGACTGCCGGCCGCACGTTTCCCGGACTCCGCGGGCTACCTCACGCTCGACCTCGCCACGCCGATCGCCCGGCCGCTGCCGGTCCCCCTGCTCTACGCACTCGCCGTGTCCGACGCCGGCAGGGTGGCACTCCAGGTCGCGGCGGGGGTGGCCGCGTGGGTGTGGCTGGCGCACGAGCTCTCGTCGGCCAGCCGTCGGCCTGGCATTGTGCGCTGGGCAACGGTCGTCACCGGGCTCACCCCGCAGGTCATCCGCTTCGACCAGGCGATCCTGGCCGAGTCGCTCACGATCACCGCAGGGGTCGCGCTCGTGGCCGCGACCATGCGCATCTCGTCGACCGGGAGGGCATTCACATCGTCGGCCGGGTGGATCGCGGCGTTCGTGCTGTTCGTGACCGTGCGGCCGCACCATCTCGTGTTCCTCTTCGCCGTGGCCGCGGCGGTGGCCCTCCGCGCCGTCGCTGACCGCCGTCTGCCGAGGGTCCTCGGGGCGGTGCTGATCCTCGTCTCCGTTCTCGGTGTGCAGCAGCTGCGCTCGAACAAGCCGACGAGCGTGCTCAACATGTACACCGTGCTCGTCGAGCAGGTGGTGAGGGACCCCGTGGCCACCGCGTGGTTCACGGACAAAGGAATGCCGAGGTTCGCGGTCACGGAGAACATCGCCGCGTACGACACGCCCGAGATGCTCCCGCCGGAGCTGCTCGCGTACCTCGACCTCCCGCAGGGCCAGATGCCGCCGCGGCTGATGAGGATCGGCGGGATGGAACTTGCGCAGTGGGTCCACGATGACGGGTGGTCCACGTACGCACGATGGCTGGTCACGCACCCGTCGGGCACGTGGTCGCGGCTCGTCGACCTGGCGGGCCCCACTATGGACGTCGCCGACGACGGGTTCCTCCCCCTCGGGTCCCGCACGGTGGTGCCGCGCGTCTTCTTCGTGCCGACCGTGGTCTGCATCCTCGTCACGCTCCTCGGGGCTGCACTCGCCGCGCTGGGGGGCCGGCGCCGGACTGCTCTCGCGGTCGTCGGCATGCTGGCCGGCGCGCTCACGCTGTACGCAGTCGCGATGCTGACGTCGGGCATCGAGCACCCGCGCCACGCGGCCGTCGCCGCCGTGCTCGTGCGCACGGCCGCACTCGCCGGCGCGGCGCAGTTCGTCGCGGGCCGCGTCAGGACAGACGCGCCATCACCCGCGTCACCCGTCTCCTGAACCTCTCGCGGCTGCGGCCACCGGCCCCGTCCAGGCCGTACATCGCCACCCAGCTGGTGCGGCAGCGCAGCCCGCACATCAGGCGCACGGAACGGGTCACCGTGCGCTTGCCGGCCTCGCCCTCCAGTGCGTTCACGAACTTGGACGAACCGTGCGTGGTGACGGCGACGATGCGGCGGATGTGCGTGAGCCCCGGGACCAGCGTGTCCGCACCCTCGGGGAGGTCCCACGCGACGCCCTTCATGAGCACCCTGTCGATCCAGCCCTTCAGCATTGCGGGCTGGCCGGACCACCACGTGGGGTAGACGAGCACGAGTGCCTCGCACCACTGCAGTGCCTCCACGGAGGCGCGCAGCACGGGGAACTCCTCCAGCTTCCCCCCGGGCGGTGCCGTGTGGTTGACGCGCTCCGACAGGGTGAACACGGGGTCGAAACCGTCGGCGTGCAGGTCGAGGAAGCGGACCTCGTTTCCCGCGCGCTCGAGGGCGGCGCGCGCGTCGCGGGCCAGCGACGACACGAACGAACCGGGGTTCGGGTGGCAGTGGACGAGGAGCACCCTCACGGCGACCCCATCACGTCTGCCACCCTCGCCAGGTGACGTTCCCGGTCCGCGGCGGTGGCGGTGTCCATGGAATAGAGGCCGACGAACGACGTGCGGGCTCGCCACCCGGTGGACATCCGCAGCGCACGGAACAGGATCCGCCTCCCGTTGTCGTTCACGAACCGCACGTAACGACGCGGCGAGCCGTACGTGGACACCGCAACGATGCGGCGCACGTGCGTCAGCCCCGGCCGGACCTTCGCACGACCGTCGAGGGAGAACGCGACCCCGGGGACCATCACCTTGTCCAGCCAGCCCTTGAGCACTGCGGGCAGGCCGGACCACCACGTGGGGTACACGAACACGAGCACGTCGGCGTTGCGCACCGCCTCGACGTGCGCGACGGTGCCGGGTGCGACCGTGCTGTCGTTCCCCTGGTAGCGGCGCAGGTCGTCCGCGGACATCACCGGGTCGAAACCCTCTGCATAGAGGTCGAGGAGCGTGACCCTGTGGCCGGCATCCGCAGCAGCCGATGCGGCCGCCCGCGCGGCGGCATGGGTGAAGCTCGCGGGGTTCGGGTGGCACAGCACGATGACGACGCTCGAGGATGTCGGTTCCCGCGCTGGCACAGGCAAGTACCGTAGTTGCATGCCCGAGCTCACAGGTCCGTTCGAGACGGGGAAGCTGCCGAAGATCGCCCAGGGTGCGGTGACCGTGGCGATCGCGCGCACAATCGACCCGGCACACCGGGAGGAGTTCGAGGAGTGGGCCGCCGCGATCCTCGAGGCAGTGAACGCCGCACCCGGCAGCCTCGGCGGCACCGTCCTTGCCCCGGCGGAGCCGGGCGACCCGTACCACATGGTCTTCCGGTTCAAGGATGCCCTGCACCTGCGGCAGTGGGAGCGTTCGGAGACACGGCAACGGTTCCGCGACACCGGCGAACGGTTCATCGTGAGCGAGAAGGTCACCGTCACCGCGGGCACGGAGGAGTTCTTTGATGCCCTCGGCGACGTGCCGAAGAAGCGCTCGCCGCTCGGGCGGTTCTTCTTCGACCTCGCGTGGGTCTACCCGGTGGCTGTGCTCTTCACCCTGGTGCTCGCGCCGTACATCGGCCGGCTGGACGTGATGTCGCGCGTGCTCATCTCCACCGTCTTCATCGGCGCGACGAGCAAGTGGGCCACGGAGCCCGTGCGGCGGTGGTTCCGCAGGCGCCGGATGCTCCCGCAGGGCAAGGTGACCCGCTGACGCGGGGTCAGCGCGAGAGGATCTCCAGCACCTGCTGGGCGCGGCCCGCGTGGATGGTCTCCTCGCGTCCGTTCAGGCGCAGCAGACGCTGCACCTCCTCGTCCTCCTCGGCATCGGCCCACTTCTGGTAGCCGGCGTCGCCGTTGAGCTCGCCCTTCACGATCCCGGCGAAGAGAGTCGCGTCGACCGACGGGGGCATCGGCACGTCGAGCAGCTCCTGCTGCTCCGCGGTTGGCTCCCACTCGCGGCCGAGCTTGATGCTGAGCGCACGGGCGATGCGCCGGGCATGGCCGCGCTCCTCGACCGCGTTGCGGCGCAGCAGCTCCTTCGCCTCGGCGTCGTCGATCCGCTCCGCGAGGAGGTTGTAGAAGAGCTCCCCCGCCATCTCGACGCGCCAGATCGTCTGCATCTCCTCGACGCCGAGTTTCTCCGCGCCCGCCAGCGAGGCATTCGCCGTGTAGAAGTTCATTGATGACATGTGTCCTCCTCAGTTCACGTTCAGCAGGTCGACCACGAACACGAGCGTCTCGCCGCCCTTGATGACGCCGCCGGCGCCGCGGTCGCCGTACCCCATGTGCGGCGGGATGGTGAGCCGGCGGCGGCCGCCCACCTTCATCCCAGCGACGCCGTCATCCCACCCCTGGATGACCTGGCCGGCTCCCAGGCGGAAATCGAACGTCTCGCCCCGGTCCCACGACGCATCGAACTGGCGGTTCGTGCTCCAGGCCACGCCCACGTAGTGCACCTCCACGATGCTCCCGGCCTGTGCGGTCTTGCCGTCACCGACGGTGATGTCCTCCATGAGGAGGTCTGCGGGCGGGTTCCCCTCCGGGATGGAGACGTCAGGTTTTGTCATTTCGCCAACCTATCGCGGCGCAAAAGGGCGAGACTGGCCCGATGACCGCCCGCGCACCGCACGACGGACGTCACCACGAGCACCGGTACCGCGTGCACGGGACGGGGTACTTCAGGCGGCTCGGGCCGGGGCTCGTCACCGGCGCGGCCGACGACGACCCGTCCGGCATCGCCACGTACTCGCAGGTCGGTGCGTCGGCGGGGTTCGGGCTTCTCTGGACCACGGTCTTCGCCCTCCCCCTCGCCGCCGCGGTGCAGGAGTCCACGGCCCGACTCGGGCTGGTCACGGGGAAGGGGCTGGCGGCCCTCATCAGGCAGCGGTTCCCCCGGCCGGTGCTGCTGGCTGCCGTCGTCATCGTGGCCACGGCGAACACCTTCAACATCGGCGCCGACATCGGGTCCATGGCGGCGGCCACCCGTCTGCTGGTGCCCGTGCCGCACCTCGTGCTCGTGCTCGCCTTCACGGTGCTGATGCTGACAGTGGAGATCACCGTGCCGTACCGCACCTACTCGCGCTTCCTGCGGTGGCTGTGCCTCTCCGTCCTCTCCTACATCGTCGTCCTCTTCTTCGTCGACGTGTCGTGGGGCGAGGTCGCCGTGCGCACGTTCGTGCCCGGCCTGGTGCTCGACGGCCCGACCGTCGCGGCCGTCATCGCGCTGTTCGGCACCACCGTCTCCCCGTACCTGTTCTTCTGGCAGGGAGCGGAGGAGGTCGAGGAGATCACTGCCGACGGCGGTGTCCCGACGCCGACCCGTGCCCACATGGCCGCGATGCGCGGCGACGTCGTGTTCGGCATGGGGTCGGGGGTCACGGTGATGTTCGCGATCATGGTGACCGCGGCCGCCACCATCGGTTCGGGCGGGCCCGTCACCATCACCACCGCGGAGGAGGCGGCGGAGGCGCTGCGACCGTTCGCCGGCGACCTCGCGGGCCTCCTCTTCACCCTCGGCATCGTGGGCGTCGGCCTCCTCGCCGTGCCCGTCCTCGCCGGGTCCACCGCGTACGCCATCAGCGAGGCGTTCGGGTGGCGCGAGGGACTCAGCCTGCGGATGACGCAGGCCAAGGCGTTCTACGGCGTCATCACGGTGTCGATGGTGGCGGGCCTCGCCATGAACGCGGTTGGACTGGACCCCGTGCGCGCCCTGTACCTCTCCGCGATCCTGAACGGGGTCGCGGCACCTCCGCTCATCGTGCTCATCGCGCTGCTGTCCGGGTCGCGCGACGTGATGGGCGGTCACGCGTCCGGACCGGCGTCACGGGTGCTGCTGTGGACCGCAGCCGCGGTGAGCACCGCACTGCCCGTCATCTACCTTGTGGTCAGGTAGCCGGGAGTCGGGAGCAACATGAGGTACACGGACATGCAGGAGGCTGTGGCCCGCGTCGGCCACGTCGACACCCTCGCGGTCCCGCTCGGCCCGGGTGTGCCGGGGGGCTTCCTGCACGCACTCGGCGAGCGGGACGACTTCGTGCGGCTCGAGGTGTTCGGCGCGCTGCTCCCCGATCTGTACGCACTGTTCACGCGGCGCGGCGTCCACTACCGCAGCGGCTTCTTCGGCCCGGCCGAGCGGTTCCTCCGCGACTCGGGTGCCTCGATCGACTACGTGCCCGCCGACTTCCGGCGGTTCGAGCCCGTCCTGCGCCGTCTCAGCCCGCGCATCATGGCCACGGCAGGGGCAATGCCCGTGGACGGACGCGTCAGCCTGTCGCTGCACGCCGGCGCATCCGTGGAGGAGCTCCACCGTGCGGGCGCCGACCCGGACAGGCTGCTGGTGGTGGAGGTGAGCGAGCACTTCCCGCGCACGCACGGGCTGGAGCCGGAGCACACGCACAGCCTCTCCGTGGACGAGATCGACGTGCTCCTGCACACCGACCGGAGGCCGCTCGACCTGCCCGACGCGGAACCGACGGAGGTGGAGATCACCATCGCGCAGCATGCGATGCAGTTCATCAACGACGGGTGCACCCTGCAGACGGGCATCGGCGGCATCCCCAGCCAGATCGCGAAGATGGTGGCCGCCAGCGACATCGGCGACCTCGGCATCCACTCGGAGATGTTCACGACCGGGCTCATGAGGCTCCACCAGGCCGGGAAGGTGACGAACCGCAAGGGCTCGCCGTTCGACGGGTTCTCCCCCACCACATTCGCCGCAGGCGTGCCCGAGCTCTACGAGTGGCTGCACGAGAACCGTGACGTCCGCTTCCTGCCGGTGCGGGTCGTCAACTCGCCGGAGATGATCGGGCGCAACAGGGAGATGGTGGCGATCAACGGCGCACTCGCCGTGGACCTCTCCGGCCAGGTGGTCGCCGACAGCATCGACGGCGTGCAGTTCAGCGGGATCGGCGGCCATGAGGACTTCGTCAGCGGGCCCGGGCTAACTGCGGACGGGCGCAGCATGGTCTGTCTCCCGTCGACGGCCACGGTCAACGGCGTCATGACCAGCCGCATCCTCACCCGGTTCGGAGCGGGTTCCGTGGTCAGCACGCCGCGGCACCAGGTGGACCTCGTCATCACCGAGTGGGGCGTGGCGGAACTCCACGGGCGCACCATCCGTGAGCGCTCGGTGGCGCTCGCCGGGATCGGTCACCCCGACTTCAGGGACGAACTGCGCGAGCAGGCGCAGCTGTGGCCGTCTGACTGAGGCCGGTCGCCTGCACGGCGGCGACGGTCGCCACGAGGGCGATCCCGCCCATCAGGAAACCCGCCACGAGGTCCGTCGGCCAGTGGGTGCGCAGCAGCCACGAGGACACCCCGACCGTGGCCGTTGCGGCCACGACGAGACCCCACAGCACCGGCCCCAGTCGCGGGCGGCGCAGCGACACGTACCACGCCATGTACCCCCACAGAGCCACCACGTTGCCGGCGTGCCCGCTGGGGAACGCGAGGAAGCCCGCCTCGAGGACCATGTCGCCCTGGTACGGGAACGACCGCCCCACCGCCACCTTCATCGCTCCCAGCATCCCCGTCTCGAGCAGGAGCACCGTGACGAAACCGACGGCGGGCCACAGCAGTCGGTCCTTCCAGCACCGCCACGCCAGGTACGGCAGGCAGACGGTGAGGATGATGCCGCGCAGGCCGAACATCACCGTGATCTCGAACAGGTCACGGTTCGGCCGCAGGCGCCGGGCCTCCTTCGCCGCCGACACGTCGAACCGCGAGAGAGGTCCCCAGCCCACCACCTGCCAGACGATCACTGCCACGGCGGCAGCAAACGCGCCGACGACCGTGCGGAGCCGTGCCGGGGTGATCACGCTCACCATTTTGCCGTTCCTGCCCTGCGCACCGGGGGCATCGGGTCGGCAATACTTCACGAATGAACGAGATCCAGCCAGGGACACCCGAGTGGTTCGCACAGGTCGTGGAGGACGTGGTGGACCCCGGCCGGGTCATCATCGACCCCCATCACCATCTCTGGCGGCCGGGAGCGGGTCTTGACTACGGCCTGGACCAACTGAAGGCGGACGTCGCGGACGGTCACCGCATCGAGTGCACGGTGTTCATGGAGTGCGGCTCCGCGTACGACACCTCTGCACCGTTGCATCTTGCACCTGTCGGTGAGACCGCGTTCATCGCGGGCGAGTCGCTGCGCGACCCGGACCGCACCATCCGCGCGATCGTGAGCCACGCCGACCTCACCCTCGACAACCTCGACGAGGTGCTCGATGCGCACGTTGCCGCGGGGCAGGGGATGTTCCGCGGCATCCGCGACGCGCTGTCGCGCGCGGAGGACCCGGCGTCGCTGACCATCCCCGGACGCGCGGCGAGGGACAAGCACCGCGACCCCGCGTTCGTGCGCGGCGTGCGGCGGCTCGGCGAGCGCGGGCTGACGTACGACTCGTGGCACTACCACCACCAGAACAGGGAGTTCCTGGAGCTCGCGCGCGCCGCGGAGGGGACGCAGATGGTCCTCGACCACTTCGGCACCCCGCTCGGTGTCGGCGAGTGGGCCGGCCGCCACGACGAGATCTTCGCGGGCTGGCGCGACGACATCACCGCGATCGCCGCGTGCCCGAACGTGGTCGCCAAGATCGGCGGGCTGGCCATGCCCGACAACGGGTTCGGGTGGCACACGGCAACGCGTCCGCCTACGTCGGACGAGTTCGTGGCCGCGCAGGCCCGCTGGTACCTGCACGTGATCGAGGCATTCGGGCCGGACAGGTGCATGTTCGAGTCGAACTTCCCCGTGGACAGGCTGTCGCTCTCCTACCGCACCTTCTGGAACGCCGCGAAGAAGATCGCCGCCCCGTTCAGCGAGGACGAGAAGGACGCGATGTTCCGCGGCACTGCCGCGCGGGTCTACTCGCTCTGACGGCAGGGCGCGGCGGCACCGCCCCCGCGCGGGCTCACTCGAAGACGAGGCAGCCGTCCTCGAGGTCGGCCTTGGGGATGAGGTCCTTCTCGGCCCAGTAGTCCTGGTCGTGCTTCCATTCCGGCTTGTCGCCGGACTTCGGCATCTGGTCGATGCTGCGCATCAGGTAGTTCGGGTTGAAGTTGTCGGGCCTGATCCAGTCGCCGATCTCCATGCCGGCATCCTCGGGACGCAGCCGCGGCGTCACCTTCCTCGCACCCTTGCGGTCCATCAGCGCGAACAGGCGCCCGATGAAGTCGCCCATGAGGTCGACACGCAGCGTCCAGCTGGCTCGGAAGTACCCGAAGATCCACGCCAGGTTCGGCACGCCGGTGAACATCATCCCGCGGTACGTCACCGTGTCCGGCCAGCGCACGGGGCGGCCGTCCACCTCGAACGGGATGTCACCGAGGACGCTCAGGTTGAACCCGGTCGCCGGCACCACGATGTCCGCCTCGATCCGGGTGCCGTCCTTCGTGACCACCCCCGTCTCGGTGAACGTCTCGATCTCGTCGGTCACCATGGTCGTCCTGCCCTCGCGGATCCCCTCGAAGAGGTCGCCGTCCGGCACGAAGGCGATGCGCTGCTGCCACGGCCGGTACTTCGGCGTGAAGTGCTTCATGTCGTAACCCTCCGGCAGGAGGGCCTTCACGCCCTCCAGCAGGAAGGTGCGCAGCTCCTCGGGCTGCTGGAACGACATCTCGGTCACCGCCTTGCCGTCGAAGAGCCGCTTGCGGCGGACGATCTCGTGGATCCACTTCTCGTCGATCTCCAGCTGGCGGAGCGTGTCCGCCAGGTCGTCGGCGTTCCGCCCGGGAATGAAGTAGGTGGGCGACCGCTGGAGCACGGTGACGTGGCGGGCATTCTTCGAGAGCGCCGGGACCACGGTCGCGGCGGTGGCGCCGGAGCCGATCACGAGGATGTTCTTGTCCGCGTAGTCGACGTCATCGGTCCACTCCATCGGGTGGATGACACGGCCGCGGTAGGAGTCCAGGCCCGGCCAGTCCGGCATGTAGCCCTTGTCCTGGTTGTAGTAGCCCTGGCACATGTACAGGAAGCCGCACGTGAGGGTCACCTCGTCGCCCTCGTCCAGGCGCGACACGCGCACCGTCCAACGGTTCGTGGCCGAGGACCAGCTTGCGGCGGTGATGCGGTGCCGGTAGCGGATGTGGGGCGCAAGGTCGTGCTCCTCGATGACCTCGCCCATGTACTTCTTGATCTCCTCGGCCGTCGCGATCGGCGGGCCGACCCACGGCTTGAACCGGTACCCGAACGTGTACAGGTCGCTGTCGGAGCGCACCCCGGGGTACCGGTGCATGTGCCACGTGCCGCCGAACGACTCGAACTTCTCGAGGATCACGAAGGACTTCCCCGGGCACTGCTCCTGCAGGTGCACAGCGGAACCGATGCCGGAGATGCCTGCACCGACGACCATCACGTCGAAGTGCTCCGTGGCCGTTCCCGCATCCGTCTCGAGTGTCGCCGACTGACTCATGCCGAACCTCCTGGGGTCATCCCGCAGTGAATCGTAACGAGGTGCCCGGCAGGCGCCCCCACCGGAACGCACCGGCCGCACCCGGCACTCGGGTCAGCTCCTCTTCGTGCCGTCGTTCCCCGCGTCCGCGGCGGCCATGACGTCGAGACCGCTGAAGTTCCCGCGGGAATCGGGCCGTTCCTGGACCGGGTCGTCCACGTCGTCGAACTCGAGACGCAGGGCACGGCTCATCGTGGCGTGCATCGCGTACGTCGCCGTGATGTAGGTGAACTCGAGGATCTCCTCGTCGGTGAGGTGCTCGCGCAGTGCGTCGAACACGCCGTCCGCAACTCGTCCGTGCTGGAGCACGAGCGCATCCGTGTACGCGAGTACGGCGCGCTCCGCCGGTGTCCAGCACTCTGCCACCGACCACGAAGGGACGGCCGCCACCTGCTCGTCGGTGAATCCCGCGTCGCGCATCGCCTTGCAGTGCTGGCTGAACACGAACTGGCTGCCCACCGTCCACCCCGCGCGTGTCTGGCCGAGCTCGCGGAGGCGCGGGCTCAGCTTCCTCTCGGTTGACCTGTAGAACTGGAAGCCGGCGGACGTGTGGTCGAAGGCGTCCGGCACGAGCGCGAACACGGTCCACCAGTTGCCGGGCGTGCCGGCATCGGTTCCCGGCTGCTCCACCGGGTCGCGGTCGCCGAACAGCAGCGAGTACACCGCCGCCGCGTACGGGTGCGCCTTGTCCCTGCCGACCTGCCCGAGCCGCGGCATGTCAGGCGTTCTTCGCGTTCGCGAACGGGTCCGCGGTGAGGAGACGTTTCGCGCCTGCCGGGTCGGGCACGAACCCGGGCGTGTCACGGCACAGCTCCACCATGATCCCGTTCGGGTCCACGTAGTACAGCGAGCTGCACCACCCGTGGTCGACGTCCATGAGCGGCGCGATGCCGGCGGCGTCCATGCGGGCGCGCACCTCGTCCTGCTTCTCCTTGGTGGCACGGAAGGCGCAGTGGTTCACCCACACGGGCAGCCCCACGCCCTCCGACACGTCCGTGACGTAGTCGGGGCGCTCCCCCACCTGGTGAACCTGGAAGAACGCGATGCACTCCATCTCGCCGCCGGAGCCCGTGCCGATGTCGAAGAAGATGTGGCGCAGCCATGTCTCGCCGCCGGCCGTGATCTCGGTGTGGACGAGCGGGAAACCCATCAGCTCCTCGTAGAAGCGGGTCGTGGCCTCGACGTCCTTCGTGGCGTAGGCGACATGGTGCAGCGGCATGTGCACACCGTAGTTGCCCCGCGAACGGGCCCCTTCACTAGGGTCGCGGCATGACGATTGCCGACCGTTTCCCGCCCTTGCCACAGGAGGCCGCCGAGCGCTGGGCCAACTTCCCGCTGTGGGAGCAGACCACCAACTTCGCGGCCCACCTCGGCTTCGTGGTCGAGGAGATGCGCCAGGACTACGCCCGGCTGCGCCTGCCCGCCCGGCAGGAGATGAACCAGCCGGCCGGGATCATGCACGGCGGCGCCATCGCCAGCCTGATCGACACCACCGTGGTGCCTGCCGTCGGCTGGTCCGCCGGCGGGAACAGCTTCGTGACCATCAGCATGGACGTGCAGTACATGTCCGCAGTCGCCGGCGAGGACGCCGTGTGCGAGGGGTGGATCGAGAAGCGGGGGAAGTCGATCGCGTTCTGCCGTGCCGAGGTGCGCGGGGCGGACAGCGGGAAGCTGTGCGCCACCGCGTCGCTCGTCTACAAGGTCTGATCAGCCCGCGGCAGGGCGGAACCTGTAGATCGCGTTGCCCTCGCCGGTGTCGTGCCACTCGACCTCCACGGCCATGCCGACGGTGACGTCCGAGGGGTCACATCCCGTGATGTTCGTGAGCACGCGCGGGCCCTCCTCGAGCTCCACGTACGCCACCACGAACGGGGCTGCGTCCTTGTACGCGCCGCTCCCCTTGCGCACCACGGTGAAGCTGTAGACGCTGCCGCGGCCCGAAGCGGCGAACGACTCGATGTCCTCCGTCCAGCACTGCGGGCACGTGCGGCGCGGGAACCAGATGACCAGCCCGCACGCCGGGCACCTCTGCAGGGTGAACCGTCCCTCCGCCGTCGCCGCCCAGAACGCGGCGTTGGTGGTGGTCACCTTCGGTGCGGGCACCGGCAACGGGCTCTGCGGTGCGCTCATGCGTCCTCCTGCCCGAGGATCAGCGTGACCGAACCGTGCCGGGTGCCGAGGCTGCCGCCGGTGCCGTGCGCGAGCGCCACCTGGCAGTCGGGGACCTGAACCGCGGGGTGCGCCTCGCCGCGCAGCTGGCGCACCGCCTCGATCACCTTGGTGATGCCGCCGCGGTTGGAAGGGTGGTTGTTGCACAGCCCGCCGCCGTCGGTGTTGAACGGCAGCTTCCCGAACGGTGCGACGAGCGCGCCGTCCGAGACGAACCTGCCGCCCTCCCCCTTCGGGCAGAAACCGAGGTCCTCGATCGTCTGCAGCACCGTGATGGTGAAGCTGTCGTAGATCGAGGCGTAACGGATGTCCTTGTGCGACACGCGGGCCTCCTCGAACGCACGGGGGCCCGACCACACCGCACCGGTGTACGTGAGGTCGATGCGGCCGTTGTCGGTGGACTTGATCGCCTCGCCGTGGCCCAGGACCTTCGCGTTCGTGCGGCCGAGCGAGCGGGCGACCTCGGGCGACACGACCACGAGCGCACCCCCGCCGTCCGTGACCACGCAGCAGTCGAGCCTGTGCAGCGGGTCAGCGACCATCGGCGAGTTGACGACGTCCTCCACCGTGACGGCGTACGGCAGGAAAGCATGCGGGTTGTGCTGGGCGTGGATGCTGGCGGCGACCTTGATCTCGGCGAGCTGCTCCGCCGTGGTGCCGAACTCGTGCATGTGGCGCCGCGCGGCGAGCGCGTAGGTGTGCGGGGCGCCCGCGATGCCCCACAGCGACTCGAACGACGACTCGGGCCCCGCGGCGAACGACACGCCGGACCCGCCCGAGCGGGGCTTGCCCGCGAGGGTGACGAGGGCGACGCTGCACTTGCCGGCGGCGATCGCGGCGGCGGCATGCCCCACGTGGGCCAGGTACGAGGAGCCGCCCGTCTCGGTGTTGTCCACGTACCGCGGTCTGACGCCGAGGTGGTCGCATAGGGTCATGGTGCCGAAGCCCGAGGTGCCGTCGCAGAAGACGCCGTCCACGTCGGCCAGAGTGAGGCCGGCATCCGCGAGCGCACCGAGTGCGACCTCGGCATGGATCTCCCAGATCGTGCGGTCGGGGATCTCCCTGCGCGGGTGCTCGTAGATGCCCGCCACGAATGCGGCGCCCCTGATGCTCATCGCGTCGCGGATCCTGTGCTCGTCGCCATCGGGTGACCATTCGACCACCCCGCACGCCGCCGCGGCGAGGCGGAG